>NZ_JALQDI010000001.1:0-486576 GCF_023631305.1 Caballeronia sp. INML3B
ATTAGCGTTGCCCCTGTGCGGGGCGGCAGTCACTTTCTTTGCTGCTGCAAAGAAAGTAACCAAAGAAAGCAGCTCGATACGCCCGCGGTCACACGCAGTTTGGCCATGCTTGCCATGCGATCGTGGGCTGCCTAAGTGTCGCCCTCATAGGACTAATCCGGCTTGGATCGCGCACGGTCTGTCGCCCCGCGCCGCATAGCCAATTGGTTCAGCACCAAATAGCTCCAGCCCGCTTCGCGGCCGACCGGTCCTCAATTCGGTCTGCCCGTACTCTTTTTGCTAACGGCTCTATCTCGCCGCATTGGTAATTCGTTGGTTTCCCTTGCAAACCCAGCGGCAGCGCGTAGCGCTGTGCCGGCGCTATTTCGTGCTGAACCTGTGTCCTTAGAGGGCTAGCTCGTCAGACCGTGCGCGATCCAAGCGCGGTTGGACCTATGAGGGCGACACTTAGGCAGCCCACGATCGGCTGGCAAGCGTGGCCAAACTGCGTGTGACTGCGGGCTTATCGAGCTGCTTTCTTTGGTTACTTTCTTTGCAGCAGCAAAGAAAGTAACTGCCGCCCCGCACAGGGGCAGTGCTAATAAACCAAAAAGAAAACGGGATCCGGCGAAAGCAGAAGCAAAACCAAAGAAATAACCCATAAACCCCTCGCTCTTCGCGCAATAGCCATTGCGAAACCCCTCCGATAATGGCCCCATCGCGCCAAGCGCACGCGCCGGCGCCCGCCCCAGCCGGCAAACGAAGAGCAAACCCTCAACTTCCCCGGCAATCCGCCGATAAACAAATCAGCCATTGCGGCAGCGCCCGATCCAACGCCGCCTCACCAGGATTCAACGCATGTCCAATAACATTTTCAGCATTGGTCTTTCAGGTCTGAACGCAGCCCAATGGGGCCTCACGACCACGGGACAGAACATCAGCAACGCCGCGACGCCGGGCTATACGCTCGAGAAGGTTTCGTATCAGGAGTCTTCCGGCCAGTTCACAGGCTCCGGCTATCTCGGCAACGGCGTGCAGGCCGTCACCGTCACGCGTCAGTACAGCCAGTACCTGACGACGCAAGTGAACAACACGCAAGCGTCGAGCAGCGCGGCGAGCACGTACTACTCGCTGATCTCGCAACTGAACAATCTCGTGGGCGATCCGACCAAAGGCATCGCGCAAGGCATCACCAATTACTTTTCCGGCCTGCAGTCGGTGGCGAACTCCGCGAGCAGCGCCGCCGCGCGCCAGTCGCTGATGAGCAGCGCCCAGACGCTCGCGGATCAGATCAACTCGGCCGGCGAGCAATACGACCAGTTGCGTCAGAGCGTCAACACCCAACTGACGAGCGCCGTCTCGCAGATCAACAGCTACTCGCAACAGATCGCCGATCTCAACAAGCAGATCAACATCGCCAGCGCGGGCGGCCAGCAGCCGAACCAGTTGCTCGATCAGCGCGATCAGCTCGTCACCAACCTCAGCTCGATGATCGGCGTGCAGGTCGTGCAGCAGGACGGCAACTACAACGTTTTCATCGGCAACGGGCAGCCGCTCGTCGTCGGCAATACGCAATACGGGCTGCAAGCGGTGCCTTCGGCGTCCGATCCGAGCGAACTCGCGGTCGCGTTCCAGAGCCGCGACGGCACCACGCCGACAGCCGCGAACACGCAATACGTCGATAGCTCGGCGCTCACCGGCGGCGTGATCGGCGGCCTCATCGACTTCCGCACGCAGACGCTCGACCCGGCGCAGGCGCAACTCGGCGCCATCGCGACGAGCTTCGCCAGCCAGCTGAACGGTCAGAACGCGCTCGGCCTCGACCTGAGCGGCCAGCCCGGCGGCAAGCTGTTCGCGACCAGCGATCCGAACATCATCGCCAACGCGCGCAACAAGGGCACCGGCACGCCGACCGCGACGATCGTCGACGGCACGCAGCCGCCCGCCAACGATTTCACCGTCACCTACGACGGCAGCAAGTACACGGTGACGGACCCGGCGACAGGACAGCAGCTCGGTTCGATCGATCCGGCCACGGAAACGCAGAAGACGATCAACGGCCTGAACATCGACGTGTCTTCGCTGACCGGCGTGCAGAAGGGCGACTCGTTCACGATCCAGCCGACACGCGCCGCGCTCGACAACTTCAAGCTCACGACGAGCAACGGCGCGGCGATCGCGGCGGCGTCGCCCGCGGTGACGTCGGCGGCGAGCACGAACACCGGCACGGCGTCGATTTCGTCGGCGACGGTGACGCAGAACGCGATGTCGTCGGACATCAACCTGACCTACAGCGCGACGGCGAACGGCTTCACGTCGGACGTGGCGGTGACCGTCGACGGGACCAGCTACGCCATCGGCCAGACCATTCCCTACGATGCGACGAAGGGCATGACGGTCTCGGCGAATGGCGTTTCCGCGACCATCAGCGGCACGCCTAAGGACAACGACGCGTTCAAGATCGCGCAGAACAAGGGCGGCACGAGCGACGGCAGCAACGCGCTCGCCATGGCGAACCTGGTGTCGGCGAAATCGCTCAACGGCGGCACCGACACGCTGACGAGTTCGTACGCGAACTACGTCAACACGATCGGCAATACGACCAATCAGCTCAAGGCGACGAGCACGGCGCAGACCGCGCTGCTGACTCAAGCGACTTCGGCGCAGCAATCGGTGCAGGGCGTGAACCTGAACGAAGAGGCGGCCAACCTTATTCAGTATCAGCAGCTTTATCAAGCGAACAGCAAGGTGATCCAGACCGCCTCGACGCTGTTCCAGTCGCTGCTCGGCATGTTCAACTGAGGTTAAACGCGATGCGTATTTCCAGTTCCCAGTACTTCAACCTGAACGTCGCTTCGATGAGCGACCAGCAGAGCACGCTCGCCTCGATGTATCAGCAGATTTCATCGGGCAAGCGCATTCTCACCGCATCCGACGATCCGCTCGGCGCGGCGCAGGCGGTGCAGCTCACGTTGAAGAGCGGCGCGCTCGCGCAATACAGCACGAACCAGACGACGGCGCTGTCGTCGCTGCAACAGGAAGACGCCACGTTGAGCAGCGTGAGCAGCGCGCTCCAGAGCGTCCAGACGCAGATCGTGCATGCGGGCGACGGTTCGCTCACCGATTCGGACCGCACGGCGATCGCGAACACGATCCAGGGCTTGCGCGATCAGCTCTTCAGCCTTGCGAACACCACGGACAGCAACGGCAACTACATCTTCTCGGGGCTCAAGGGCGGCACGGCGCCGTTCTCGAACAATTCGTCCGGCACCGGCGCGAGCTATGCCGGCGACGAGGGCCAGCGCAGCGTGCAGATCAGCGAGGGCCGTTCGATTCCCGTGGGCGACACGGGTCTGTCGATCTTCCAGAGCGTATCGCCGATAGAGAGCGATCCGGTGTCGCGTGCCGCCGATACGAATTCGGGCACGGGAACGATCGGCCCGGTGAGCGTGAGCGACACGAGCAACCCGGGCAATGCGAGCCAGTACACGATTTCGTTCTCCGTCTCGCAGACGGACGGGACGACGAGCTATTCGATCACGTCGGTTCCGCCGGACAACACGTTGCCGACGAACGTGGCGTACACGGGCAAGACCGACATCACGCTCGGCGGCCAGAAGGTGACGATCGACGGCACGCCCGCGGACAAGGACTCGTTCACCGTGCAGCCGGCGGCGACCGACAACAACGACATCTTCGCGACGCTCGACACGATCGTGAGCGCGCTCAAGCAGCCGACGGGATCGCCGGGCGCTCAGGCAGCGTTGACGAATGCGCTGACGACGGCGGGCACGAAGGTGAACAATACGTTCAACAACGTGCTGTCGGCGCAGACGGTGGTAGGCGGACGCGAGCAGGAAGTGCAGTCGACGCAGACCTCCATGCAGACGAGCCAGACGCAGACGGCGAGCGATATTGCGAATCTGACGAGCATCGATCTGGTTTCGTCGATCAGCCAGTATGAGTTGACGCAGAACTCGTTGCAGGCGGCCCAGATGGCGTTTTCGCAGATTCAGAAGATGTCGTTGTTCGATTACATCGGGAGTTGATCGCAGCCGGGCCGATTGCCCGGTTCGCATCGGAGAAGCATCGTTCGAGGCGTCGGACGATGCTTTTTTTTCGCCTCGCGCGACCGCGTCTTCGCGCTCGCCAAACGCTCATCTCAGCCGAAATTTCACAAACGCCCGGGCCGTGCAATGTACATTGCGGCCGCTGACAGCGTTTCGCTTCCGGCAACCTCCGCGCGCGATTTCACGAAGCGTGCAACCTGCCGCGGGCATCGCGCGTGACGGTGCGATTCTGCCCATAATGAAAGCGCCGATGTGCTCAGCATTCCCAAGCCGTTCACAAGAGAGCGTTAACGATGGAAGAGGTGAACAGGACGATCGAGCGCCGCGCGGGCGAGTGGGTGTTCGTGCGGCGCTATCTGACTGGAAGTGGCATCGACATCGGACCGGACCGATGTCCGCTTAGGGAACGACACCATCTGTTTCCCGGAATGACTAACTTGCTCTGGTGGAATACGTCGCTCGGAGGCGAGTCACACATGGCGGGTCAGAGCGACGCGTCGTTCGACTTCGTTCACGCGAGCGTGTGTCTTGCCGCGCAGGACAATCCGGCGCAGTCCTTGTCGCGATGGCTCGATTTGCTCAAGCCCGGCGGTCATTTGCTCGTGACGGTGCCCCCAAATGACGACTCCGCGCTCAAGTGGCGCTTCACCATCGGCAAGCCGGCGAAAGCATCGTCGCAGTCGATCGATATCCTCGACCTCGCGCAGTCGGTCTCGCATGTCGCGCAATGCGAGCGGCTCGTCCTCGTTCGCGACGATATCGCCGACGCGGCGCCCGAAAGCGCGATCGAACTCATCATTCGTAAGCGCGACATCGCCAGTCCACGCGATTACGCGATGGCGATGATCGCCGCGGAAAACGCACGGGCGTGCATCGCCGTGTGCGAGGAAGCCATCGCCGCTTATCCGTACCGCGTCGAAGTGATTCTTTATGCGAAGGCCGAACTTTTGCGGTGGCGCGAGCCCGAGCGTGTCGATGCGCTGCTCGCGCGTTGCGTTGAACGGATGCCGAACGACCACCTGATACACCTTCGTCTCGCGCTTCACACGATCGCGCGCGGGCGGCTCAACGAGGGATTCGCGCTGCGCGAAAGTCTTGCCGAACAGTTCGGCTGGGAGCGACGCACGAAAGCGCAGCCGCCGACGGGCATCGCGAAGTGGAACGGCGAACCCCTCGCGGGCAAGCGCATTGTCATCTGGAGCGAGTTCGGGCTCGGCGATGAAGTCTTCTTCTTCCGCTTTGCGCGCATTCTTCGCGAGCGCGCGGGCGCGGCAAGCGTCGGCGTGGTTTGTCAGACGCCGCTCGTCTCGCTATTCGAGGCATCGGGAGAAGCGGCCGTGGTCATCGATGTAAAGGCGGCCGATGTGCTTCCGGCGTTCGATTACTGGGTCTATCCGCACGCGATCCCCGTGTTCCTGCCACTCGATCTGGAGGCGTTGCCGCAATCGGTGCCTTATTTGCGCGCGCCGTGTTTCGGGGTGTCCGGCATGCCGCAAGTCCACGAGAGCGCGGTGAAGGTCGGTGTGGTCTTCAAGGGCGAACCGAGCCACGAGAACGACGCGGCGCGCTCGCTGCCGTCACTGTCCGTGCTCGATGATCTTTTCGCGATCGATGGCGCCGAGTTCTTTAGTCTTCAGAAGGGCGAGGGGGCGCGGGAAGCGGCGGGGTATGCGGCGCGGTTGGGTAATTTTCACGATGTCGGCGTGCTCTTGACTAGCATGGCCGATACCGCCAGTGCGATCGCTGCGCTCGATGTTGTCGTTACTGTCGATACGTCGGTGGCGCATGTTGCGGGCGCGTTGGGCAAGCCCGTTTGGTTGATGCTGCCGGCGGATGGCGATTGGCGATGGCATTACTATCGGGAGGACAGTCCTTGGTATCCGACCATGCGGCTGTTGAGGCGGCCGTCTCATGCTGACTGGAGCGAGGTTGTGGCATGTATCGGCGCGGGCCTGGTTGAATGGGCCGCAAAGCGTCGCGCGGATGGCCGGTAGACTGCTTTGCCGTTTTTTGCCGGATCGCCGTGTGGCGTTGGTTTATTAGCAAAACGAACATCAGCTTTCCATGCGTCCTGAAACCGCACCTTCGTTATCTATTTGCACTTCTGCGCCTTCCACGCGCCGCACGATTGAAATCGACGAGTATCGCTGACAGGCTGCGGACATCAGAACATCCCTCGAGCCACTCTTCCCGCCTCCAAAATCCCCCCATCGAAAATCCGCTGAAAAAACGGCATGAGATTGGGCACCATAAGCTGGAGCAAAAGAAGCCCGACGAGCATCGTCACAGGAAACCCCACCTGAAAAATCCCGATCTGCGGCGCAGCGCGATTAAGAATCCCAAGCGCGAGATTCGCGATCAACAACGCCGCCACGATTGGCAACGCGAGCAGCAACCCCGTCGAAAAAACGCTGCCGCCATAACCCACCAGCACACGCCAGCCTTGCGCATGCGACGCCGCCGCGACGACATTCGCCTCGATCGGCACGCTCTGAAACGTCGCGATAAGCGCGCTCACCAACTGCAGATGCCCGTCGAAGACGAGAAACGCGAGCATCGCGAGCGTATTCAGATAACGCGAAACCACCACCGCATTGCCGCCCGCGCGCGGATCGTAAAGCATTGCGAAACCGAGCCCCATCTGCTGGCCGATGAACTCGCCGGCCGCATCGACAGCGGCGAACGCGATCTGCATCACCATGCCGATGGCCGCGCCGATCAAAAACTGGTTGACGATGATCCAGACGCCCGCCGCGGAAAACACCGTCGCCTGAGGCATGGCGGGAAGCGTCGGTGCGACGATCAGCGAAATGAACGCGGCGAGCGCGATCTTCACGCGCATCGGAATCGCCATGTGGCTCAGCACGGGCGCGGTTGCTATCAACGCAAGAATGCGCACGAACGGCCACAGAAACGCCGTGAGCCAGCCGTTCAGTTGCGCGTAAGTGACGGAGAACATCGAGCGAAAGTCAGCCCGTGATCGCGGGCGTGATCGTGAAAACGTGGCGCATGTAGTCGAGCAGCGTCGACAGCATCCACGGTCCCGCGATCACGAGCGTCACCGCCACCGCGATCAGCTTCGGAATGAACGACAGCGTCGACTCGTTGATCTGCGTCGCCGCCTGGAACAGGCTCACGACCAGACCGACGACGAGCGCGACCAGCAATAACGGCGCGGCCAGCAGCAAGGCGACGTACATCGCCTGATGCGCCATCGTCATGACGGATTCGGGTGTCATGGGCGTCTCCTCAGGATACGAAACTTTGCGCGAGCGAGCCGATCAGCAACTGCCAGCCATCGACCAGCACGAACAGCATCAGCTTGAACGGAAGCGCGATCGTCGTTGGCGAAACCATCATCATGCCCATCGACATCAGCACGCTCGCCACCACCATGTCGATGATGAGAAACGGAATGAAGATCGTGAAGCCGATCTGAAAGCCCGTCTTCAGTTCGCTCGTGACGAACGACGGCACGAGCAGCGACAGCGGCACGTCCTCAGGACCGTTCATCGGCGCGGCCTTCGAGATGCGCGCGAAGAGCGCGAGATCCGATTCGCGCGTCTGCTTCAGCATGAACTGCTTGAACGGCGCGACGCCGCGCGTCATCGCCTGGTCCATCGCGATCTGGCCTTCGGAGAAAGGCTTGTACGCGTCGGTGTAGGCGCGATCGAGCACGGGCGACATCACGAAAAACGAGAGAAACAGCGCGAGGCCGACGAGCACCTGGTTCGGCGGCGTGCTCGTCGTGCCGAGTGCCTGGCGCAACAGCGACAGCACGATGATGATGCGCGTGAAGCTCGTCATCATCAGGACCATCGCGGGGAGGAACGAGAGCATCGTCAGCAGCAGCATCGTCTGCACGCTGAGCGAGTACGTCGTGCCGCCGTTCGGGCCGGGGCTCGTGTTGAAGGCCGGCAGGCCCGCCGTGCTCTGCGCGAACGCGAGATACGGCATCAGACCGGCGATGACCGGCAGCGCGATCTTCACGCCGCGCACGATGTTGCGACTGACATGCATTACTTGCTCCCGCCGACGAACCGCTTGAGACGCTTGCCCGCGATGCTTGCGAAGGCATCGAGAAACCGCTGACCTTGGAAAATGACGAACGTGATAGCCATGAAAACCTGCCTGTTTCGATAGGCTGAATTGTCGGCCACGCGGATGTCGAACGATGGCGCGAACAGAGGGGAAAACCCGCGCCAACTCGTTCTATTGTGAAGCGCTCGCCGTAAACGAACATCGGGCGTTCGATCCTTGCGGATCGCGCCCGATGTATCGGTCAAACGAACGAACTTACTTGACGAACTTCTGGAGCCGCTTGTTCGCTTCGCCGGCGAGGGCATCGCGGAACCTCGCGCCGAAGCTCCCGGACGGCGGCGGCGCCGGCATACTGACGCCGTCCACTTCCGCCGATCCGGCGGGCATCGTGTGCAGCAGCCGCACGTTGCCGGGGCCCGCGCCGAGCACGAGCCACGTATCGCCCACTTCGACGACCGCGACGCGCTCCTTGTTGCCGAGCGATGCGCCGCCCACCACCTTCACGAGACCGCCGCGCTTGCCGCCCTGAAAGCCGAACTTGCGCGCGAGCCACGCGCAGCCGAACACGAAGCCGATCACGACGACGAGCCCGACGAGCGTCTGCAGCACCGCGCCGAAACCCAGCGACGGCACCGCGGTGCCAGCGCCGACGCCCGAGGCGATTTGCGCGGCGTGGTTCACCGCGTTCATGTCGGCGGCGACGGCAAGAAGAGGTGTGCAGCAGAGCAGCGCGACGGCCAGGCGTTTCATCGATTCAACTTCCGGATGCGTTCGGACGGCGTGATAATGTCGGTCAGGCGAATGCCGAACTTGTCGTTCACCACGACCACTTCGCCCTGCGCGATGAGGCAGCCGTTCACGAGCACGTCCATCGGCTCGCCCGCGAGGCCGTCGAGTTCCACGACCGAGCCTTGCGCGAGTTGCAGCAGGTTACGGATGGCGATCTTCGTGCGCCCGAGCTCCACCGTCATCTGCACGGGGATGTCGAGAATCATGTCGATGTCGTTGCGCGTCGACGGCGCCGCCGCCTTCGACAGCGGCTGGAACACGCCGGCGCTCGCGGCAACCGGCGCGTCGTTGCCGTTTTGCTCGGCGAGCGCGCTCGCCCAATCGTCCAAAAGGAGCTCTTCGCCTTTTTCTTGCGCACCGGGCGCATCGTTCTGCATCAGATCACTCATATCCACCTTCCTTCATCGTGTCGCTCGCGCTGATCATCTTTTGCACGCGCAGCGCATATTGACCATTGAAAATTCCGTAGCCGCATTCCATGACCGGCACGCCGTCCACTTTGGCGACGACCTGTTCCGGAATGTCGATCGGCAGCACGTCGCCCGCGCGCATGTTGAGAAGCTGCTCGAACGACGAGCGAATCTCGGCGAGATCCACCGTCAACTCCACTTCGGCCGACTGCACTTGCTGCGACAGCACGCGCACCCAGCGGCGGTCCACTTCGAGCGCTTCGCCCTGGATCGGCGAGGAGAGCACGTCGCGGATCGGCTCGATCATCGAGTACGGCATGCAGATGTGCAGCGTGCCGCCCGTCGAGCCGAATTCGATCGTGAACTGCGTCACGATGACGATCTCGTTCGGCGTCGCCACGTTGGCGAACTGCGTGTGCATCTCCGAGCGCATGTATTCGAACTGCAGCGGCTTCACGCTGCGCCACGACGTCGCGTAGTGTTCGAACACGAGGTTCAGCAGCTTGCTGATGATGCGCTGCTCGGTCTGCGTGAACTCGCGGCCTTCGACGCGTGTGTGAAAGCGCCCGTCGCCGCCGAACAGGTTATCGACCACGAAGAACACGAGGTTCGGGTCGAACACGAACAGCGATGTGCCGCGCAAGGGCTTCACGTGGACCAGGTTGAGGTTGGTCGGGATCGGCAGGTTGCGCGTGAATTCGCTGTACTTCTGCACCTTCACCGGGCCGACGGAAATTTCCGCTGAACGCCGCATGAAGTTGAAGATGCCCACGCGCATGAGGCGCGCGAAGCGGTCGTTGATGATTTCGAGGCCGGGCATCCGGCCGCGGACGATGCGTTCCTGCGTCGCGATGTTGTAGGGACGTACGCCGGCGGGCTTTTTCTCGTCAGCTTCCTGATCGATTTCGCCGGTGACGCCCTTGAGGAGGGCATCGACCTCCTCTTGCGACATGAACTCTTCGTGGCCCATGACTCTTTACTCGCTGATGCGGCGTTACTGGACGACGAATTCGGTGAACAGCACCTCTTCGACGCGCACCGGCTTCTCGGCCGAGCTTGCAGCGGTCTCGACCGCTGCGCGCAACTCGCCCGCGAGCTGTTTCTTGCCGTCGACGGTCGCGAGATCGTCGGGGCGTTTGCCGGAGAGCAGGAGCAGCACGCGGCTGCGGACTTCGGGCATGCGCTCGGTGACGAGCAACTGGACTTTTTCGTCCTTGAGCTTGAGCGTGAGGCCGGCGCGCAGATAGTGCATGGTGCCGTCGTCGGACTGAAGGTTGACCGTGAGCGATTCGAGCGGGAAGAACACGGGCGGCGGTTCGGGCGCCGGTTTCGCGGGGCCGTGATTCTTGCCGAGGAAGAAGTAAGCGCCGCCGGCTCCCGCGCCGAGGAGCACGATCGCGCCAACGGCGATGATCAGGATCTTTTTGAGCTTGCCGCTCTTTGCGGGAACGATGGGTTGCTGGTTTGCGGTCGTGGTAGCCATGAATGCGTGCCTCTTTCGATAGGGTGAATTGTTGGCTATCGGCGTGTAAAGCGATGGGTCGAACAGAGGGGGCTTTTGGGGTTATTCCATCTGATTGCTTTTGCCTTTACGGTTTGGTTTTGGCGTTGCTTCTGCTTTCGCCGGATCCCGTTTTCTTGTTGGTTTATTAGCGTTGCCCCTGTGCGGGGCGGCAGTCACTTTCTTTGCTGCTGCAAAGAAAGTAACCAAAGAAAGCAGCTCGAGACGCCCGCAGTCACACGCAGTTTGGCCACGCTTGCCAGCCGATCGTGGGCTCTGTAGCGAGTGCCCTCATAGGCCCCGTCGGGCTTGGATCGCACACGGTCTGACAAGCTAGCCCTCTAAGGACACAGGTTCAGCACGAAATAGCGCCGGCACAGCGCTACGCGCTGCCGCTGGGTTTGCAAGGGAAACCAACGAATTACCAATGCGGCGAGATAGAGCCGTTAGCAAAAAGAGTACGGGCAGACCGAATTGAGGACCGGTCGGCCGCGAAGCGGGCTGGAGCTATTTGGTGCTGAACCAATTGGCTATGCGGCGCGGGGCGACAGACCGTGCGCGATCCAAGCCGGATTAGTCCTATGAGGGCGACACTTAGGCAGCCCACGATCGCATGGCAAGCATGGCCAAACTGCGTGTGACCGCGGGCGTATCGAGCTGCTTTCTTTGGTTACTTTCTTTGCAGCAGCAAAGAAAGTGACTGCCGCCCCGCACAGGGGCAACGCTAATAAACCAATACGAAAACGGGATCCGGCGAAAAAAATCACTTCACCAAAGAACGCCGCTTCATCTCCAACTGAGTAATGAGCCGCTGCAGCGTATTCTCCGCCGACCCCGGCATCGAAACAAACTTGAACCCGATGGTATATCGGCAATCCCCCTTCGCCGTTGTCGATTCCCGCTTCGAAACCAGCTTCATATCCACCGTAACCTTGCCATTGGCGCTGAAATGCAGCTCGGCATCCTGAATCACGATGCCCATCTCGAGATTGGCAACGCGCTCATCTGTCGTGCGCAACGCGACCCCCCCCAGCGACAGGTCATGCACCTCGAAGCGGAACCGCTCCCCCTCTGGCAGCGAACCCGTGCAGATATAAGGATCGAGCACCGGCGCCTCGACGCGGAAATATTCGCGCCGCTGCATGTAATACAAGACCGTCGGAAACTCGGCCTCGAACGCCGGTCGGCCGTCGAACACCGTCTCGCGCGCCGGCGGCGTCGTGAACTCGACGCGCACGCCTTCCGGCGCCGCGTTGAAAACGAGCCTCTGCGACGCGAGCACGCCGCGGTTCTGCTCCGCCACGCCGCCCCAGTCGAACGTGAAGCGATGCGCGGTTACGTCGACATCGAGCAACCGTGTGACGATTTGCCCGTCGCCGTATTGCGCCGTCAGAAAGTCGCCGCGATTGGCGAGATTGCGCAGCGCCACGCCGATTTCGAGCGGATTGCGCCGGCCGAAATCCACGTTGGGCGCGATGTCCTCGTCGGCAACGTCATGCATGTAATTGGTGTTCATGGGGCTAGCCGTGTTCATTGTGCTCGCGCGCCGGTCGGACATCCGAACGTCGCGCGTCGATCCGAACCCGAATCGGTCCGGCACTTCGGTTATTCAGGTTAGCGGCACACGTCTTCAAAAGTTTAGGGGTGCCCGGCGAAAAATGTATGTGGTGCGCCGTCCCTACGAACGTAAAACGTTTGCTGCCGAAAAAGATCCGAACAATCGCGCTTTTCGCGCTCGGCAATTCGCGCGTACGACGTCTTCCTAGCAAGAAGACGGCCGCATACATCGGCTGATTGCGTCAGACGATCTGGCGCATGATCGAGATGAGCTTCTTCGCGTATTGCGGATCGGTCGCGTAGCCCGCCTTCTGCATGCCGTGCGCGAAGCCCGCGACATCGCGCGAAGCCTGAATCACCGGCGCATAGCGCGGATTGTTCTTGATGACGCTCGCGTAATCGGTCAGCGCTTCCTCGTACGAATCGTAGGCGCGGAACTTTTCGACGACCTTCTGCGGCCGGCCGTTGACGTACTCGGTCGTGACCGAATTGACGGTCTTGCCGGTCCAGTTGCTCGACGCCTTGATGCCGAAGATGTTGTGGCTCGTCGAACCGTTCGCGTGCTTGATCTCGCGCTTGCCCCAGCCCGATTCGAGCGCCGCCTGCCCGATGATGAAACGCGCCGGAATGCCGGTCGCCGCGCTCGCGGCCTGCGCCGGCACCGCGAGGCGGTCGACGAACGCGTTGACCTTGTCCGATCCGTTGCCGCGCGCCGGTGCTTCGAGCGAATCCGCCGCCGTGTAGCCCTTGCCCGCGAGCGACGCGCTGCTCTTGTTGGCCTGCGCCGCCGCGTACGCCTTCGCCATCGCGTTCATCGCGGCGAGATTGCCCGCGTTCGCGTCGAGGTCGCCGCCGCCCGACACGCCGCCGAGCGTCTGCATCGCGTTCATCGCGCCTGCGCCGTTCCTGGCGTCCGCGCCGGCTTGGCCGCCCGCGTTGCGCATGAGCTGCTTCAGCATCATGTCCGCGACGCCAATGCCCTTCGACGACATCTGCTGCGAAAGCTGCTGATCGAGCATCGACGTGAACGACTTCGTATCGTTCGATTCGAACGGGCTGTCCGAAGGCGTCGCGTCGCGCATGCTCTTGAGCATCATCTGCGTGAAAACCGCGTCGAATTGCCTGGCCGCTTCCTTGAGTCCTTGCTGCGGATTCGCGCCGGCCTGCGCGCGCAGCGCGTCGAAGCCCTGCGTGTCGAGCGCGAAACGGTTCGACAGGCTCGAAAAGCCGCTCGTCGTATCGGTCGATGCCAGCGCGGTGCTGGCGATGCCGGTCGTGTTCGAGTTCATGAGGCTTCGTTCCTTAGATGATTTCGAGGTCTGCGCGCAGTGCGCCCGCGGCCTTCATCGACTGAAGGATCGAGATGAGATCCGCCGGCGTCGCGCCGAGCGCGTTGAGCGCCTTCACGACATCCGCGAGGTTCGCGCCCGCGCTCAGCATCTTGAGCGCGCCGCTGTCCTGCTTCAGTTGAATCGAGGATTCCTTCGCCGCGACCGTCTGCCCGTTCGAGAACGCGCCCGGCTGGCTCACCGCCGTCTTCGTGTTGATGACCACCGACAGGTTGCCGTGTGCGACCGCGCAGTTCTGCAGCGTGACCATCTGGTTCATCACGATCGAGCCGGTGCGCGCGTTCAGGATCACCTTCGCGGCGGCCTGCGCCGGACGCACGTCGATGTTCTGCAACTGCGCCATGAACGACACCTGCTCGCTCGCATCCTGCGGCGCGCGCAGTTGAATCGTGCGGCCGTCGAGCGCGAGCGCCGTGCCCATGCCGAACTGGTTGTTCACCGCCGCGACGATGCGCTGCGTCGTGTCGAAATCCATCTCGCGCAGTTCCATCTGCATGACGCCGCCCTGCTGCTGCAACGCCGACGGCACCGCGCGCTCGACGATCGCGCCGGCCGAGATGCGCCCGACCGCGAGCTGGTTCACCTGCACCTTGCTGCCGTTCGCGCTCGCGCCCGCGCCGCCGACGACGAGGTTGCCCTGCGCCATTGCATAGACCTGGCCGTCCGCACCCTTCAGCGGCGACATCAGCAGCGTGCCGCCGCGCAGGCTTTTCGCGTTGCCGAGCGAGGACACGGTCACGTCGATCGCTTCGCCTGGGCGCGCGAACGGCGGCAGCGTCGCCGTCACCATCACGGCGGCGACGTTCTTCAACTGCATGTTCTGCGTCGTCGCCGGGTTCACCGTGATGCCGAGGTTGCCGAGCATGTTGGTGAGCGACTGCGTCGTGAACGGCGTCTGCATGGTCTGGTCGCCGGTGCCGTCGAGGCCGACGACGAGACCGTAGCCGATCAGCGGATTGTCACGCACGCCCTGGAACGAGACGAGGTCTTTCAGACGCTCGGCGTGGGCGTGCTGCGCAGAGCCTATGGCGACGAGCGCGGCCGCGAGCGAGAACGAAACGAAACGGAGAAACGGATTCATGATCAGAACGGCGCGACGTTGAGGAAGAAGCGTTGGAGCCAGCCCATGTTCTGAGCTTCGTCGATATAACCCTTCGCCGAATATTCGATCTTCGCGTCGGCGACTTGCGTGGAGAAGACGGTGTTGCTGCCCGAGATCGTCGTCGGGTTGACGACGCCGGAGAAGCGCACGAATTCGTTGCCCTGGTTGATGAGCATCTGCTTTTCACCGCTCACCATGAGGTTGCCGTTCGACATCACTTCCGTGACCGTCACGGTGAGCGTGCCGCTGAACGTGTTGGCCGCGCTCGCGCCGCCCGCCGCCGTGAACTTGTTGGCGCCGGTGGCCGACAGGTTCGTGTTGTTGAAGAGACCGCCGAAGATGCCCGGCGTCGTCGGCACGGCGAACGAGCCGTTGCCGGCGCGGTTGGTGTTCGCCGCCGACGACTTCGTCGCGTTGACGTTTTCCGAGATCACGATGGTCAGGATGTCGCCCACGTTGCGCGGCCGCTGGTCTTCGAACAACGGCCGGCCCGCGTAGCCCGCGTTGTAGATCGCGCCCGGCGAACGCGTGCCGACGGGCGGTTGCGGCGGACGCGCGGTCATCGGCTGCTGGACGATCGGCTCTTTCGGCACGAGGCCGCACGCGCCGAGCGCTGCAATGAGCGCGGCAATCGTTGCACGCGAGAGGATTTGAGTAGGCGACATCTTGGTGACTCGTATGAAGCGTTAAACCTGCATCTGCGAGAGCGTCTGCAGCATCTGGTCGGACGTGGTCACGGCCTTGCTGTTGATCTCGTAGGCACGCTGCGTCTGGATCATGTTCACCAGTTCCTGCACGACATTCACGTTCGACGCTTCAACGTAACCTTGCTGCAGCGAGCCCGCGCCGTTCAGGCCCGGCTGGGAGACGTTCGGCGCGCCCGAGCTGCCCGTTTCGGAGAACAGGTTTTCACCGCGCGCTTCGAGACCGGCCGGGTTGATGAAGGTCGCGAGCTGAATCGAGCCGACCGTCGTGCTGGCCGTGCTGTTTGGCTGCGTGATCGACACCGTGCCGTCCGAGCCGATGGTGATCGCCGTCGCATTTTGCGGAATCGTGATGGCCGGGTTCAGCTGATACCCGCTCGACGTGACGAGCTGGCCTTGCGCGTTGGTCTGGAACGAGCCGTCGCGCGTGTAGGCGGTCGTGCCGTCGGGCATCGTCACCTGAAAGAAGCCCTGGCCGTTGATCGCGACGTCCTTCGAGTTGCCGGTCTGCTGCAGATTGCCCTGGGTGTAGAGGCGCTCCGTTGCGACCTGTTGCACGCCGGTGCCGAGCTGGACGCCCGATGCCAACTCGGTTTGCTGCGTAGAGTTCGCACCCGGCTGGCGCGTGGTCTGGTACAGCAGATCCTCGAACACCGCACGCGAGCCCTTGAAGCCGTTCGTGCCCACGTTAGCGAGGTTGTTGGAGATCACGTCCATTTGCGCCTGTTGCGCGTTCATGCCGGTCGCGGCGATGTAGAGAGAGCGATTCATGTCTTTCGTGTCCTGTGTAGCTTGCGTTCGCCGCTCAAGAGAAGTTGAGCAGCTTGTTGGCCGACTGTTCGTTCTGATCGGCCGATTCCATCAGCTTGGTCTGCATCTGGAACTGCCGCGCGTTGGTGATCATCGAGACCATCGCGGAGACCGGGTTCACGTTGCTGCCTTCGAGCGCGCCGCCCGCGACGACCACGCTCGGGTCCGCATCGGCGGGGTCGCCGGTCGCGGTCCGGAAGAGGCCATCGTCGCCGCGCGTGAGCGTCGCCGGATCGGGATTGACGAGCTTCAGCTGATCCACGACCGCGATTGCCGTCGGCGGGTCACCCGGAATCAGCGCGGAGATCGTGCCGTCCTTGCCGATCGTGACTTCAGCGCCCGGCGGAATCGACAGCGGGCCGCCGCCGCCGAGCACCGGCTGGTTGTTCGCCGTGACGAGCTGGCCGTTCTGATCGACGTGCAGGTTGCCCGCGCGCGTGTAAGCCTCGCTGCCGTCCGCCGCCTGCACGGACAGCCAGCCGGGTCCTTGAATTGCGACATCGAGCGGATTGCCGGTCTGCTGCACCGGCCCCGCCGAGTAGTCCGCGTTCGGCGTGGACGACAGCACGAAAGTGCGCGTCGTGCCATCGGCGGACTGGTTCTCGAACGACATCGGCACCTGGCGGAACGCCGCGAGCTGCGCCTTGAAACCCGTGGTCGACGCGTTCGCGAGGTTGTTCGCCACGACGGCTTGCTGCTCGAGCGCCTGGCTTGCGCCAGTCATCGCGGTGTAGATCAGACGGTCCATGAATCGCTTCCTTCTTTCCTGATGCGTCTAGTGCGTGCGAACGATGCTTACAGATTGATCAGCGTCTGATCGACGGTCTGCTGTGTCTTGATGGTCTGCGCGTTCGCCTGATAGTTGCGCTGCGCGGTGATCAGATTCACGAGCTCGCTCGTCAGGTCGACGTTCGAGTTCTCCACCGCGCCGCCCTGCAGCGTGCCGTGGTTGGTCGAGCCCGGCACCGAGACTTGCGCCGCGCCCGACGCCGCCGTCTGCGCGTACACGTTGCCGCCGAGGTTCTGCAGGCCGTTCTGGTTGTTGAAGTTCGCGATCGCGATCTGGCCGAGCGCCTTGGTTTCGCCGTTCGAGTAGTTGCCGGTCAGCATGCCGTCGGTGCCGACCGTGAAGCCCGTCAGTTCGCCCGTGCTGTTGCCGTCCTGATGCAGGTTCGTGAGACCGCTCTTCGCGCCGTACTGCGTCGTGCCGGAGAGATCGAGCGTCAGCGTCTGCGTCGCGCCGGGCGTCGGATCGGCGCCGTTCGGGATGGTGAACGTGAACGTCTTGCCCGAGGTCATGTTGCCCGATGCGTCGAACGTGACGGGGCCGAGGTCCGTCTTCTGCGTGACCGGATCGCCGTAGCCCGCGAACGCTTCCCACGTGTTGGTGCTCGACTTCGTGAAATACACCGACACCTTCTGCGTGCCGCCGAGCGAGTCGTACGCATCGACGGACGTCGACGCGTTGTAGGTGTTGCCGTTGGTCGGATCGAAGTCGGCGGCTGCCTTGACGTCGTCCTGCGAATTCAGGTTGAACGCGGCGGTGATCGTCTTGGTTGCGGTCGGCGCGATGTTCGCCGTCGGCACCGTGAGCGGCACCGTGCTCGCGCTGTTGACGACGCCGCCCGAATCCGCCGCGTAGCCCATGAGTTGCAGCCCCGACGAATTGACGATGTTGCCGTTGTTGTCGAGATGGAACACGCCGTTGCGCGAGTACACGATCGAGCCGTTGTTCGACAACTGATAGAAACCGTTGCCGTTGATCGCGACGTCGAGCGCCTGGTTGGTCGTGGTGATCGTGCCCTGCGAGAACTGCTGCTGCACTTCGGCGAGACGCGTGCCGATGCCGATCTGGTTGCTGACGGCCGTGGCCATCGAGCTTGCATACATGTCGGCGAACTGCGCCGCGCCTTGCTTGAAGCCGACCGTGTTCGCGTTCGCGATGTTGTTGCCGATCACGTCGAGGTCGCTCGATGCGGCGCCCAGACCGCTCAGTGCTTGTTGGTAACTCATTTGATGTATCTCCGTGACGAGACCACGCTCGCCCTAAATGAATGGGGAATCAGAGAATCGAAGCGACGCTCGTCAACGCAACCGTCGAACCGTTCGCGAGCTTCAGACCCGGCGCACCACCCGACATCTGCACGACGCTTTGCACCTGCGAAGCCGACAGCGTCGTCGCGGTCGCCTGCTGGCCGTTGATCGTGCCTTGCGCAGTGATCGTGTAGCTGCCGTCGGCGAGCGTGGCGCCCTTCGAATCGACCGGCGTCCAGCCTGTTACCGGCACGACGCCTGCGCCCTGCGCGCCTAGATCGAGCGTGTTGACGATCTGGCCCGACGAATTCTTCACGACGATCTGCAGGTCGCTCACGTCGTTTGCCAGTTGCACGCCGAAGCTCGACGACGCGCCCTTCGACACGGTCACGCTGTTGCCCGCCGCGAGCACGTTCGAGCCGATGAGCAGCGCGGCCTGCGTCTGCTGGCCGGCGGAAAGCTGCGTCGCGAGCGAGGACAGCGACGTGTTCAACTGGCCGATGCCCGTCACCGTGTTGATCTGCGCGAGCTGCGAGGTCATCTGCGAGCTGTCGGCGGGGTTGGTCGGATCCTGATTCTTGAGCTGCGTCACGAGCAGCGTGAGAAAGGTGTTCTGCAGATCCGACGCCGACTGCGCGCCGGTCGCCGAGCTCGACGAAGACGCCGACGAACTCGACGACGCGCCGTTCATGGTGTCGAGCAGCGTCTGCGAGACGGTCGTGCCGTTGCTGCCGATAGTGGTGCTGGAGGAGCTCACGTTGTGTTCCTTGAAGTCTTGATCAGGTTCCGATGGTCAGGGTCTTGAGCATCAATTGCTTGGCGGTGTTCAGCGTTTCGACGTTCGCCTGATAGGAACGCGAAGCGGAAATCATGTTGACCATCTCCTGCACCGGATCCACGTTGGGCAGCGTCACGTAGCCGTCCGCGTTTGCCGCCGGGTTGCTCGGGTCGTAGCTGGTTTTCATCGGGCTCGGATCGTCGATCACGCCGGTCACCTGCACGCCGCCGACCTGCTGGCCCGACGCGGTGCGCGCGCCGCCGAGCGGATCGACCGCGAAGACGACCTGTTTCGCCTTGTACGGCTGACCGTCCGGGCCGGTCGTGCTGTCCGCGTTTGCGAGGTTCGACGCGGTGACGTTCAGGCGCTGCGCCTGGGCGGACATCGCCGAGCCGGCGACGTTGAAAATGTTCATCAAAGAGGGCATCGCTAATCCTTTTCCGGGTGGAGTCGGCGCTTCGGCGCCGTGGCTCCGGCCCCATGCCGGGCGGGAGCCACGGCGTTAACTGTTCGATGTGATCGCCGAGAGCATCGACTTGATCTGCGACGACAGCACCGTCATGCCCGCCTCGAAGTGCAGCGCGTTGTCCGCGAACTGCACGCGCTCGGCGTCGAGGTCGACCGTGTTGCCGTCGAGCGACGGCTGGCTCGGCACGCGGTACGCGAGCTTGCCGTAGTCGTCGCTCGAACCGCCTGATGCGGACAGCGTCGACGTGCCGCTCATGTGGCCTTTGGCCGTCGTCGCCAGGCCGCCGCTCGCGCTCACGCTCACGGGCTGCGCCATCTTCAGCGTCGGATTGTTCGTGGCGCCGCCGCCCTGCTTGAGCGCGCCCGCGAGCGCGCTCGAGAAATCGACGTCGCGCGCCTTGTAGCCGGGCGTGTCGGCGTTGGCGATATTCGACGACAGCAATTCCTGCCGATACGCGCGCACATCGAGCGCCTCACGGCCAAAAGCGAATTCCTTGTCGAGTCTGTCTAGCATTCCGGTTTCTCCTGTCGGCAGCGCCGAGGCCTTTTTGCATGACACGCATCTTAGGAGCGGCGCGCAATAACTAATCCGACGAATAACCGGGAAACGGGGCCTCTATTCGACGCTTGCCCGCAGCGGCCGATATCTAGAATTCGTTTCGTTAGGAGCCGCCGCGTGTTTGCGGCTCGATTCGGATCACGTACGGAGAAAGTTGATGAGCAGGTCGGCGAAGCGTGCATCGAACCCTACGGCTCGCGTCGCTATGACGCTCGCGCGCCGCTCGCTGCGCGTTCTGGCCGGCGTGTCGCTGTTCATGAGCGTCGCGGCGGGCGCGCTTGCGCAGCAGAGCGACGGCCCGATCGTCATCCCCGGCAACGCCGAGACCAATCCGGCCGCGGCGGCCGACATGGCGAAGAACCTGAATGCGCCCGTTTCGCGTGCCGCGGTTCCCGTCGCGGCGCCCGCCGCACCCGAAATCGCGCGTTCGAGCGGCTATCGCGCCGCGACGAAAGCCGCCGACGCCGCGATGCGCAACGCCGCGCTCGAACTGGACGCCCGCGCCGACGCCGCCGACGACTCGATGAACGACGCGAGCGGCATGATCGTCATTCCCGGACCGGGCGAGGCGAAGCCCGCGCGCGCGCCGGTCGCGGCTCCCGCGCTCGCGAGAGCGCCCGCCGCATCGGTTTCGGTTTCGCGCGATGTGATGCCCGTTGTCGTGACACGCGAAGATGGCGTCGCCCGCGGCGCGAATTCAAAGCCTGTCGCGGCGAGTCCCGCGACGCCCGTCGGCGCCGCTTCGCCGATGCGACGCGTGAGCTTCAATCCGTCGACCGCGGCAGCAGCCGCGCCCGCCGCCGCATCGCCGCAAGCGCCCGCCGCGATGCAGGACGGCGAATCGATCCGCGTCGCCGCGTTCAACTTTCTGCAGCAGCAGGCGGCCGGCTTGCCGGGCAAGGTCGAGATCACCGTCACGCCCGTTTTCCCGCGCGGCCTCGCCGCCTGCTCCGCGCTCGATCCGTTCATGCCGACCGGCGCGCGCCTCTGGGGCCGCATGACCGTCGGCGTGCGCTGCGTCGGCGAGCGCCCGTGGACACTCTATGTGCAGGCGCGCGTGTCGATCAACGCCACGTTCTATACAGCGGCGCGCGCAATCGCGCCAGGCGAGGTGCTGGGCAACGCCGATCTCGTCGCCCGCGAAGGCGACATCACCGCGATGCCGCAGGCCATCGTCACCGATCCGGCGCAGGCTGTCGGCGCGGTCGCGCTGTCGCGCGTGCCCGCAGGCCTGCCGCTGCGCACGGACATGCTGCGCGCGGCAAGCTCGGTCGCCATCGGCCAGAACGTGCACGTCGTCGCCGACGGCTCCGGGTTTTCGATTTCGGCCGAAGGCACCGCGATGAACAACGCGGCGCCCGGCCAGCAAGTGCGCGTAAAAACGGCCGGCGGTCAGATCATCACCGGCATCGTGAAGGACAGTCAGACGGTGGAAATCGCCCTCTGAAGCGGGCTATGTTCGGTTCCCCACGTTTGTTTCATTTTGTTGCAAATGCGCTGAATGCCCGCCAGACAAGGCGTTCAGGGCGATGAGCGCGCCGAACGGCAGTTGGCAGTCCCCCGGCAGGGTAAAGTTTTCAAGCACCCTCGCCGATAAAGGACTCAACACGTTCGGGAATGGACATCGTGAAAATCGAATCGAATAGCAACACCACTCTGGCAGGCCTTCAAGACAACCTGCAGCGCGCGTCGCAAAACGACGCGAAGGGCGCCGCTGGCACCGTGCAGCAATCGGGCACGGGCACGGCGACGAATTCGACGGTGAGCTTGTCGCCGCTGTCGACGGACCTGCGCGCATCGAACGGCTCGGACATCGACACGGCGAAAGTCGAGTCGATCAAGGCCGCGATCCGCGACGGCAGCCTGAAGATGGACACGAGCAAGATCGCCGACGGCATTCTCAGCACCGCCCGCGACCTGCTGCAAACGAGAACCCCGCCGACCGGCGGCTGAACGTAGTGACCCTTGCGCGTCTGTGCGAAACAGGCGCGCGGCGGCGAGCGGCGTTCTTGCACCGGCGGCTTTTGTGAAACCGCTATTCGAGCGATGCAATGAGAGACGCCCTGCTTGCCACTGTCACCGAAGAAGTCGCCGCTGTTCAGGCTTTCGAATCCCTCCTCGTCGATGAGGAAAAGGCGCTGATCGCCGCGCAGCCGCTTCCGGCGCTGCCTGAAATCATCGAGAACAAGACCGCGCTCACCGAGCGCATCTCCGCACTCGAAAAGGCGCGCGACGAGCAGTTGAAGGCGCTCGGTTTTCCCGGCGGCTTCGTCGGCATGGAAGCCGCCGCCGCGGACGACAGCGCGATCGCCGCGCAATGGGCGCTGCTCACCGCCGCCGCTCGACGCGCGAAACAGGGCAACAACAACAACGGCGTGCTGATCCGCACACGCATGGAATACAACCGCAAGGCGCTCGCCGCCTTGCAGGTCGCGCCGTCGAAGAGCGGTTTCTACGGCCCGGATGGCCGCGTGCCCGGCGCCTGACCGCCGCTTTTTTTCGCTTTGCCGAACGGCGCGTGCTTCCCGCGAGGCACGCGCCGCTTTCGTTTCCCGCGCTTTCATCTAGCGAATAACCCCCTTTTCCCCGGCTTTATCCGCCGATGGCCGCTCGACGCCTTCCGCAATAATCGCTTTCATCAAAAAGCGGCTTCGCGCCGCTCGCACGTGCAAACGATGGAAACAACGGAGTAAGGCCCGGTGGCAGAAGAAAGCGATCTCGAAAAAACCGAATCAGCCACTCCCAAGCGCCTGGAAAAGGCGCGGGAGGAAGGCCAGGTTGCGCGTTCGCGGGAACTCGCGTCGTTCGCTCTCCTTTCGGCGGGATTTTTCGGCGTGTGGGGTTTGTCGGGAGCAATGAGCCAGCATTTGCAGTCGATCCTGCGCGGCGCGTTCACCTTCGATCACGCGACCGTGCTCGACTCGCGCCAGATGATGATCGGCGCGGCAAACGCGAGCAAGGAAGGTCTGTTCGCGGTGCTGCCGGTTCTGCTGCTGACGGCTTTCGCCGCGCTCGCCGCGCCGATGGCCCTCGGCGGCTGGCTCATCACGACGAAGCCGCTTGCGCCGAACTTCGGGCGCCTGAATCCGGTCAGCGGCCTCGGCAAGATCTTTTCGATGCAAGGGCCGGTTCAGCTCGGCATGTCGGTATTGAAGACGATCGTCGTCGGCGGCATGGCGGGCTCGGCGATATGGAGCCGCAAGGCCGAAGTGCTCGGCCTGCTGACGAAGCCGCTCGATCTCGCGCTCGCCGACGCGATGCACCTGATCTTCGTGTGCTGCGGCATGGCGATCGGCGGGCTCTTTCTCGTCGCGGCCATCGACGTGCCGTACCAGCTCTACTCGCACGCGAAGAAGCTGCGCATGAGCAAGGAAGAAGTGAAGCGCGAGCACAAGGAAAACGAAGGCGATCCGCACATCAAGGGCAAGATTCGCGCACAGCAGCGCGCGGCCGCCCGCCGCCGCATGATGCAGGCGATTCCGACCGCCGATGTGATCGTCACGAACCCGACGCACTTCGCCGTCGCGCTGAAGTACACGGACGGCCAGATGCGCGCGCCGAAAGTCGTCGCGAAGGGCGTGAATCTGGTCGCGGCGCGCATCCGCGAACTGGGCCGCGAGCACAACGTGCCGCTGCTCGAAGCGCCGCCGCTCGCGCGTGCGCTGTATCACAACGTCGAGATCAATCGCGAGATTCCGGGCGCGCTCTATGGCGCGGTCGCGCAGGTGCTGGCGTGGGTCTATCAGCTCAAGCGCTACAAGGAAGATGGCGGCATCGCGCCGGACGAACCGTCCGATCTCGACGTGCCGAAGGAACTCGACAAAGGCGGCGTAACCGACGCCGAGGCCGAACAGGAAGCCGCAGAGGCCCTGGCCGGCGACAACACTGACAAGGGAGCCGCCGCATGAACGCGCGCGCTGGATTTTTCGCCAAACGGCCCGACGCGCTGGGGTCGCAGAACCTTCGGGCGCTCGCCGGCCCGATCCTGATCTGCATGATTTTGGGCATGATGATTCTGCCCCTGCCGGCGTTCCTGCTCGACCTGCTGTTCACCTTCAACATCGCGCTGGCGGTGATGGTGCTGCTCGTCAGCATGTACACGCAAAAGCCGCTCGACTTCGCGGCATTCCCGAGCGTGCTGCTGTTCTCGACGCTGCTGCGGCTGTCGCTGAACGTCGCGTCGACGCGTATCGTGCTGCTCGAAGGCCACACCGGCCCCGACGCCGCGGGCCAGGTGATCGAATCGTTCGGGCACTTTCTCGTCGGCGGAAACTTCGCGGTCGGTATCGTCGTGTTCGTGATCCTGATGATCATCAACTTCATGGTGATCACGAAGGGCGCGGGGCGTATCGCGGAAGTGGGCGCGCGCTTCACCCTCGACGCGATGCCCGGCAAGCAGATGGCCATCGACGCCGACCTGAACGCAGGCCTCATCAACGAGGAAACCGCGAAGAAGCGCCGGCAAGGCGTGGCGCAGGAAGCCGAGTTCTACGGCTCGATGGATGGTGCGAGCAAGTTCGTGCGCGGCGATGCGATCGCCGGTCTTCTGATCATGGTGATCAACGTGGTGGGCGGGCTGATCGTCGGCATGCTTCAGCACGACATGGACTTCGCGCACGCGGCGACCAACTACACGCTGCTGACCATCGGCGACGGCCTCGTCGCGCAGATTCCGTCGCTCATCATCTCGACGGCGGCGGGCGTGATCGTGTCGCGTGTCGCGACAGAAGAGGACATCGGCACGCAGCTTACCGGCCAGTTGTTCCAGAATCCGCGCGTGCTGATGATCACGGGCGTGATCATCGGCGTCATGGGATTGATTCCGGGCATGCCGCACTTCGCGTTCATGCTGCTCGGCGGCGGTCTCATCTACGCCGCGCGCTCGATGAACAAGCGCGCCGAGGCGAAGAAGAAAGCGAGCGCCGTCACCGATGTCACGCCGCTCGCGGCAAGCGCCGCAGCCGCGTCGGCGGAGAATGCGGAGGCGAGCTGGGAGGATGTATCGCTCATCGATCCGCTCGGGCTGGAAGTGGGGTATCGGCTGATTCCGCTCGTCGATCGCAACAGCGACGGCGAGTTGCTCAAGCGTATCAAGGGAATTCGCAAGAAGTTCGCGCAGGAAATCGGCTTTCTGCCGCCGGTCATTCACATTCGCGACAATCTCGAACTTCGGCCGAATGGCTATCGCATTGCGCTGAAGGGCGTCGAGGTCGGTGTTGGCGAAGCCTTCCCGGGCCAGTGGCTCGCGATCAATCCGGGTCAGGTATCGGCTGCCCTGCCGGGCGCGCAGACGCAGGATCCGGCATTCGGCCTGCCGGCGGTGTGGATCGACACGAATCTGCGCGAGCAGGCGCAGGTGTACGGCTACACGGTCGTCGATGCGAGCACGGTCGTCGCGACGCATTTGAATCATCTCGTGGTAACGCATGCGGCCGAGTTGCTCGGGCGACAGGAAGTGCAGGCGCTGCTGGAGCGCATCGGCAAGGACACGCCGCCGCTCACGGACGATCTGGTGCCGAAGGTGCTGTCGCTCACGACGCTGCAGAAGGTGTTGCAGAATCTGCTCGACGAAAGTGTGCCGATCCGCGACATGCGCACGATCCTGGACGCGTTGCAGGAGCATGCGCCGCGCATGTCCGATCCATACGATCTCACGGCGGCGGTCCGTCTCGCGCTCGGCCGCGCGATCACGCAGCAGTGGTATCCGGGCACCGACGATCTACAGGTGATGGGCCTCGATCCGACGCTGGAACGGGTGTTGTCGCAGGCTTTGTCGACGGGGACCAATCCCGGGCTCGAGCCGGGCCTCGCACAGACGCTGATGAACTCGACGCAGAACGCGATCATGCGTCAGCAGAATCTGGGATTGCCGCCGGTGTTGCTCGTGCAGCACTCGCTGCGCGCGATGCTGGCGAGGTTTCTGCGCAGGAGCCTGCCGCAGTTGAAGGTGCTGTCTTATGCGGAAGTGCCGGATACCAGGAATGTGAAGGTGGTGAATTTGATTGGGGCGTGAGCTTGCGTCTCGCTGTGAGCGTGGACAGGCCGTCCACGCTTTTGCTCAACACTCCACAATATTCACCGCCAACCCACCGCGCGAAGTTTCCTTGTATTTGGTCTTCATATCCGCGCCGGTCTCCCGCATCGTCTTGATGACCGAATCGAGCGAAACGTAATGCGACCCGTCCCCGCGCATCGCCATGCGCGCGGCGTTGACGGCTTTCACGGAACCCATCGCATTGCGCTCGATGCACGGAATCTGCACCATCCCGCCGACCGGATCGCACGTCAGCCCGAGGTTATGCTCCATCCCGATCTCGGCTGCGTTCTCCACCTGCGCCGGTGTTCCACCTTGCACCGCGGCCAACGCGCCCGCCGCCATCGAACAGGCGACGCCGACTTCCCCCTGACATCCGACTTCCGCGCCGGAGATGGAAGCATTCATCTTGTACAGAATGCCGATCGCGGCCGCCGTCAGCAGAAAATCGATGACGCCCTGCGTGTTCGACCCCGGCACGAACCGGTCGTAGTAATGCAGCACCGCAGGAATGATCCCCGCCGCGCCATTGGTCGGCGCCGTGACGACGCGCCCGCCGATCGCATTCTCTTCATTCACCGCGATCGCGTAGAGATTGATCCAGTCGATCATCGAAAGCGGATCGCGCAAGGCCTGCTCCGGTTTGCCCGCCAGCGCCTTGTACAACTGCGGCGCGCGCCGCTTCACCTGAAACGGTCCCGGCAAGTGCCCTTCCGCATCCGGATTGCCGATACCGCAGCCGCGCGCGACGCAATCCTGCATCACGTCCCAGATGCGCAAAAGGCCCGTGCGAATCTCGTCCTCGCTGCGCCAGACGCGCTCGTTTTCCCACATCAACTGCGCGATCGACTTGCCCGATTCAGCGCACATCTTCATCAGCTCGTCGCCGGTATGGAACGGATACGGCAACTGCTCGTGCGCCGTCAGCACCGCCGTGTTCGCCGCGCCTGCCGTCACGACGAATCCGCCGCCCACCGACAGGTACGTCGCTTCGCGCAGCAACGCGCCGTCCGCATCGAACGCGTAGAGCTTCATGCCGTTCGGATGCTCCGGCAGCGCCTGCCGATAGAACGCGATGTTTTCCTTGATCGTGAACGGAATCTTGCGCTTGTTGAGCAACGCGAGCGTCTTCGACGCACGCACCGCTTCGAGTCGCGGAACGATGCTCGAAGCATCGACGGTATCGGGCGCATCCCCCATCAGGCCGAGCATCACGCCGCGGTCCGTGCCGTGGCCCTTGCCCGTCGCGCCGAGCGAGCCGTACAACTCGCATTTCACCGATGCGGTCGGTTCCAGCAGCCCGTCGCGCTCGAGCCCCTGCGCGAACATTAATGCTGCGCGCATCGGTCCGACAGTGTGCGAGCTCGAAGGTCCGATGCCGACTTTGAAGAGGTCGAATACGCTGACTGCCATGACTGCTCCTGCGTGTAAGAGTTAGCGCGCCGGCAGCGGCAGACACACCGCGAGCCAGGCGGGCGGGGTCGGTGCAAGCCGCAGCGCGACCGGCGCGTAGCGGCCGTCAAGCCGCGCCGCCAGATGAAAGAGTTCCGCCGCGTTCTTCGGATCCCACTGACCCGAGAAACCCGGCAAGCCCGCCTCGCGACGCTTGGCGTCGAACGGCACGGACGACTTCACGAATTCATCGTGCGTCTTCGTGCCGAGCGCGTAGGGCGTGAGCCAGTTGAGCGCCTCGGCGAGCGTCGCGCCCGACTGCGCGCGCTCCGGCAGCCAGTTGCGGTTGTGCCGCCGCGCGGCGAGCGCCGCCGTCACGAGCGGCTGAAGATCGTACGTCACGTAGCGAAGCGCATCGCGTTCGGCGAAATCGACCGTCGATCCGTCCGGCGCGATGTTGTCGCCGATATGCTCGACGAAAAGCCGCTGCGCCGCATTGATGAGCTTGCGGTCGTCGATGGTGAACGCGCCCATCGCCACCAGCTTCACGCGATGGCTCTGCCAGTTGTTCCGGTAATTGCCGGTGAGCGGCCGGGGCTGCTTGTCCATGTCGGCGATGTAGCCGTTCACCATTTTCGTGATGAACGCGTTCGCCGCGTTGCGCGTCTTGACCGGCAAGGCGCTCGCCGTGAGGTCGTACGCCAGGATCAACGATTCGAAGTTCGTCTCGTCGATCGGATTGAAGCTCGGCTGATAGGTCGTCGTCCACGCGAACAGGAAGCGGTCGACGAGCCGCAGATAGCGCTCGTCGCCGGTCGCGCGCCACGCGAGTGCGGCATCGCGCATGAGGCCGAGGTCTTTCTCCGCTTCGACGCTCTCGTCGTAGATGCCCTCGTGCGGCAGCGTGCCTTCGGTGTGCAGCTTCGCGCGCGCCTTCGGCTGATCGTTCACGTGCGATTGCACCATCTTCACCAGCGCCTTCACACCGGGATCGGCATTGGTGCGTTCGCTCGTCTGCATCGCGGGCGCGGCGCAGAAATTCATCGCGGCCTGCGCGGACGACGCGGCGACGAGCAGCGCGCCGAGCATCGCTCGCGCCGCGCGCGCGCGGATCGTCCCTTTCACCTCTCGCACCTTGAACGCCATGTGAACTCCCTGGTTTGGCTTTTTGGTCCGGGGTGAGATGTTAGCTGTTCTGGAACGCGCCGCAAAACCGCCCGACAATGCTTTACGCTTCCGGGCGGCGCCCTCTCAGGTCCTTCGCGATGCCTTACTCGTCCGCGTACTCCGATACGGGCACGCACGAGCACATCAGATTGCGATCGCCATACGCGTTATCCGCGCGTCCGACCGGCGACCAGTACTTGCGCGCCACCAGAGACTTCACCGGATACGCCGCCGCCTCGCGCGTGTACGTGTGCGTCCAGTCATCCGCCGCGACGACCGTCGCCGTGTGCGGCGCGTTCTTCAGCACGTTGTCCTCGCGATCGGCGCGGCCTTCTTCCACCGCACGGATTTCCTCGCGGATCGCGATCATCGCGTCGATGAAGCGGTCGAGCTCTTCCTTCGATTCCGATTCCGTCGGCTCGACCATCAGCGTGCCGGGCACGGGGAAGCTCATCGTCGGCGCGTGGAAGCCGTAGTCGATCAGGCGCTTCGCCACGTCTTCCACCGAGATGCCGCTCGATTCCTTGATCGGCCGAACGTCGAGAATGCACTCGTGCGCGACGAGTCCGCCCGCGCCGCTGTACAGCACCGGATAGTGCGGCGCGAGACGCTTGGCGACATAGTTCGCCGCGAGGATCGCGCTTTCGGTGGCGGCAGTGAGACCTTGCGCGCCCATCATCGCGATGTACATCCACGAGATCGGCAAGATCGCGGCCGAGCCGTAAGGCGCCGACGACACCGCGCCGATGCCCGCGTCGTCGCGCTTGTAACCCGTGGATGCCTGATTCGGCAGGAACTTCGCCAGATGCGCGCCGACTGCAACCGGACCGACACCCGGCCCGCCGCCGCCGTGCGGAATGCAGAACGTCTTGTGCAGGTTCAGGTGCGACACGTCGCCGCCGAACTGGCCAGGCGCGCACAGGCCGACCATGGCGTTCATGTTCGCGCCGTCGACATACACCTGGCCGCCGTGCGAATGCACGATGTCGCAAATCTCGCGGACGTTGCGCTCGAATACGCCGTGCGTCGACGGATACGTGATCATGATCGACGCGAGATTCGCTGAATGCTTTTCGGCCTTCGCCTTCAGATCTTCGATATCGACGTTGCCGTTCGAATCGCACGCGACGACGACGACCTGCATGCCCGCCATCTGCGCCGACGCCGGATTCGTGCCGTGCGCGGACGCCGGAATCAGGCACACATTGCGATGCCCTTCGCCGCGCGATTCGTGATACGCGTGGATGATGAGCAGCCCCGCGTATTCGCCTTGCGAGCCGGCGTTCGGCTGCAGCGAAACAGCCGCGTAACCCGTGCACGCGACGAGCATCTGTTCGAGCTGATCGATCATCGTGCGATAGCCGACCGTTTGCTCGCCGGGCGCAAACGGGTGAATCTGCGCGAACTCGGGCCACGTGACGGGCAGCATTTCGGATGTCGCGTTGAGCTTCATCGTGCAGGAGCCGAGCGGGATCATCGTGCGGTCGAGCGCGAGATCCTTGTCGGCGAGGCTGCGCAGATAGCGCAGCATTTCGTGTTCGGAGTGATGGCGATTGAAGACCGGATGCGTGAGGTACGCGCTCGTGCGATGTAGTTGCGCCGGCAGCGGATCGGCTGCGGCCTGATCGAGCGCGTCGATATCGAACGTTTCGGTCTTGCCCGCGACTTCGGCGAACAGCGCGAAGAGCTTGAGCAGGTCGTCGCGCGTGGTGGTTTCATCGAGCGATACGCCGACTTGCGTCGCGCTCACGTGGCGCAGGTTGATATGCGCGGCGTACGCAGCCTGATGCAGCGCGGTCGTGCTCGCGCCGCTGTCGATCGTGATCGTGTCGAAGAACGTGTCGTTGGCGATCGCATAGCCGAGCTTCTTCACGCCGGCCGCAAAAATGGACGCCACGCGGTTCACGCGCAACGCGATCGTCTTCAGGCCGCGCGGGCCATGATAGACGGCATACATGCTGGCCATGATCGCGAGCAGCGCTTGCGCCGTGCAGACGTTCGACGTCGCCTTTTCGCGGCGAATGTGCTGTTCACGCGTTTGCAGCGCGAGGCGCAGCGCGGAATTGCCTTGCGCATCGACGGTCACGCCGACGAGACGCCCCGGCATCTGGCGCTTGAATTCGTCGCGCACGGCCATGTACGCCGCATGCGGCCCGCCGAAGCCGACCGGCACGCCGAAACGCTGCGTATTGCCGATTGCGACATCCGCGCCCCATTCGCCCGGCGGCGTGATGAGCGTCAGCGCGAGCAGATCCGCCGCCGCGACGACATGGCCGCCCGCCGCGTGGATTGCTTCCGCGAGCGCGCGATAGTCGCGCACATCGCCATTCGCGCCGGGGTATTGCAGCAGCACGCCGAACGCGTTCGCGCTCGCAGCATCCGCGGCCGGGCCGACCTTCACTTCGATGCCCGCGGGCTTCGCGCGCGTCTTCACCACTTCGATGGTCTGCGGCAGCACGTCATCGGCGACGTAGAACACGTTCGATTTCGGCTTGCCGACGCGTTGCAGCAGCGTCATCGCTTCGGCTGCGGCCGTTGCTTCGTCGAGCAGCGAGGCGTTCGCCATCGCAAGGCCGGTCAGGTCCATCACCATCTGCTGGAAATTGAGCAGCGCTTCCAGACGGCCTTGCGAAATCTCCGGCTGATACGGCGTGTAAGCCGTGTACCACGCCGGATTTTCGAGCACGTTGCGCAGGATCACCGCCGGCGTGTGCGTGCCGTAATAACCCTGGCCGATGTAGGTTCGAAACACCAGATTCTCGTCCGCCAGCCGGCGCAGCGACGCGAGCGCTTCCGCTTCGCTCTTCGGCTGCGTGAACGCGCCGAGCGGCAGCGTTTCCTTGCGGCGGATCGATTCAGGAATCACCGCGTCGATGAAGGCCGCACGCGACGCGAAACCGAGCGCTTCGAGCATCGCGCGCTGGTCCGCTTCATCGGGGCCGATGTGCCGCTCGGCGAATGCGTCGTGGCATTCGAGCGCGGCGAGTGACAGGGAAGTGCGGTTCATCAGGCGATCCGGGTGTTCGAGCTTCATGTGAGTTCCTGCGATGCGGCTCACCGTTGAGCCGCAATCGTCATTGAGATGAGTTATTCGCCGATCGACTTGCCGTAGCCTTCGGCGTCGAGCAGCTTGTCCAGGCCGGCGTCGCCCGCCGGCTTGATCTTGAAGAGCCAGCTTTCGTACGGCGCGCCGTTCACCTGATCGGGCGCCGACGTGAGCGCGTCGTTCGATGCGACGATTTCGCCCGAGACCGGCGCGTAGATGTCCGATGCCGCTTTCACCGATTCGATGACGGCGATCGCATCGCCCGCGGTCACGGTCTTGCCCGCCGCGGGCAGCTCGACGAAGACGATGTCACCGAGCGCTTCCTGCGCGTGATCGGTGATGCCGACGGTCAGCGTGCCATCGGATTCGGTGCGGACCCATTCGTGCGATTCGGTGTATTTCAGATCGGCCGGGATGCTCATTGGATGCTCCTTGCGTGTGCTTTCGTGAGGTTCTTGATTCGAGGAAACGGGCGCGACGGCGTTACGACAGCTCGACGAGAACCTTGCCGTTGCGCACGAACGGAAGTTTTACCACGCGCGCCGGAAGTTGCTTGTCGCGGATGACGACCTGCACCGTGTCTCCGACGGCGACAGCCGCCGGCACGCGCGCGAAGGCGATGGATTCCTGCATCGACGGCGAAAAGGTGCCGCTCGTGATCTCGCCGTCGCCGTGCGGCGTGACGACTTTCTGATGGGCGCGCAGCACGCCGCCCGCCTTGCCGTTTTCCTTGATCAGCACGAGCCCGACGAAATTGGCCTTGGAGCCGTGCGCCTCGAGCGCGCTGCGGCCAACGAAATCGCGCTGCGTTTTCAGATCCACGGTCCATGCGAGGCCGGCGTCGAGCGGCGAAACCGTCTCGTCCATGTCCTGACCGTACAGGTTCATGCCGGCTTCGAGACGCAGCGTGTCGCGCGCACCGAGGCCGGCGGGCTTCACGCCCACGGCGGCGAGCGCGTTCCACAACGCTTCGACTTGTGTCGCCGGAACGACGATCTCGAAGCCGTCCTCGCCGGTATAGCCGGTGCGCGCGAGCATCAACTCGCCATATTGCGTCGACGGGAAAACGGCCGCGTTGAATGGCTTGATGTCCTGAGTTTGCGCGCGCGTGTCCGGCAGCACTTGCCAGGTCTTTTCGCGCGCGGTCGGGCCCTGAACGGCGATGATCGCGAGATCGCGGCGCGGCGTGATGGAAAGATTGAATTCGCCTTCGGCATTCAACTGGCCGAACCAGGCGATGTCCTTTTCCGCCGTCCCCGCGTTCACGACCACGCGGAAACTCGTTTCGGAAAAGTAGTAGACGATCAGATCGTCGATCACGCCGCCGTTGCCGTTGAGCAGGCACGAGTAGAGCGCACGGCCGGGCGTCGTGAGCTTGTCGACGTTATTGGCGATGGCGTACCTGAAGAATTCGCGGACGGCGTCGCCCTCGAAATCGACGACGCGCATGTGCGACACGTCGAACATGCCGGCGTCGGTGCGCACGGCGCGATGCTCGTCGATCTGCGAACCGTAGTTGACGGGCATGTCCCAGCCGCCGAAATCGACCATGCGCGCGTTGAGCGCGAGGTGGGCGGCGTGCAGGGGCGTGTGTTGAAGTTCGGTCATCGGGGCCTCGGTTCGCGAAACAAAAAGGCCACGCCGCGCACATTTCGCTCGGCCGATGCCTCTTCGTGCTGCCGAAAGCAGCGCGCAAGGCTCATGCCCCGTAGCGGATGCGATGCGTGACCCCTCTGTCCTCGGTACCTGAGAGATTGCGCGAACCGTGCACGGTCGTGCTGCGGTTCATCGCGCGCCCCTTCGGTGGGCAACTGGCTTCATGAGGAAGCCGCTGCCGCTCTCCAGAGTGCGAGGAAACGAATTCCTCGACGCCGTCGGTCCTTTTGCCTGAGAGTTTGCGGGTATGCCCCTTCGGCGGCGCGGTCTTCGCTGCATGAACGAAACCACGCGCTCTCCCGACGCGTGCGGCAGAATTTACGCGACCGAATAGGGCTTGTCAAACGGATTCGGGCGCGTTCGATGGACACCGAACACGTCCGCTGAACGATGTTCAGGCGAGTTGCCGAAACGGCACGCGCCGCCCTTCCCGGTCACTCTGAATCGCCAGTTCGATGATCGTCATCGTATCGACCGCGTCCTGCGGCGAAATGGGAAACGGCTTGCCGTCCTGAATCGACGCCGCCAGCGCGCGATAAAACTCGATATACGCGCCGTCCTTCGTGGCGAATTCATGACGCAGGTCGAGATCGCCATCGACTTCGCGCAGCACGCCCGGCGGATTCTTCGCAAACTCCGGATTGCCGGGCCGCATGCCGGAACGCAACTGGTCTTCCTGCGTATCGAGCCCGTTTTTCACATAGCTGCCCCGCGTGCCGTGGATCGCGAAACGTGGCGGTTCCAGCGCCGCGAGCGCGCTGGCGTGCAGGATCACTTCCTTGTCGTCGTAGCCGAGCACGAGATGCACGTAATCCGGCGCGTGCGCGTGATCGCGATGCGCCTTGACGAACGCCGTCACCGTCTGCGGCGCGCCGAAGAGCGTCAGCGCCTGATCGATCAGATGCGGCCCCAGATCGAACAGCAGGCCGCCGCCGCGCTCCGCTTCCTCGCGCCAGCGCTGCGGCACTTTCGGGCGAAAACGGTCGAAATGCGATTCGTAATGCGTGATGCGCCCAAGCCGTCCGCTTTCGACGAGCGCGCGCACCGTCATGAAATCGCCGTCCCAGCGGCGGTTGTGAAACGGCGCGAAAAGCAGCCCCTTCTGTTTCGCGAGATCGGCGAGCGTGCGGGCGTCGCGCGCGGAAAGCGTGACCGGCTTGTCGACGACCACATGCTTGCCCGCCGACAACGCGCGATGCGCGAGATCGAAGTGCGTGTCGTTCGGCGTCGCCACGACGACACATTCGAGCCCGTCGACGGCGAGCAGCGCCTCGAAGTCCGCGACGATCCGCGCGTTCGGATAATCCGCCGTCGCGCGTTCGGCCTGGCTCGTCGCGATGGCCGTCACTTCCGCCCGGCCGCAGTGCTCGATGACGGGTGCGTGAAATGTCGCGCCGGCGAGGCCGTAGCCCATCACGCCGACTTTCAGTGCTGTGCTCATGCGGGCATCGTCCTGTCGTAAATTCGATCGGATATTGTGGCACGAACGAGGGCCGGAACCGCGCCGCCGCTATCGTGTTAACATCGCGCTCTCCTCCGCGCGCGGGTTTCAGCAAGCGCGCCCCAAACTCCAGAAGCCCAATACGATGTCCGCTGGTCTCAACGCCGCGCAAAGCGAAGCCGTGCGCTATCTCGATGGTCCCTGTCTCGTGCTCGCCGGCGCGGGCAGCGGCAAGACGCGCGTGATCACACAGAAGATCGCGCATCTGATCGAAGGACGCGGCTTCGAGCCGAAGCACATCGCCGCGCTCACGTTCACGAACAAGGCGGCGCTCGAAATGCGCGAGCGCACCGCGAAGCTGCTCGAAGGCAAGACGCTCACGACGCCCGGCAAGGAAGGCCGCAAGATTCCCGTCAATCAATTGACGATCTGCACCTTCCACTCGCTCGGCGTGCAGATCATGCGGCAGGAAGCGGAGCACGTCGGGCTGAAGCCGCAGTTCTCGATCATGGATTCGGACGACTGTTTCGGCATGGTCCAGGAACAACTCGGCACGACCGACAAGGGTCTGATCCGCAAGATCCAGTCGATCATCTCGCTGTGGAAGAACGCGATGGTGTCGCCGGATCAGGCGTCCGTGCTCGCGAGCAACGACGACGAGCACCAGGCGGCGATCGTGTATCGCAGCTATGCGGCGACGCTGCACGCGTATCAGGCGCTCGATTTCGACGATCTGATCCTGCGTCCCGCGCAGCTTTTCGCCGAGAACGAGCAGGTGCGCGACAAGTGGCAGAACCGCCTGCGTTATCTGCTGATCGACGAGTATCAGGACACCAACGCCTGTCAGTACGAATTGCTGAAGCAGCTCGCCGGCCCGCGCGCGGCGTTCACGGCGGTCGGCGACGACGATCAGGCCATCTACGGCTGGCGCGGCGCAACGCTCGAAAACCTCGCGCAGCTCGGCAAGGATTTTCCGAAGCTGCACGTCGTCAAGCTGGAGCAGAACTATCGCTCGACGGTGCGCATCCTGACGGCGGCGAACAATGTCATCGCGAACAATCCGAAGCTGTTCGAAAAGAAACTGTGGTCCGAGCACGGCATGGGCGACACGATCACCGTCACCGGCTGCAACGACGAGGAGCACGAGGCGGAATCCGTCGTGTTCCGGCTCTCGGCGCACAAGTTCGAGCGGCGCACGCAGTTCCGCGACTACGCGATTCTTTATCGCGGCAATTTTCAGGCGCGCATCTTCGAGCAAGTGCTGCGGCGCGAGCGCATTCCTTATGTGCTGTCGGGCGGGCAGTCGTTTTTCGACAAGGCGGAGATCAAGGATCTCATCGCGTATCTGCGCCTGATCGCCAATCCCGACGACGATCCCGCGTTCATTCGCGCGATCACGACTCCGCGGCGAGGCGTCGGCAATACCACGCTCGAAGCGCTCGGCGCGTTCGCGGGCGCGGCGAAGGTGTCGCTCTTCGAGGCGGTGTTCATGGGCGGCATCGAGGCGCGTCTGTCTGCGCGGCAGGTCGAGCCGCTACGCACCTTCTGCGAATGGATTCGCCGGCTGTCGGACCGGGCGGCGCGCGATCCCGCGACCGAAGTGCTCGACGACATGATGGAAGCCATCCACTACGAGTCGTATCTCTACGATGCGTACGACGAGCGCCAGGCGCAGTCGAAATGGCAGAACGTGCTCGAGTTTCTCGAATGGCTCAAGCGCAAGGGCACGAAGCCCGAAGCCGCGCCGGGAACGGAGCAGACAGGCTACGACACCGCCGACGGGTTCGCCGATGAAGGCAAGAACCTGCTCGGCCTGATCCAGACCGTCGCGCTGATGTCGATGCTCGAAGGCAAGGAGGAAGATCCGGATGCGGTGCGGTTGTCGACGGTGCATGCGTCGAAGGGACTGGAGTATCCGCACGTGTTTCTGGTGGGCGTCGAAGAAGGGATCATGCCGCATCGCGGCAGCTCGGACGACGACGCGCCCATCGACGATTCGCGCATCGAGGAAGAGCGCCGGCTGATGTATGTCGCGATCACGCGCGCGCAGCGCAGTCTGCATCTGAACTGGTGCAAGAAGAGAAAGCGCGCGCGGGAGACGGTGGTGTGCGAGCCCTCGCGCTTCATCCCCGAGATGCTGCTCGACGATGCGCCGCCACCGACCGCCGAGGAAAAGCCGCTGTCGCCGAAGGATCGTATGGCGATGCTCAAGGCGATGCTGCAGAAACCTTGATGCCTTCTTCGTGCTCCAAACAAAAAACCCTGCGCCGCAAGACGCAGGGTTTTTCTCATTGCACTCGGGAAGGTTACTTCGCCGCGTTCACCATGTAATCGACGGCCGCCTTCACGTCCGCATCCGGCGCGTTCGATCCGCCCTTCGGCGGCATCGCGCCTTTGCCGTGCAGCGCGTAGTTATAGACGGTGTCCATCGGCTCCTTCAGGCGCGGCGCCCATGCGGCCTTGTCGCCGAACTTCGGCGCGTTGAGCACGCCGGCCGCGTGACACGCCTGGCAGACTTGCTCGTAGAGTGCCTTGCCGGCCTGCGCGGCATCCGCGCTTTGACCGCCGGCCGCCGGCGCCGCCGATGCAGCCTGCGGCACCGATGCCAGCGCCGCGACGGCTGCCGCCGCCTGCGCGTTCTCATTCGCGCTCGCTCCCGCCGGAGCCGCCGCGCCCGAAGCCGCTGCCGCACCTGATGCGCCCGCGCTCGCCGCTGCGCCCGACGCGGGTTGCGCCGGTTCGGCCAGTTTGCCGCCGCTGCCGTTCGCCATATAGACAACCGCGCGCGCAATTTCGAAGTCGCTGTAATCGTCGGGGCTGGCGCCGCCGCGTGCGGGCATCGCGCCCTTGCCGTTGAGCGCGTTGTGCAGGAGCGTGTCGTAGCCTTCGCCGATGCGCGGGGCCCACGCGCCGGCATCGCCGAACTTCGGTGCGCCAGCGGTGCCCGCTGCGTGACAGGCCGAGCAGACGGCCTTGAAAACTTCTTCGCCGGTCTTGTAGACGCGCGGTGCGTTGGCATCGCGGATATCGACCTGCGCGGCGGGCGCGATGCGCTCCTTCACCGACTGCTCGATGTCCGTGCCCGCGCCGGTACGCGTCGAGTTGTTCACATACACCGCGAGCAGAATGATGATGGCGACCGGGATGCCGAATCCCGCGATGACCGCGGCGATGAGTTGGCCGGGTGTCTTGATCGGGGCTCCGTGGGGTGCTTCGCTCATGCTTGTCTCGTCTCCCGTTTTTTGGTGTGAGTCGGTTCAGTGACAGCGTGACAGCTACCGCATTGCGCTTGCGCGGGCCTTGGGGAAAGGCACGGTCGATTATAGACGGAACGCTTAACTGTCGGCGCGAGGTGGCCGGGGCGGCGGTGCGGGCGTTTACCCGAATCGTGTGATGCTTCGCGCGATGCGTCCAGGCCCGTGCGATGGACGAAGTCATGGAAAACAGGTATTCTCTCGGATTCGCATGGGCCTTGTAGGCGCCTTTTGTTTTCGGGCGCTCCCTCACGCAAGGCCTTTCTCCGATGCGCCCGTAGCTCAATGGATAGAGTACTGCCCTCCGAAGGCAGGGGTTGCTGGTTCGATCCCAGCCGGGCGCGCCAATGAATTCCCCCTCGATCCGGTTGTCGTTCGTTGGTTGTTTCTGTCCGCGATTCCGCCGGCCCGGCTGAACTAGCGCTCGCCGGAAAACGCTCCCGATTCGCCCACCATCGTCCCCCACCCAAACCCCATCCCCGCCAACCACCTCCGATACGCCACCGCCATCCGATCACACCGCTGATGCAGCTCCGCATCGAGATCGAGCGGCAGACGCCGAGGCCATTGCGACTCGACGATCGGCGTGTCCTGCATCAGGATCTCCATATTGAAGTCGTAGAGCGCCTGATCGGAATGCGTCGTGTCGTCCTCATGAATCGACACGAGCCACGCGCGCGTCTCCGTCTGCGTCACCGGCGACGCCGCCAGCATGATATGCAGCGCGCCCTGCCCGCCCGATGCCATTTTCGTGAGACTCGCGATCAACGGCCGCTTGACGCGATACACATAGTCGATCATCGCGCCGCCGCCCTGCCCCGGAATCCCCGCGGGCTGCCAGTATCGACACTGCCGCGCTTCGAGTCCGCCATCTGAAGTCCGCACGACTTCATAGTCCGGCACTTCCGTATGCGTCTCTTCGCCCAGAATCCCCACATGCACGAACGAAAAGTGCGCCATATCGAGAAAATTCTCGACGACGCGCGGCGCCGACGACCTCACAGTCTGCGGCGCGAGATTGATGCGCCGCCCCCCGGGAATCGCGGCTTCGGGAAAGAAATCGAGCGCGTAAGCCGCTTCGCTCAAGCACATCCACACGACGCCGTACTTCTCCTCGCTGACGAAGGTCGTCGCGCAGGCACGCTTCGAAGGACGCAGCGACGGATTCGACGGAATGTGCAGACACTGCCCTTCGATGTCGTAACGCCAGCCGTGATAAGGGCACACGATCTGATCGCGCATCACATGTCCGAGCGACAACTGCGCGCCCCGATGCGGACAGTAATCGCGCCACACATGCGCCGCGCCGACACTGTCACGCCACACGACGATCCGCTCATCGGCGACGACGAACCCGCGCGCACCGCCTTCGGGAACGTCTTCGCTATTGCAAACCGGCAGCCATTCGCCAGCCAGAGAAAGAGATTCGTCGCGCATCACAGTGAATCAGAAATAGAAGTCCGAAAGCCGTTATTACACGAAACACAGCGTCTTCACAAAACGTTGCAAAATAGCGGATCGCTCGCTCGGCGCAATTCGATGCCACTCCATCCAGCCGATGCCACGCGACGGGGCCGCAGTACATGACAGCAAGATAAAAGAAAGAAATCACCATCCAGGGGTTCAGTATGGAGCAGGCGCATCAACCGGCACGCCGGACTTATGCCTTCGCATGGTCCGAACACCGGAATCCCGAACGCGAGCAGGCCACGCTGCGGGTCTGGATGGGAGCGGCGGTTCTTCTGGCCTACGGCGTCTTCGCCTGGCTACGCCCTTCATACGATGCACTGCTGGTTGCACGCCTCGTCGCGCTCTATGTGTCTTACGGCGCGGTGACGCTCCTGATCGTGAGCCGCATGAGTTCGCCTTCGGAGAAGCGTCTCACCGTCACGACCATCGCCGATCAAACCCTGCTCGGGCTCGCGCTCGCGGCGGGCGGTGCGATCGCGCTGCCGCTCATCTGGGTGATGTTCTGGTTTCTGATCGGCTCGGGATGCCGATACGGCAAGCGCACGCTCGCCGTGTCGTGCGCGACGGCGCTCATCATCGTGATCGCGCTCGGTATCTGGCAGCCGTGGTGGCGCGCCAATCTTCCCGCCGCGATCGGGCTGGGCTTGAGCGTGCTGGGCGCATCGGTGTATTTGAGCGTGCTCGTCGATCGGCTCGGCAACGCGAATCGCGATCTCGCACGTCAGGCATCGACCGATCCGCTCACCGGTCTGTCCAACCGATACGCGCTCGAGCGGGTCGTCGATCGCGCGATGAGCACGCGCGATGCCGATGGCGACCACGCCGCCGCGCTCCTCCTCATCGACCTCGACGGCTTCAAGGAAGTGAACGATACCTACGGTCACGCCGTCGGCGACATGCTGCTGCAAGCCTTCGCGCAATCGCTCGCGAAGCGCATGCGCAAGACGGACACGATCGCGCGTCTGGGCGGCGACGAGTTCGTCGTGCTCGCGCATCAGGTACGCGATCGCGCGGCGGTGCTGTCGGTGGCCGACAGCATTCACTCGGTGCTCGGCGCGATGACCTCGGTGCAGGAGCGGCCGGTGTCGGTATCGGCGAGCATCGGCGCGTGTCTGCTTTCCAGCGCGACGGCCGCGCAACAATCCGGCATCACCGCCGTGCTGCGCGCCGCCGACCGCGCGATGTATCGCGCAAAAAGTCTCGGCGAAGGGAAAACCGTCTTCGCCGAAACGCGCGACTTCGAAGCGAATTGATCGACGTGCCCGCATGCAGGCGGGCACCCCGGCTCAAGGCCGGATCACGCCTCGACGCTCGTCCACGCCTGCTCGCGCAGCTTCGTGCGCAGACGCGCGACCGCCTGGCTGTGCAACTGGCACACACGCGATTCGCTGACTTCCATCACCGCGCCGATTTCGCGCAGGTTCAGACCGCGTTCGTAGTAGAGGCTCATCAGCAGCTTCTCGCGCTCGGGCAGCTTGTCGATCGCTTCGATCAACGCACCGCGCAGGCTGTCGTCGAGCAGCGCCGAAAGCGGGTCCGAGCGATCGACGCAATAGCGGTCGAGGAACGGCTCGTCGTCGGCGGAGCGGTCGAAGTCTTCGTAGTAGATCAGCTGGCTGCCGTGCAGATCCTGGAGCATCGACTGATATTCGTCGAGCGGCATGTTCATGTGCTCGGCGATCTCCGTCTCGCTCGCGGAGCGGCCGAGGTTCTGCTCGACCTTGTGCACCGCCGATTCCACTTCGCGCGACGTCTTGCGCATGCTGCGCGGCAGCCAGTCGTTCGCGCGCAGCTCGTCGAGCATCGCGCCGCGAATGCGCTGGCTCGCGTAGGTTTCGAATTGCGCGCCCTGATCTTCCTTGTAGCGGCTCGCCGCGTCCATGAGTCCGATCATGCCGGCCTGGATGAGATCGTCGAGATCGACGCTCGCCGGCATCTTGGCGACGAGCTGAAGCCCCAGTCGGCGAACGAGCGGCGCATATTTCGTCAGGACGTCCGACTGTGAGAGTTTGCCTTGGGCGTTATACATCTTGGTCACCTATCTTGATCACATCGACGCCGTGCTGGTCATTGCAAAGTCGTGAAGCGCGGCCACACGATGCGCCGCCTCCCGCCCGCCCTGTTCAGAGTCGCCAACCGGAATTCGCGCGTCTGGCTGACCGTTCGCCGCGCGCATGTACGGCGCGGGGCGCATCGGCCAGTGCAGGAGCTCCGCAGCGATCGCGCGGTAGTCGCGCGCCGCGGCCGTAGCCGGGAACGCTTCGACTGCGCAGCGTGAAAGCTCCTTCGCCCGAGCGACGCGCGCATCCTCGGACACATACCCTGCCTGCACGAGCGACACGGCCAGATACCGGCTCGCGACGCCCGACAGGTTGTCGAACGCGACCGCCGCGTCGGCCGGGTTCTGCACGTGATTGATGAGCACGCGGAACTGGCCGATCGCATGGGCGTAGTGCAGGCGCTTCATGCACGCATACGCCTCGGTGATCGCCGACGCGGCCACCCGCGTCACGATGAGAAAGTCATGCGCCTGCGCCGCGAGCGTCGACAGTGCGCCGTGACGGTCCAGTTGCGCGTCGATGAGAACGATGTCCGCCGGACCATCGAGCAATGCGCGGCACTGCGCGGCGTCGTGACTGATGCGCTCGTGGCGCGGCGCGGCGATCTGCGAGAAGCCGAACGGCGTGCGCTCGACGACATCGGCGAGCGCGCGGCGGCCCGACATCACAGCGGCGAGCGCGCCTGCATCGGAGAGGCCCAGCATGCGGCTCGCCGAGCCCGCGCCCCGATGCTCGTCGATGACGAGCACATCCTTGCCGTGCACGGACAGCGCCGCGCCGAGATTCACCACCGCCGACGTGCATCCGATGCCCGCCGGCCCGCCCGCCACCGCCACCACGCGCGAACCGGCGCGCGTGAGCAGCCGTCGCAGACCTTCCGCCTGGTCGAGCACGAACTTATCCAAAGTGCACCTCATGCAGTTCGGTCGTGGCGCGCGCGGACAGTGCGGAGAGCAGCGCCGGCACTTCTTCGTCCTGCGGCACGAACGGCGAGCCGTCGCGCGGAATGCAGAACGCGCTCTTGATGAGGAAACGCTTGGTCGCGACGTACAGGTTCTCCGGTACCTTCTGGCCGGTCGACACGTAATGCACCGGCAGCTTGTAGCGGATGACGGTATCGAGCACGCCGCCGAGATTCGTCGCTTCGTCGAGCTTGGTCAGGATGCAGCCCGCGAGCGGCGGCTGATCCGCCGCGCTCTTGTATGCCTGCACGACTTCGTTGAGCGTGTCGCCGTGGCTCGTCGCGTTGAGCAGCAGGATGCGCTGCACCGGATGGCCCGCGCCGCACAGCATCGCGATCTGGTCCGAGACCATGCGGTCGCGCTGGCTCATGCCGATCGTGTCGATCAGCACGATATGTTTGTTGCGCAGCTCGGAAAGCGCGAGCTGCAGGTCGGCGGCGTCCTTCACCGCGTGCACCGACACGCCGAGGATCTTGCCGAAGATGCGCAACTGCTCGTGCGCGCCGATCCGGTAGCTGTCGGTCGTGAGCAGCGCGACCTTGCTCGCGCCGAAGCGCATCACGCAGCGCGCCGCGAGCTTCGCCGTGGTCGTCGTCTTGCCGACGCCCGTCGGGCCCATCAGCGCGAACACGCCGCCGCGCTCCATCAGCGCGTCTTCGCTATCCATCACCGGGATATTCGATTCGAGCACCTGCTGCACCCATTCGAGCGCGCCTTCCACGTTTTCCATTTCCGGCATGTTCTCCACCATCATGCGGACGAGCTGCGCGGAAAAACCGGCGGCGAAAAGACGCTTGGTCAGCAGGCCCCCGGTCGGGTTGCGGCGCTGGCGCTCGCCCCACAGCAGACCGGAGAACTGCTCTTCCATCATCGTGCGCATCGACGAAAGCTCGTTCATCACCGTTTCGTTGACGACTTGCTCCATGCGCGCGCGGATCGCTTCGGTCACGACGGCCGCCGCGTTCGCCGGCAGACCTTCGAAGGCGCCTTCGGGCGCGGCCGTCGCGGTGCTTGCCGCCGGTGCGTCGGCGTGCGGCGCGCTCGCGTTGATCTTCTGCGCGGCACGGCGTGCGGCGACCTGCGCGGCCTCGCGTGCCCAGTCAGGCGTTTCGACCTTCGATTGAGCGCGCGTCTGACCGGCGGCCTCGACGCGGCTCGTTTGAGCCTGCGCCTGCGCTTGCTGGCGAATCGCGTACTTGCCGGCTTCCGGCATCTTGTCGGCGCGCGTCTCATGCGCGGCGACCGGCACCGGCACGCCCATGCCGCGTGCGATCGCGGCGGACGCCGTCAGCGGACGGTTCGACGGCATCGTCGCCTGCTGCGCGATGCGCTTCGCGTGCTCGATCAGCCACGGGTTCGATTCGGCCATCGTGCGCGGCGCTTCTTCGCCGGACGTCGCGTCGTGTTCGTGCGCGAACTCGTCTTCATCGTCGGCGTCGGTGTTCGCGCCGAAGACCGACGAGAACACGTCGCCGCTCGCGTAGGGATTCGCGGCGGATTGTTTTGCCGGCATCGCGGCCGCCGCAGCCGCCAGTGCGGCGCGCGGCGTGCTCGTCGAACGCACTGCCTGTTCCTTCGCGGCCGGCGAGATCGACGCGATATCGCTGTCCGCGACGCCGACGATCTCGACGGAGCCGTCATCCAGCGTTCGATTCGACAACACCACGGCATCGGGGCCGAGCGCTTCACGAACCTGGCGCAATGCGTCGCGGCTGTTCGCGCCAATGAATTTACGAATATTCAAACTTGCCCCCGATGAGGTGTAACTGCGATCTTTAGCAAGCGGACCCACTTGGCTCATTGCCGTGTCCGCTTTTCAGTGAGGCCATTATTGCGAACTTCACCCTTCGTCCATCGCTGGATAAAGGGTGAGAAAAAGGGGTATTTCGGCTGATGGAAATGCGGCGCCGGGCGCGCGAAGGTTGCGCGCGCCGGAAAAAGATTCCGCTTTGCTTCTGTCCGAACGCTCGCCCGACGGCGTAAGCTTTAGGGCAGTTCGCTCACCGTCCGGCTCGCCTGTACGAGCGTCCGGACACTCACAGGAGACTTCTTCGCATGGCGTCCGCTGTCCCCTCCGCGCAGTCCGTTTTTCCCGAAAGTCAAACCACCGGCGCGCGTCTCGTCGTCGATGCGCTCGTGCATCACGGCGTCGAGCGCGTGTTCTGCGTGCCCGGCGAGAGCTTTCTCGCCGTGCTCGATTCCCTGCACGACGAGACCTCGCACATTCAGACGATCGTCTGCCGCCACGAGGCGGGCGCGGCGAACATGGCCGAGGCGGTCGGCAAGCTGACGGGCAAGCCGGGCGTCGCGATCGTCACGCGCGGGCCGGGCGCGACGCACGCGTCGATCGGCGTGCACACCGCGTTTCAGGATTCGACGCCGATGATCCTGCTCATCGGCCAATGCGCGCGGGAACACATGGACCGCGAGGCGTTTCAGGAAATCGACTATCGCCGGATGTTCGGGCAGATGGCGAAATGGGTCGCGCAGATCGACGATCCGCGCCGCGTGCCGGAATACATGAGCCACGCGTTCCACACCGCGACGTCGGGCCGTCCGGGGCCGGTCGTGCTCGCGCTGCCGGAAGACATGCTGACGGAAACGGTCGCAGCCGTGCCGCCGGCGCCGCGTTATCAGCGCGTGGCGGCATCGCCGTCGGCGGCGCAAATCGAGCGGTTGCGCGAGTTGCTTGCCCAGGCGAAGAAGCCGTTCGTGATCGCGGGCGGCAGCGGCTGGACGCTCGAGGCGACGCAGGACTTCGCACGCTTCGTCGAGCAATGGCAGTTGCCGGTGGGCTGCGCATTCCGCTATCAGGACACGCTCTCGAACGAGCATCCGAACTATGCCGGCGATGTCGGCCTCGGCATCAATCCGGCACTCGCCGCGCGCGTGCGCGATGCCGACGTGCTCTTCGTGCTCGGCCCGCGCATGGGCGAATCGACGACGGGCGGCTACACACTGCTCGACATCCCGAAGACGAAGCAGACGCTCATTCACGTGCATCAGGGCGCGGAGGAGCTCGGGCGCGTCTACAGCGCCGATCTTCCGATCGTCTCGGGCATGCCGGAAATCGCGTCGATGCTCGCGGCGCTGACGCCGCCCGCGAACATCGCGTGGCATGGCGAGGCCGAAGCCGCGCACGCCGCGTATCTCGAATGGCGCAAGCCGCGCCCGATGCTTGGCGATGTCCAGCTCGGCGAAATCATGCGCCAGCTCGCCGAAACGATTCCCGCCGATTCGATCCTCACGAACGGCGCGGGAAATTACGCGACGTGGCTGCATCGGCACTATTCATATCGGCATTTCCGGTCGCAGTGCGCGCCGACGAGCGGGGCGATGGGTTACGGCGTGCCCGCCGCGATCGCCGCGAAGTCGCTGTATCCGGAACGCACGGTGATCGCGTTCGCAGGCGACGGCTGCTTCATGATGTCGAGTCATGAAATCGCCACAGCGATGCAATATGAATTGCCGGTGATTTTCATCGTCGTGAACAACGCGCAGTACGGAACGATCCGCATGCATCAGGAGCGGCATTATCCGAATCGCGTGCATGGGACGGGGCTCACGAATCCGGACTTCGCCGCGTATGCGCGCGCGTTCGGCGCGCATGGGGAACTCGTCGAAACGACGGACCAGTTCATGCCGGCATTCGAACGCGCGCGAAATTCCGGCTTGCCCGCGGTGATCGAGATCCGCATTCCGCAAGAACAGAGCACGCCGGGCGCGACACTCGAACAAATTCGCCAGCAAGGACAGCGGTAAGAGACAAACTTTCAATCTTCTTGCAGCGCACTCCCGGTGGCAGTAGAGTAGCCAGTTCAAAAACACTGGGAGTTAGCGATGCTTAAGATTCTGGCGTTGTCATTGGCATTGTGCTTTTCGGGCGCGGCCTTCGCGAAGGCTGATTGCACCGCGCATCCGAAAAGCGAATGGATGAAGGAATCGGATGCCAAGGCGCAACTCGAAGCGCAAGGCTACAAGATTCGCAAATTCAAGGTCGATGGCAACTGCTACGAGATTTACGGCCACGACAAGAACGGCAAGAAAGTCGAGATTTATTACGACACGAAGACGCTGGCTGTCGTGAAGTCGGAAGTCGAGTAAGCGTCATGTCCGTGGCACGCGTGCGAGTCTGGGACGCGTGGGTGCGGCTCACGCATTGGGCCGTCGCAGGCATCGTCTTGTGGAATCTGTTCGGGCCGACGGATTCCACGCATCGCATGCTCGGATATGTCGCGGCCGGGCTCGTTGTCGCGCGCATCGTGTGGGGTTTCATCGGATCGCGTCACGCGCGATTTTCAGCGTGGTGGCCGACGCGTTCGCATCTCTTCGACTATCTGCAATCGCTTGCGAAGGGCAAGCCGGTGCGCCATGTTTCACACAATCCGCTCGGCGGGTTGATGGCGCTCTTTCTCTGGTTGCTCATCCTGGCGCTCGCGGTGTCCGGCTGGATCATGAGGCTCGATGCGTTCTGGGGCGAGGACTGGCCGCAGGAGGTTCATGCGTGGCTGTCCGTTGCGATCGAGGTCTGCGTTTGCGTGCATGTCGCGGCCGCGGTGCTGATGAGCGTGTGGACGCGGGAGAATCTTGTCCGAGCGATGGTGACGGGGGATAAGCGCGGCGCGGAAAACAAAAAAGCCTCGTGACCTGAATCACGAGGCTTTCTTCTGGCTCGACCGCGAGCGCTTACTTCCCGCCCACGCTCTGCAACGTCGTCCACTTCCCGCCAACGACCTTGTACAGCGTAATACCGCCGTTCTTCAGGTCGCCCTTCGAGTCGTACGAGAGGTGCTTCGCCGTCACGCCCTGCATGTCGGTCTTCGCGAGGAACGGCAGGTACTTCGCCGGGTCCGTCGAGTTGGCCGCCTTCATCGCGTTGAACATCGCCATCGCGCCGTCGTAGGCGTACGGCGAGTAGGTCTGCACGTCTTCGTTGAAGCGCTTCTTGTACTTCGCTTCGTATTCGGCGCCGCCCGGCATTTCGTTCATCGGCAGGCCGGCGAGCGATGCCACCGTGCCCTCGGCCGCGTCACCCGCGATCTTGACGAACGTGTCGGTCTTCACCATTTCGCCCGCCATCAGCGGTGCGCGGAAGCCGAGCGTCTTCATCTGCTTGACCATCGGGCCGGCTTGCGAATCCGCGCCGCCGTAGTACACGAGGTCCGGGTTCATCGACTTGATCTTGGTCAGAATCGCCTTGAAGTCGACAGCCTTGTCGTTCGTGAATTCACGGTCGACGATCGTGCCACCGGCCGCCTTCGCCGCCTTCTCGAACTGGTCGGCGAGACCCTGGCCATATGCCGTGCGGTCATCGACGATCGCGATCTTCTTGACCTTCAGGTTCTTCACCGCGAACTCGCCCGCGACCGAGCCTTGCTGCGTGTCGGAGGTCATCATGCGGAAGGCCGTCTTGAAGCCTTGCGTCGTGTACTCGGGCGCCGTCGCCATCGCGATTTCGGGGATGCCCGCGTTCGCGTAGATGCGCGACGCCGGGATCGTCGTGCCCGAATTGAAGTGGCCGAGCATGCCCTTGATGCCGTCGTCGACGAGGCGCTGTGCGACGGTCGTGCCCGTGCGCGGGTCGGCCTGATCGTCGGCCGAGTTCAGCACGATGCGAACCGGCTTGCCGCCGATCACCGGCTTCGTGGCGTTGAAATCTTCGACAGCGAGCGTGATGCCGTTCTGCATGTCCTTGCCGTAGTGCGCCTGCGCGCCGGTCAGCGGTCCGGCGTAACCGACCTTCACGTCCTCGGCTTGCTGCGCAAATGCGGTCCCCGCGAACGACAGGCCGGCGAGCGTCATGGCTGCTGCCAGCTTGGTCATCGTGTGCTTCATAGCTTCTCCTGGTTCCAGTGTGGATGGCAGCCTGTGCCGGGATCGCCGTGCCTGCTGCCGCTTGTTTGAATTCGTTTGAATCGAGCGCTCGAGGGGTGTCTCAACCGATCGTCATCAAATTCGCATTACCGCCCGCCGCCGCCGTGTTCACGCTCACCGAGCGTTCCGTCAGCAGACGTTCGAGCGCGTAGTCCTCGCCGTCGTGGCCAGCGTCGGCGAACGCTCCCGCAGCCACGCCCTGCACCGATACGATCGGTCCCGGGCGCTTCGCGACTTCTTTCACGAGCGCCAGCAATTCATCGCTGTCGCCTTCGAACAAAACGGCGTCGAAGTCGGCGGCGGCATCGCCCGCCTTCTTCACGAAAGCGAACGGCTTGAGCGACGCCGGCAGCGACGCCACCAGTTGCTCACCCGCCGAGCCCGAGAACAACGCCTTGTTGCCCGTCGCGAGCGCGGCGGCCAGTTGAGCGCGCGCGCCACTCGCCGTCGCGGCCACGCACAGCACCGTGCCGCGCGCGCCGAGCGTGTAGGTGTTGCGCTCGCCCGTCGGGCCGTTCAGAACCGCCGTCGCGCCGGCCATCACGTGTTGCAGATAGCCGTCGCAGCGTGCGGCCGTCTGCGGATCGCGTTCGCCGATCGCCCAGTCGCGCAACGCGGTGAGCGCCGCGGCGGGCGTGTCCTTCGATGCAGCCTGATCGACGACGAGCGTGCTCGCGAGCGACTTCGGCAGACCGGTCGGACGCTTCGCCAGCAGGCGCTGCAAGTACAGCGCGCCGCCCGCCTTCGGGCCCGTGCCCGACAGACCTTCGCCGCCGAACGGCTGAACGCCGACCACCGCGCCGATCACGTTCCGGTTCACATAGATGTTGCCCACATGCGCCCGCGCGATCACATGCGCGATGGTTTCGTCGATACGCGTATGGATGCCGAGCGTGAGGCCATAACCCGTCGAGCGAATTTGGTCGAGGAGTTTATCAAGGTTCGAACGGCGGTAACGCACCACATGCAGCACCGGGCCGAACACTTCGCGTTTCAGTTCGTCGATGCTGTCCAGTTCGATGAGCGTCGGCGGCACGAACGTGCCCTGCGCGCAGTTGTCGGGCAGTGGCAGCTGCGTGACGTTGCGGCCCTTGTCGCGCATGCCGGCGATGTGCGCGTCGATGCCGCTCTTCGCGTCGGCGTCGATCACGGGACCGACGTCCGTCGACAGGCGATCCGGATTGCCGACCGCAAGCTGATTCATCGCGCCCGTCAGCATTTCGAGCGTGCGATCGGCGACATCGTCCTGCAGGCACAGCACGCGCAGTGCGGAGCAGCGCTGCCCGGCCGAGTCGAACGACGACTGCAGCACGTCCGCGACCACCTGCTCCGCGAGCGCCGACGAATCGACGATCATCGCATTCTGGCCGCCGGTTTCGGCGATCAGCGGAATCGGACGGCCGTCCGGGTCGAGGCGCTCGGACAGCGTCTTGTTGATGAGGCGCGCGACTTCCGTCGAGCCGGTGAACATGACGGCGCGCGTGCGCGGGTCGGCTACCAGCGCCGCGCCGACCGTTTCGCCATTGCCCGGCAGCAGTTGCACCGCGCCGGCGGGCACGCCCGCTTCGCGCAGGATGCGCACGGCTTGCGCGGCGATCAGCGGCGTTTGCTCGGCGGGCTTCGCGAGCACCGGATTGCCGGCCGCGAGCGCGGCGGCGACCTGGCCCATGAAGATCGCGAGCGGGAAGTTCCACGGGCTGATACACACAACCGGACCGAGCGGACGATGCGTATCGTTCGAGAACTCGGCGCGAATTTGCGACGCGTAGTAACGCAGGAAATCGATGGCCTCGCGAATCTCGGCGATGGCGTTCGGCAAGGACTTGCCCGCTTCGCGCACGACGAGGCCCATCAGCGTGTGCATCTGCGCTTCGAGCAGGTCCGCGGCGCGTGCGAGGCAATCGGCGCGATCTTCGACGGGGGTGGCCTGCCAGATCGGCGCGGCGGCCACCGCGTTAGCGATCGCGGCGCTCACCTGTTCCGGCGATGCCTCCACGACCGTGCCGACGAGATCGCGCAGATCCGACGGATTGCGCACGTCGCGCGCCGGCATGCCGTTCTCGATGATGGTGCCGCCTTCGAGCATCGGTTCCGCGCGCCACGGATGATGCGCGCTCGCCAGCAACGCCGACGACAGCGACGCCAGACGATGCTCGTTCGAGAGATCGAGGCCCATCGAGTTGAAGCGCTCGTTGCCGTACAACTGACGCGGCAGCGGAATCTTCGCGTGCGGCGCGCCGAGCGGCGTGATCTGCTGCGCTTCGTCGATCGGATCGCGCACGAGTTCCTTCACCGGAATGGATTCATCGGCGATGCGGTTCACGAACGACGTGTTCGCGCCGTTTTCCAGCAAACGCCGCACGAGATACGCGAGCAGCGTCTCGTGCGTGCCGACCGGCGCATACACGCGGCACGGGCGGTTGAGCTTGTCGCGGCCGGTGACTTCTTCGTAGAGCGGCTCGCCCATGCCGTGCAGGCACTGGAACTCGTACTGGCCGGGATAGTAGTTCTGTCCCGCGAGGTGATAGATCGCCGACAGCGTGAACGCGTTGTGCGTCGCGAATTGCGGATAAACGGCATCCGGCGCACCGAGCAGCTTCTTCGCGCACGCGAGATACGAGATGTCCGTGTAGATCTTGCGCGTGTAGACCGGATAGCCTTCGAGGCCATCGACTTGCGCGCGCTTGATTTCCGTATCCCAGTACGCGCCTTTGACGAGGCGAATCATCAAACGATGACGGCTGCGGCGCGCGAGATCGATCAGATAGTCGATCACGAACGGGCAGCGCTTCTGATACCCCTGCACCACGAAACCGATACCGTTCCAGCCGGCCAGTTCAGGATCGAAGCACAGCGCTTCGAGCAGATCGAGCGAGATTTCGAGGCGATCGGCTTCTTCGGCGTCGATGTTCAAACCAATGTCGTAACGCCGCGCCAGTTGCGCGAGCGACCGCACGCGCGGAAGCAGCTCGTTCATCGTGCGTTCCTGCTGCGCGCGCGAGTAGCGCGGATGCAGCGCGGACAGCTTGATCGAAATTCCCGGGCCTTCGTAGATGCCGCGCCCGCCCGCAGCCTTGCCGATCGCGTGAATCGCCTGCTCGTAGGACGCGTAGTAGCGTTGCGCGTCTTCCTCGGTCGTCGCGGCTTCGCCGAGCATGTCGTAGGAATAGCGGAAACCGCGCGCCTCGTACTTGCGGCTGTTCGCGAGCGCTTCGGAAATGGTCTCGCCGGTGACGAACTGTTCGCCCATCAGGCGCATCGCCATGTCGACGCCCTTGCGGATCAGCGGCTCGCCGCCCTTGCCGATGAGACGCGTCAGCGCGGAGGACAGGCCTGCTTCGCTGTTCGTCGTCACGAGCTTGCCGGTGATCATCAAGCCCCACGTCGCCGCGTTCACGAACAGCGACGGCGCCTGGCCCATGTGCGATCTCCAGTCGCCCTTGCTGATCTTGTCGCGAATCAGCGCGTCGCGCGTGGCGCGGTCGGGAATGCGCAGGAGCGCTTCGGCGAGACACATCAGCGCGACGCCTTCCTGGCTCGACAGCGAGAACTCGTGGATCAGCCCTTCCACGCCGCCGCCCGAGCTTTTCGCCCGCAGCGCTTCGACGAGCTTCGTCGCGAGCTTTTCCGTTTCGGCAGCGACGTTCGCGGGCAGGCGCGCCTGGCCGATCAGAAACGGCACGCACTCCGGCTCCGGCCTGCGATACGCGGCCGTGATCGCCGCGCGCAGCACGGATTGCGGCTGCACGTTCTGCGCAAAGTCGAGGAAGGGATGCGGCGCGCCTTCTTCGTCGCCGTCGACGGGTGCGGCATCGGCCATTTCGGACGCACCGTTCGCACCCGACAGCTCCGGCGGGAGCTGGCCGTGCTCGATACGCTCCAGATACGCGAAGATCGCCTGCTTGATCAGCCAGTGAGGAGTGCGCTCGAGGCGCGTCGCGGCGTCTTTGAGCCGGGAACGCAGCAGATCGTCGACTTTGACGCCTAGGGTTGTGCTCGCCATATTTCCTTCGTTTGCCGGTCGTGCAGAACCCGGCCATGACTAAAAAGTTGGCGAATCGTACTCCGCTGATTTAAAAGGTGCAACCGAGATTTTCGCTAGGGTTGCACCACAATGAAACCCTTATGGCACAAGGCTCTGGACGATGCACCGCCGGCCGGTGTCTGGCGGTTGTTGCCTAGTAGTTTCCCTAATCCGATATTTTTGGGACAACCCCTAAGTAAATCCCCCGGCGCCGCCGATATAAACGCAATGCGCCGAGCACGGCGCGGCATTCGCGGTCGATCAAGGCACCGCGGTCTCGGGGAGCAACGAGCATGAGCACTTGGGTGGTGGTAGCCAGCGTTTGGGCGATGTTCGCAGTCTGCGTCGTATTGTTCGTGCGGGGCGCGTCGCCGCATGTGCATCGATCCGGTGATGCTTCCGATCAGGGCGGCCGCGCAGCCGGCGACGTTTCCCGCGCCGAAGTCTGAAAAGCCGGTCGAGCCGCGGATCAAACGTCCAGCGGGTCGACCTCGACGTTCCAGCGCAGTACGCCCTTGAGCGAGCGCAGCGCCGGTTGCCACGCGCGCAACGACGTTTGCAGGGCGGCCCGCGACGCACTTTCCAGCAGCAGTTGCGCGCGGTGGACATTGAACACTTTCACGATGGTGAGCGGCACCGCATCGTAGACGGTCACGCGTTCGGCGCCGGGCAAAGGCGCGAACGCCGCCGCCGCGTCCTCCAGAAACTTGAGCGCCGCTTCGAGCGTGCGGCCTTCGGCACGCAACATCGCCTGATAGACGAACGGCGGCAGTCGCGCGTCGCGCCGCTCGGCCAGCGTCGAGTTGGCGAAACCCACGTAATCCTGCCGCGATAGCGCCTGATAGAGCGCGTGACGCGGATAGCGCGTCTGAATCATCACTTCGCCCGGCAAGCCCGCCCGTCCCGCCCGGCCGCTCACCTGCGTCAGTTGAGCGAAGAGCCGCTCGCTCGCGCGAAAGTCGTGCGAGAAGAGCGCGGTGTCGGCGTTGAGCACGCCGACGAGCGTCACGCGCCGGAAGTCGTGGCCCTTCGCGATCATCTGCGTGCCGACGAGAATATCGACCTCGCCTGCATGAACGTCGGAGAAAAGCGCTTGCGCACTGCCTTTGCGGCGCGTGCTGTCGGCGTCGATGCGAAGCACGCGCGCGCCCGGCACCACGCTCGCGAGCGTTTCCTCGACGCGCTGCGTGCCGCGGCCCATCGGCGCGATGTCGATGTTGCCGCAGTCCGGACACGACTTCGGAATGCGCGATTCCCAACCGCAGTGATGGCAGCGCAGCGCGCGCTCCGGCTTGTGCAGCACAGCGTAGGCGCTGCAGCGCGGACAGCCCGCAACCCATCCGCAGGCGTCGCACGACAGAATCGGCGCATAGCCGCGTCGATTCAGAAACACGAGACTCTGTTCGCCGCGCTCGACGCGCGTTTTCAGGGCGGCGATGAGCGGGCCCGCCAGTCCGTCGACCGATGCGCGGCCGCGCCGTCTTTCCTCTTCGAGGTCGATGAGCTTCACGGCCGGTAATGCCGCTTCGGCGACGGCCCGGCGCGTGAGCGTGAGCCGTGTGTAGCGGCCCTGCTCGGCCTGCCACCAGGTTTCGAGCGACGGCGTCGCCGAGCCGAGCACGACGGGGATGTCGAGCTGCTTCGCGCGATAGATCGCCAGATCGCGCGCCGAGTAGCGCAAGCCTTCCTGCTGCTTGTAAGCGGGATCGTGCTCTTCGTCGACGACGATGAACGCGAGCTTCGGCATCGACGCGAGAATCGCGAGGCGCGTGCCGAGCACGATGCGCGCGCTACCCGTGTGCGCCGCCAGCCAGTTGCGCGCACGCTCGCCTTCTGCAAGGCCGCTGTGCATCGTGACGATCGAACCGTCCGCGAGCGCCGCGAACCGCGCGCGGAACGCGGCTTCGAACTGCGGCGTCAGGTTGATTTCCGGGACGAGGACGAGCGCTTGCGCGTCCGGCCGCGCCGCGAGTAATACGGCGAGCGCGTGCAGGTAGACCTCGGTCTTGCCGCTGCCCGTCACGCCGTGGAGCAAGAAGGGCGCGAAGCTTCGTGCGCCGGAGATCGCATCGACGGCATCGCGTTGCTCGTCGGTCAGAACCGGCAGCGGCGCGGCGCCGGTCGGGAGCGCTTGCGCATCGTCGACGGTGTCATCGGTCTGCGCCGTCGCCGTCTCGATCCAGCCGCGCACGAGCCAATCGTCGAAAGTCACGCTTGCTTTCGGATGCAGCGCGCGGGCGTCGGACAGGCCCAGCGATGGCTGTTCGGCGAGCGCATCGGCCAGACGGCGCAGGGCGCTGGCGCGCGCGGGCAGCGCGTCGGGAAGTTGCGCGCGCCCCTCCGGCAAAAGCCGATAGCGCGGCTCCGCGGCGAAAAGTCGGTTCCAGCGCGAGGCATCCCGCAACGCCTGAGGCAGCGCCGGCAGCGCGACTTCGCCCAGACCGCGCTGATAGTAATCGGCGGCGAAGCTGGCGAGCGCGATCCACGCGTCGGAAAGCGGCGCGCAACCGTCACAGATTGCGGTAACCGCGCGCAGTTTCACGACAGGCACGTCACTCGAATCGGCGATTTCGCAGATCAGCCCGACGACCTCGCGTCGCCCGAATGGCACCTGCACCAGCATGCCGACGACAGGCGCATCCGGCAGCGCATAGCGGTAGTCGAACAGCCCGGGCATAGGCTGATCGACCGCGACGCGCACGTACAGGCCGGTCACCGTGCGCGACCCCGCCTACGGCGGTTTGACACTGCAACGTGCGCCAGCGGGGAGAAGTTAAAGTGAAACATCAGAATCGCCTGTAAACCGTCGATTATTTTTGGATTTCCGATGCTTTCCACAGGCCTGTGGATAACTTTGTTGAGAAGTGCATTCGATGGCGCCGCAAACAATGTCACGAAAGCCTTATGTGCGTTAGCCCACATTTCGGGCAAAGCTCTCCGAATTCCTTAAAAATCATGAGCTTAAAGCATACATAGAGACATGTTATTGGCTGCCGGGGGCCATACGTCTGATGGCGCGCCGCAGCGAACAAAATGTGCATAAGTCAGTCTTGACATCGGGGAACGCCGCCCGAGGTGGGCGATCCGAGCGAGATGCTCCAGCCCCTGATTACTTACCCCGACACATGGACGCTGCGCCGCAGCATAAGTCGCGGCGCCGGTTTTGCTACGCCCTTTTAGTGCGGTGTCTGTCGCGTGCGCATTTCGCGGCTGTGACGATGCACCTCGTCGACGAGCTCCGCGACGTTCTCCGGCGGCGTGAATTGCGAGATTCCGTGGCCCAAATTGAAAACGTGGCCCGGAAAGTTTCCGAAGCTCTCGAGCACGGCACGCGCTTCGGTGCGGATGGCCGCAGGCGGCGCGAAGAGCACGTTCGGATCGATGTTCCCTTGCAGCGCCACGCGCGTTCCGACTTTTTCCCGCGCCTTGCCGAGATTCATGGTCCAGTCGAGCCCGACGGCATCGACACCCGTCGCGGCGATTTCTTCGATCCACAATCCACCGCCCTTCGTGAACGTGATGACGGGCACGCGCACGCCTTCTTGCTCGCGCTTCAGACCGGCGACCACCTTCGCGATGTAGTCGAGCGAGAAGCGCTGATACGCGCCATCCGCGAGCGCACCGCCCCAGGTGTCGAAGATCATCACGGCCTGCGCGCCCGCTTCGATCTGCGCGTTCAGGTACGCCGTCACGGCTTGTGCGTTCACATCGAGGATGCGGTGCATCAAGTCTGGACGCGCATAAGCCATCGATTTGACCGTGCGATGATCGTCCGATCCGCCACCTTCGACCATGTAGCAAGCGAGCGTCCACGGGCTTCCGGAGAAGCCGATCAGCGGCACCTTTTGGCGGCCTTGCGCATCGGTGAGCGCGCGGCGGATCTGGCTCACGGCATCGGTGACGTAGGACAGCGTCCCGCCGATGTCCGGCACGGCGAGGCGCTTCACGTCGTCCTCGGTGCGCACCGTGCGCTCGAAACGCGGACCTTCGCCCTGCACGAAGTTCAGGCCGAGGCCCATCGCGTCGGGGACGGTGAGAATGTCGGAGAAGAGAATTGCGGCGTCGAGCGGAAAGCGTTCGAGCGGCTGAAGCGTCACTTCGGTCGCGTAATCGGGATTCTTCGCGAGGCCGAGAAAACTGCCCGCGCGGGCGCGCGTCGCGTTGTACTCCGGCAGATAACGCCCCGCCTGGCGCATCAGCCAGATCGGCGTGTAGTCGGTCGGCTGGCGCAGGAGCGCGCGCAGGAAGGTGTCGTTCAGAAGAGTGTGTGCCACGTCGCTCGATGCTGAAGGCAAAGAATCGTTCATTCTACCGGACCGGCCAGGCGTTCTCCGACTGAGACCGGCAATTCGGAATGTCTCATGCAGCGCGGCCTATGCCTTTCGGACGAGTGTCCGGAGAACGAAGGCATCGGTATCATCGACGGACCATACAACTAGAACCAGGAGAATCGATGCAACGCACGTCTGTCAGTCTTGCCGCCTCTGCACTCGCACTGTCGGTCGCGCTCACGAGCGTCGCGCACGCTCAAACCATTCAGGCCGGCACCGTGGCGGGCGCGAAGCCCGCCGCGCCCGCCCCCGTCACGGCGGCCTCCCGGCTCGACGAAATCCTCGCGCGTCACACGCTGCGCGTCTGCACGACGGGCGACTACAAGCCGTACTCTTTCCTGCGCCCGGACGGGCAATTCGAGGGGATCGACATCGATCTGGCGGAGAGCCTCTCGAAGTCGCTCGGCGCGAAGGCCGAGTACGTGAAAACGTCCTGGTCGAATCTGATGAACGATTTCGTCGCCAAGTGCGATATCGCCGTAGGGGGCGTCTCGACCACGCTCGAGCGGCAGAAGCGCGCGTTCTTCACGGCGCCGTACATGGAAGACGGCAAAACGCCGATTGTCCGTTGCGACGATGTCGACAAGTACCAGACCGTCGCGCAGATCGATCAGCCGAACGTGCGCACGATCGTCAATCCGGGCGGCACGAACGAGCGCTTCGCGAAGCAGTTCTTTCCCCACTCGCAGTTGATCGAGTACCCGGACAACGTGACGATCTTCAAGCAGATCCTCGAAGGCAAAGCCGACGTGATGGTCACGGACGCATCTGAAACGCTGCTCCAGCAGAAGCTCAATCCCGGTCTGTGCTCGGTGCATCCGGACAAGCCGTTCCAGTTCGGCGAAAAGGCGTATCTGCTGCCGCGCGGCGACGTGCCATTTCAGCAATATGTCGATCAGTGGCTGCATCTCGCCCGTTCGTCGGGCGAGTTTCAGGCCGTGTATGACAAATGGTTGAAGTAACGCTCAACGCTCGGCGCGCACGAGTTCGCCCGTGCGCGCGCCGATCTTGCCCAGCCAGCCGAGCGCCGCTTCCGACTGGGCATGCATGCGCGCGAATCCGTGCGTCATGTCGCGCGCGTCGATCATCTCGACGCGGCCTCCGTTGGCTTCCAGGAAGCGCTTGAGTTCAAAGGCGTCGTCGTAGAGCGGATCGTAGGCCGCCGCGACAATCAGCGCGGGCGCTGGCGTGCGCTCGAACGGCTCGGAGAGCGGGAACGCGCGCACGTCGTGCTCTTCTGGCGCCTCGCCCGAGAGAAATTGAGTCCAGTACCACTTCATTTCATCGTTCGTGAGGCCGGGACCGTTCGCATTGGCAATGCAACTGGGACTTTCGAACTGACGCCGCATCACTGGATAGAGCAGCAACTGAAGGCCGACGAGGCCGGCCACGCGTTCGTTCGCGCCGCGCGCCGCGACGACCGCCAGATGCGCGCCCGCACTGTCACCGCCGACGGCCAGCCGGTCGGTCGCGAAACCGAGCCGAGAGCGATGCTCCGCCAGCCAGATCAGCGCGTCGAGCGCGTCCTCGCACGGCGCGGGAAACGGGTGCTCCGGCGCGAGCCGGTAGTCGACGCTCGCCACTGCGCATTGCGAATCCAGCGCGAGCCGTGCGACGAGCCCATCGTGGGTGTCGAGGCCGCCGACCACCCAGCCGCCGCCGTGAAAGTACACGATGAGCGGCAGCGGACCGCGCACGGCCTTCGGCTTGCAGACCCGCGCGACGAGCAGGCGCCCTTCGAGAGCGATTTCGATATCTTCCGCAGTCACGTCGTTGTCGCGTTCTCGGGCGTAAGCTTTGGCAATATTGCTGAAGCGGTCTCGTACCGCCTGCGCGTCCGCACCGGGCGTCAAAGGCGGAAATGCCTCGTCCACAGCGCGGTAGTAGCGGAGCAAGGCTGCGTCGATCGTCATGCGCGTCTCCATGGGATTTCTTGTTCGATGATGGTTTACGGGCGCATGCGCATCGATTTCATGCGGCCGCACGTTCGATTTTCGCGGAAAACGCAAAATATTGCGCTGGTCCTAAAATCGGCATTTATCGGCAAGATCGGGCCGATCGGATAAACGATCCGAATAACAGACAATATATCCTTGAAAATCAGGAGAATCGCGCGCGAAAATTTCCTGCGCGCCTTATCCGACGGGGGTTACAACCTGAAACACTTTGTTACGGCGACGCCTAATCAATTCGCCCACAATCTGTTCAAACGGTTTCAACACGGATGTATTGGGCTGCGCTGTGCGAAAGCCGGGCGGTCTGATAGGTGGCTGTGGGCCAGCTCTCAAATTGGGGCATCGGTGTTGGGATCGTTATTCGAATGTAATCCATTCGAAATATCCCTAGTGTGGTCTCCTCGCGCTAACCCCGTAGCGTGTGGTTTTTAGCGGGCTCCAGGCCCGCTTTTTTTTCGCCCGGACAAACGTTTGCGTTCTTCGAGAACCTCAGAGCTCGAACGTTTGATCCAATGACAGAAGGGAGCGCTGCGGCGCTCCCTTCGTCGTTGTGGTGATTTCGATTGCGGCGCGCTTCAGGCCGTTTTGGCCTCAGCGAGCTTCAGTTCGTCGATCATCCGTGCGCGCATCACGAACTTCTGCGCTTTGCCCGTGACAGTCATCGGCAATTCGTCGACGAAGCGGATATAGCGCGGTATCTTGTAATGGGCGATCTGCCCCTTGCAGAAGTCGCGGATCTCCTCCTCGCTTGCCTGCTCGCCGGGGCGCACCACGATCCACGCGCACACTTCCTCGCCGTACTTCTGATCCGGCACGCCGAACACCTGCACCGATTGGACCTTCGGATGGCGGAACAGGAATTCCTCGATCTCGCGCGGATAGATGTTCTCGCCGCCGCGAATCAGCATGTCCTTGAGACGGCCGACGATGTTGCAGTAGCCTTCTTCGTCGAGCGTCGCGAGGTCGCCAGTATGCATCCAGCCGTCGACGATCGCCTCGCGCGTCTTGGCATCGTCGTCCCAGTAGCCTTTCATCACCGAGTAACCGCGCGTGCAGAGCTCGCCAGTCTCGCCCACGGGCACGATGTTGCCCAGCGCATCGACGATCTTCACCTCGAGATGCGGCTGGATGCGTCCGACGGTCGTCGTGCGTTTGTCGAGCGGATCAGTCGTGGAGCTCTGGAACGACACCGGGCTCGTCTCGGTCATGCCATAGGCGATCGTGATCTCGCTCAAATGCATCTTCGAAACGACCCGCTTCATCGTTTCGATCGGGCACGGCGAGCCTGCCATGATGCCGGTGCGCAGGCGGCTCAGGTCGTACTTCGTGAAGTCAGGGTGATCGAGTTCGGCGATGAACATCGTCGGTACACCGTGCAGCGCGGTGCATTTTTCCTCGTGGACGGCGGTGAGGGTGGCGCCGGGATCGAACGCCTCGCCTGGGAAGACCATCGTGCAGCCGGTCGACACGCATGCGAGCACCGCCAGCACCATGCCGAAGCAGTGATAGAGCGGCACCGGGATACACAGCGAATCCTGCTCGGTAAGCCGCATCGCCATCGCGATATAGCGCGCGTTGTTGACGATGTTCCGATGCGTGAGCGTCGCGCCCTTCGGGTTGCCGGTCGTGCCGCTCGTGAACTGGATGTTGATCGCGTCGTCCGGACCCAGCTTCGCTTCGAGCGCGTCGAGCTTCGACGTGTCGAGTTGGTCGCGGCCCGTACGCATCACATCGTCGAAGTTGAGCATGCCGGGCGTTTTGTTGTCGCCCATGCGGATAACAGCACGCAGTGCCGGCAGCTTTGCGGCGTCGAGCGCATTCGGCGCAGCGTCCGCGAGTTCGGGCGCGAGCGCCTGCAGCATCTCCAGATATTTCGATGACTTGAACTGTTCCGCCGCGATGATCGCCTTGCAGCCGACCTTGTGCAGCGCGTATTCGAGCTCGGCCAGTCGGTACGCCGGATTGATGTTGACCAGCACCGCGCCCATGCGCGCGGTGGCGAATTGCGTGAGCAGCCATTCGACGCGATTCGGCGACCAGATGCCAACGCGATCGCCCGCCTGAATGCCCAGCGCGAGCAGCCCGCTCGCAAGGACATCGACCTCGTTTGCGAACTCGCGCCACGTCCAGCGGATGTTTTGCTCGCGAAAGACCACCGCAAGCCGATCAGGAAAGCGGCCCGCGGTTTCGAGGAGAAAGCGCGCGACGGTCGCGTCGCTCAGGGGAATGTCCGTCGCGCCGCGAACATAAGAAATGCCGTCGCGCGGTTCGATCTGCGCGCCGGCCTGCGTCGGTTCAGTTGCCATCGATGGTCTCCGCCAATTTGAGTCGCCGCCCGATGAAGGCTAATTGGAGGCTATTGTGCATCGCAAAGACGCGCGCGGGCATTGAGTGTTTCCCCGCAACGCTGCCCTGAGACAGTCAATCAAAGCTCAGCCGAATCAACGAGTTATGAAGAACCTGCGGCGGGACACATAACCGATATGCACTTATGCCCGCGCGATTTGCCGATTTGGAGCATAAAAAAAGCAGCCCGAAGGCTGCTTTCCTTGAACTGCTGAACGCCGCTTGGCGCGTCACGCTTAATGCTTGGCGTGCGCCTTGCGCAGACGCTGGATCGCCGCGAGCTGAGCCGTCGCATATGCGAGTTCCGCTTGCGCGGTCGCATATTCAAGTTCCGAGGTGTTGTTCTGAATCGCTTCCTCGGCACGCTTCCTCGCCTGCTCGGCCTTCGCTTCGTCGAGATCGGCGCCGCGGATCGCCGTATCGGCGAGTACGGTCACGAGGCCCGGCTGGATTTCGAGAATCCCGCCTGCAACGAACACGAACTCTTCCGAGCCGTCTTCCGCCTCGATGCGCACCGCGCCCGGACGAATGCGCGTGATGAGCGGCGTGTGGCCGGGCAGAATGCCCAACTCACCCGCTTCGCCCGGCAGCGCGACGAACTTCGCCTGGCCCGAGAAGATCTGCTCTTCCGCGCTGACGACGTCTACCTTGATGGTTGCCATTTATGTCGACTCCTGAGGCAGTGTATGGGTGAACGTCGGCTTGCCGGCCGACGTCCGCATCGATACACCCGACCTTTACTGGATCTTCTTGGCCTTTTCGAAGGCTTCGTCGATGGTGCCGACCATGTAGAACGCCTGCTCCGGCAGATGATCGCATTCACCTTCGACGATCATCTTGAAGCCGCGGATGGTTTCCTTCAGCGGCACGTACTTGCCCGGCGAGCCCGTGAACACTTCTGCAACGTGGAACGGCTGCGACAGGAAACGCTGAATCTTACGCGCGCGCGCGACCGACAGCTTGTCTTCCGGCGACAGTTCGTCCATGCCCAGAATCGCGATAATGTCGCGCAGTTCCTTGTAGCGCTGCAGCGTTTGCTGCACACCGCGCGTGATCGAGTAATGCTCTTCGCCGATCACGTTCGGGTCGATCTGACGCGAGGTCGAATCGAGCGGGTCAACTGCCGGATAAATACCGAGCGATGCGATGTCACGCGACAACACGACCGTTGCGTCCAGGTGGCCGAAGGTCGTAGCCGGCGACGGGTCGGTCAAGTCATCCGCAGGAACGTACACGGCCTGAACCGACGTGATCGAGCCGGTCTTGGTCGACGTGATGCGCTCTTGCAGCTTGCCCATTTCTTCAGCGAGCGTCGGCTGATAGCCCACGGCCGAAGGCATGCGGCCGAGCAGAGCGGATACTTCCGTACCCGCCAGCGTGAAACGATAGATGTTGTCGACGAAGAAGAGAACGTCGAGGCCTTCGTCACGGAAGTGCTCGGCCATCGTCAGACCGGTCAGCGCAACGCGCAGACGGTTGCCCGGCGGCTCGTTCATCTGGCCGTACACCAGCGCGACCTTGTCGAGAACGTTCGAGTCCTTCATTTCGTGATAGAAGTCGTTCCCTTCACGGGTACGCTCACCCACACCCGCGAACACGGAGTAACCGCCGTGTTCCTTAGCGATGTTGTTGATGAGTTCCATCATGTTCACGGTTTTGCCCACGCCTGCACCGCCGAACAGACCGACCTTGCCGCCCTTTGCGAACGGGCAGATCAGGTCGATAACCTTGATGCCGGTTTCGAGCAGTTCGGTCGACGGCGACAGCTCGTCGAACGCCGGTGCTTGCTGGTGAATCGAGCGCAGCGTGGTCGAGTCGATCGGACCCGCTTCGTCGATCGGACGGCCGAGCACGTCCATGATGCGGCCCAGCGTCGGCTTGCCGACCGGCACGCTGATGGGCTTGCCCGTGTTCTTGACCATCGTGCCGCGGCGCAGACCGTCGGATGCACCCAGACAGATGGTGCGCACCACGCCGTCGCCCAGCTGCTGCTGGACTTCGAGCGTCAGTTCGGTGCCTTCCAGAATGAGCGCGTCGTAGATCTTCGGCATTTGCGCACGCGGGAATTCCACGTCGATAACGGCGCCGATGCACTGTACGATCTTGCCTTCTACCAAAGCAGTAGTACTCATCGCATTTCCTTTAGATACTGTGTTCTTTCAAGCGGTCAGCAAAATCAGACCGCTGCGGCGCCGCCGACGATTTCCGACAATTCTTTCGTAATCGCGGCCTGGCGGCTCTTGTTGTAGACGAGCTGCAGTTCGTTGATCACGGTCTTCGCGTTGTCCGACGCGGCTTTCATCGCGACCATGCGTGCCGACTGCTCCGACGCCATGTTTTCCGCGACCGCCTGATACACGAGCGCTTCGACGTAGCGCACGAGCAACTCGTCCACCACGGTTTGCGCGTCCGGCTCGTAGATGTAGTCCCACGAGGTCTTCGGCGTGTCGCCGTCTTCGCCCTTCGCGTCGAGATCATCCACGCACAACGGCAGCAGTTGCTCGATCACCGCTTCCTGCTTCATCGTGTTGATGAAGCGCGTGTACGCCAGGTACACCGCGTTGATCTTGCCTTCCGAATACAGGTCGAGCTGCACCTTGACCGCGCCGATGAGCTTTTCCAGATGCGGCGTATCGCCCAGTTGCGTGACTTGCGACACGACATTGGCCTTCAGGCGATTCAGGAACCCGAGACCCTTGCCGCCGATCGCCGAAGCTTCGATCTTGACACCGCCCTGATCGAGTTCTTTGATCTTGTTCAGCGACGCACGCAGGATGTTCGTGTTCATGCCGCCGCAAAGACCCTTGTCGGTCGAGACGAGGATCAGGCCAGCCGTCTTCGCGCCCTTGTTCTCGACCATGAACGGGTGGCGATACTCCGGGTTCGCCTTGCTCATGTGCGATGCGATCGCGCGGACCTTGTCGGCATACGGACGGGCGGAACGCATACGCTCCTGGGCGCGGCGCATCTTGGATGCGGCGACCATTTCCATCGCTTTGGTGATCTTGCGCGTGTTTTGCACGCTCTTGATCTTGCCGCGAATTTCCTTCATTCCAGCCATTGCTTACTCCTTGATCGAAGCCGCGCGATGTTCGAAGACATCGCGCGTTGCTCCTCAGTCCCGATCAATAAGCGCCCGACTTCTTGAAGTCCTTCAGCGCGGCATGCAGTGCGCCTTCGTCGTCCTTCGACAAGTCTTTATTGTCTTCGATGCGCTTAATCAGATCGCCGTGGCTGGTCTTCAGGAATTCGCGCATGCCCTTTTCGAACGGCAGAACTTGCGAGACTTCGAGATCGTCCAGATAGCCGTTGTTGGCTGCGAACAGCGCGACAGCCAGTTCCCACACCTGCAGCGGCTGATACTGCGGCTGCTTCAACAGTTCCGTCACGCGGCGGCCGCGCTCGAGCTGCTTGCGGGTGGCTTCGTCGAGGTCCGATGCGAACTGCGCGAACGCAGCCAGTTCACGGTACTGCGCGAGGTCGGTACGGATACCGCCCGACAGCTTCTTGATGACCTTGGTCTGAGCCGCACCACCGACGCGCGACACCGACACGCCCGCGTTGATTGCGGGGCGGATACCGGCGTTGAACAGGTCGGTTTCGAGGAAGATCTGACCGTCGGTAATCGAGATCACGTTCGTCGGAACAAACGCGGTCACGTCGCCGGCTTGCGTTTCGATGACGGGCAATGCCGTCAGCGAGCCGCTCTTGCCCTTGACTTCGCCGTTGGTGAACTTCTCGACGTACTCTTCCGAGACGCGCGCAGCGCGCTCGAGCAGACGCGAGTGCAGATAGAACACATCACCCGGATAGGCTTCGCGGCCCGGCGGACGACGCAGCAGCAGCGAGATCTGGCGATATGCCCACGCTTGCTTGGTCAAGTCGTCATAAACGATTAGCGCGTCCTGGCCGCGATCGCGGAAGTATTCGCCCATCGTGCAGCCGGCGTATGGCGCGAGGTATTGCATCGCGGCCGATTCCGAAGCCGAAGCAGCAACGACGATGGTGTACGCCATCGCGCCGGTTTCTTCGAGCTTGCGCACCACGTTCATGATCGACGAAGCCTTCTGGCCGATCGCGACGTAGATACAGATGAGGTCCTTGCCTTTCTGGTTGATGATCGCGTCGACAGCCACCGCGGTCTTGCCGCACTGACGGTCGCCGATGATCAGCTCGCGCTGGCCACGGCCGATCGGCACCATCGAGTCGATCGACTTCAGACCCGTTTGCACCGGCTGCGACACCGACTTACGCCAGATCACGCCCGGAGCGATCTTTTCGATTGCGTCCGTTGCCTTCGCGTTGACCGGGCCCTTGCCGTCGATCGGGTTGCCGAGCGTATCGACCACGCGGCCGATGAGTTCCGGACCCACCGGCACCTCGAGAATACGGCCCGTCGTCTTGACGATGTCGCCTTCCGAGATGTGCTCGTATTCACCGAGAATAACGGCGCCGACCGAGTCACGTTCGAGGTTCAGCGCGAGGCCGAAGGTGTTGCCCGGAAATTCGAGCATTTCGCCCTGCATCACGTCCGACAGGCCGTGGATGCGCACGATACCGTCGGTCACGGAGATCACGGTGCCCTGGTTGCGAACATCCGCGCTCGCTTCAAGGCCCTGGATCCGGCTCTTGATCAGCTCGCTGATCTCAGAGGGATTGAGTTGCATTATTCGCTCCTGATAGTCAATTCTGTTGCGTGCCAGCTATGAGACACGGGTTGATCGCCTAAGCGGTCAGAGCCGTCTGCATGCTGGCGAGGCGCGCGCGGACCGAGGTATCGAGCACTTCGTCGCCAACCGTCACGCGAACGCCGCCGATCAGCGACTGATCGATTTCGACGATCGGCTTCAGCTTGCGCTGGAACTTGCGTTCGAGGCTTGTAACGAGGTCGTTCAACTGTTCGCCTTCGAGGGGGAACGCGCTCACGATGTGAGCATCGGCAGCACCTTCACGGGCGTTCTTCAGTTCGTCGAACTGGACGGCGATTTCCGGCAGCAGCGACAAACGATGGTTCTCGACCAGCATGCCGACGAAATTCTTCGCCTGAGCGTTGCCGAGAGCCAGCGGCGAGTTCACTGCGGCGAGCAGGAGATCGACGATCTGCTGTCGGCTCACCTTCGGGCTCGAAGCGACCGATTCCACTTCGGGCAGACGCGCAACCTGTGCCAGCTCCTCGACGAAGGTGGACCAGCCCGCGAGATCGCCGGTTTCGGCCACGCGGAACAGCGCTTCTGCGTAAGGACGAGCGATGGTTGCAAGTTCGGCCATGATCAGAGCTCGGTTTTGAGTTGATTCAGCAGATCGGCGTGAGCTTTCTGATCGACTTCGCGTTTCAGAATTTGCTCGGCGCCCTTGACGGCCAGCGCCGCGACTTCGGCACGCAGCGTTTCACGCGCCTTCACGACTTGCTGGTCCGCGTCCGCCTTGGCTTGCGCGACGATGCGCGCGGCTTCGGCTTGAGCGTTGGCCTTGATTTCTTCTGCGACTGCGGCTGCGCGCTTTTCGGCGTCGGCAATGCGTTGCTGGCCATCGGTGCGCGCTTGCGCGAGTTCCTGGTCGACGCGCTTGTGCGCTGCTTCGAGTTCCGCTTTGCCCTTGTCGGCGGCGGCGAGGCCGTCGGCAATCTTCTTCGAGCGCTCGTCGAGGGCGTTGATCAACGGCGGCCACACGAACTTCATCGTGAACCACGCGAGGATCAGAAACACGACCATTTGCGCAAACAGGGTTGCGTTGAGATTCACGGTGTTTCCTTAAACGTTGCTTGATCGGAGGTGAAACGGTTAAAAGGCGCTCATCGGCTTGTTGAGCTCGATCAGCGCCTCACTCGTTCCGTTCAGGCGTCTTTAAAAGTCAGACGCACAGTTCCGAGGAACCTCAGCCTGCGAGCTTCGAGAGCAGCGGGTTCGCGAACGCAAACAGCATTGCCACACCAACGCCGATCAGGAACGCCGCGTCGATCAGACCAGCCAGCAGGAACATCTTGGTCTGCAGCGGGTTCATCAGTTCCGGCTGGCGGGCGCACGCTTCAATGTACTTGCCGCCCATCAGACCGATACCGATACAGGCGCCGATTGCACCCAGGCCGATGATGATGCCGATACCGATGGCGGTCAGACCCTGGATGTTGGCGATGAAAGCTTGCATGATCACTCCTTTGATTAAAGACTTTGGAACTGGATTTATAAAAAACGAAAACCTAAAACCTGAACGATTCCGGAACGTGCCGCAACGCGTCAGTGTGAGTCATGTGCCTGGCCGATGTACACCAGCGTCAGCATCATGAAAATGAACGCCTGCAACAGCACGATCAGAATGTGGAAGATCGCCCAAACCGTGCCCGCGACCACGTGGCCGATAAAGCCGAGCACAGAAGCGTCCGCACCGAACGTCCACATGCTGCCCAGAAGGGCGATCAGCAGGAACAGCAGTTCGCCGGCGTACATGTTGCCGAAAAGCCGCATGCCGAGCGAAACCGTCTTGGCGACGAACTCGATGATGTTCAGCGCGAGGTTCGGAATCCACAAGAGCGGATGCGCGCCGAACGGAGCGGACAGCAGTTCATGCACGAAACCGCCGGCGCCCTTGATCTTGAAGTTGTAGTAGATCATCAGCACGAACACGCCGAGCGCGATGCCGATGGTGCCGTTCAGGTCAGCCGTCGGCACGATGCGATGATGCGGCAGCGCTTCCGACAGCCCGAGCCAGCCGATGACGCGGCCCGGCAAATCAACGGGGATGAAGTCGAGCGAGTTCATCAGGGCGACCCAGACGAACACGGTCAGTGCGAGCGGAGCGATGAAGCGGCGGCTGCCGTGAATCATCGACTTCGACTGATCTTCGACCATTTCGACCAACATTTCGATCGCGCACTGGAACCGGCCGGGAACACCGGAGGTCGCCTTGCGCGCGGCAAGACCGAGAATGATGATGGTCACGAGACCGCACACGATCGACCAGAAAAGCGTGTCGAGATTCCAGACATGGATGTCGAAGATCGACGCCTGTGCGTGCGTGGAAAGATTCTGCAAGTGGTGCGCAATGTACTCGGACGGATCCAGAGCGTGCGTTCCTTCGCTAGCTGCCATATCGTTAAAGCCACCCAAATTGTCAAAAATCTTTCGTCACCTGTCGCTTCCGAGCCGCCGCTTCGCGTTGCGGCTTCGGGTCGAGAGGCCCGAGTGCGGAGCATGGTCCGCACCTGTTCATCTGTGATGCTACTTGCAACTCGTGCTGAAGGCACTTACCTGGGACGTCAAGAATCGTCACCGCAGCGCCATTGCAACCCAGTAAGTCTTCAGGGCGACGATGTACGTCACGAGCAGCGGCAACCACAACGCACTCTTGTACCAGTACGCGACCGCCACGAACATGGCGATCGTCGCGCCCATCTTGAGCGCCTCGCCGATCATCCAGCTCATGATCGTCTCCGCGCCGCTTTTTGCTCTCAGGCGCGCGGCGAACAAAGCGCTCGGCACCCAGCAAATTGCTCCCCCGAGAAATGCTGACAGCGCAGCGTCGCCCGGCGGCTTGTAAAACAGCCACCACAACAGCGTCGCACCCAGGGACAAAACCATTTGCGCTGCCACGACCTTAAACGGCGTGACACGCGATGGACGACTCACCTCGGGCCCAAACAGCTTCTGTGCCTGATCCCGCGTGAGCGGAACGATATTGTTATCTTGCGCTTCGGCATCCCACGCGTCGCCGGACGATCTGCGCGGCTGATTTCCGGAGGCATTTGCGTCGCCGGTTGCGTGAGCGTTCGGCGCTCGATTTTCCTCTCGCACCGTCTTCAAACCTTCAACCAAAAGTCCGGAAAATCACCTTGCGCTTTCGCTGCGCTTTCGAGGTGGCCTAGCTGATAAATCCGGGCGATTGTAAGCGATTGTTGTCGGGGATTCAATAGTTTAGGTGTGTCAAAAGCCAAGCGGACGAACCTTAAAAATCGGTCTCGAAAACGAGACTTTCCTTGCAATTGCAAGGAGATTCTCAGTCGATGGCACATTGTCCGATGAGCGGTTAAATGAGCGCCCAACCGATGACCGTTGCCACGATCCAGAATGGAATCGACACCATGTGAAATGGCATCCACACTCCCTTTTCGCCCGATAATCGCACGGCGATGAGATTGGCCAGCGAACCGATCGCGATGCCGAATCCGCCGACGCTGACGCCGAACGCGAGCGCGCGCCAGTCCTTGGAGAACTCCGCGAGCACGATGGCCGCCGGCACGTTGCTGATCGCTTGCGAGAGAACGGCGCCGGCCGCATACGCGCGTTTTGGCGTGCCGATGCCGACGTGGGCGATGGCTGCGTGGATCGACGGCATTGCGGCCGCGCTGCGCAGCACGATGAACATCAACACGAAGATGAGCAACAACAGCCAGTCGATCTTGAACACGACCTCGCGACGCCACAGCACGAAGAGGATCGCAAGCACGGCAAGCGCGGGCCCGGCATGATGCGCGTCCGCGAGCGCCACGAACGCGGCAAATGCAAGCACGCTCACGCCGCACAGCACGCGATCGACGCGATGCTCTTCGATATCGCCGGACAGATCGAGCGGTTCGGCGCGGAACATCGCAAACGTGAGGATGCCGAGCAGCGCCATCAACGCGGCGCACAGCGGCAGCATCGCCCACACGAACGCGGGGAAGCCGACGCCGCTCGTCTGCCATAGAAACAGGTTCTGGGGATTGCCGAGCGGCGTGAGAATCGAACCCGCGTTGACCGAGAGTGCGATCACGATCACGAGCCGCTTGATGGGCAGCGGTGCGAGCCTGTGCAGCGATAAGGCGAGCGGCACGACGGCGAAAAGCGCGACGTCGTTGGTCAGGACGGTGGACAGTACCGCAGCAAGCGCGACGAGCAGCAGCGCCAGCGTCCGCTCGCCATGAATGTGGTGCACGAGGCGGTGCGCCGCCCACATCAGGAATCCTGATAATTCGATCGCCTTGGTGAGAATCAGGAGGCCGGCGAGTGTGAGTACCGTCTGCCAGTCGACGAGACCGGGCAGCGACATCCACGGCCGCGGATGCCCGATCTGCAACACGACGAGCGCGAAGACGAGGATCGCGAGAACCGGCTCCTTCGAGACGGCTCGCCAGATACGGGCGAGCAGGTCGAAACGTGTGCTTTTGACGTTGAATTCGGACAAGATGCGTGCGAATCAGGTCGTCGGAGTCGGCGCTTCGATACTTCCACGCAATTTGCTCAGGATGCCCTCGAGCGAGTCGAGATTGCCGAAATCGATTGTGACCTTGCCGCGCCCTCTTCCGCCCAACTTGATCTTTACGTTGGCGGAAAGCAGATCCGACAGCTCTTCTTCCAGACGGCGCGTATCACGTCCGCCGTCATTTGCGGCGCGTGCTTTTGTCGCAGGGGCTTCCTTGGTCGTCGCCGCTACCAGGCGTTCGGTTTCGCGTACCGACAAGCGGCGATTGACGACATGATTGGCGAGCTGGATCTGCGTCGCCGCGTCGACGGCGAGCAACGCGCGCGCGTGGCCCATGTCCAGGTCGCCGGCGAGAAGCATGGTCTGCACGGGCGCTGCGAGATTCAGCAGGCGCAGCAGGTTCGATACCGCGCTGCGCGAGCGCCCGACCGACTCGGCCGCTTGTTCGTGGGTAAAGCGAAATTCGTCGAGCAGACGCTGGATGCCCTGCGCCTCTTCCAGCGGGTTCAAATCTTCCCGCTGAATGTTCTCGATCAACGCCATCGCAGCGGCTGCTTGATCTGGCACGTTTTTTACGAGAACCGGAACTTCGTCGAGGCCGGCAAGGCGCGCGGCACGGAAGCGCCGCTCGCCCGCAATGATTTCATAACGATCGTCACTCACCGAGCGCACGAGAATCGGCTGCATCAGACCCTGCGCGCGGATGCTCGCGGCGAGTTCCTGGAGCGCGCCCTCGTCCATCCGTGTACGCGGCTGATACTTGCCGGCTTGCAGCTTATCGAGCGGCAGCACCGAGGGCGTGCCCTCGCCGCGCACGGCTTCCGTAATGTCGACGCTACCGCCGAGCAATGCGTCCAAGCCGCGGCCTAGACCTTTTTTCTTCATCACAGCGCTCATTTCGGTTCCTCCGTCGGCGTTCTCGGCCGCATCGAATGGGGTTTGCTTAGTTGACGTTGAGCGCGCGCACACGCTCGATCATTTCGGTGCCGAATTGGATATACGCCTGCGCACCGCGCGACGACTTGTCGAACACGACGCCGGGCAGTCCATAGCTAGGCGCTTCCGCAAGGCGCACGTTGCGCGGGATCACAACGTCGAACAGCTTGCTGCCAAAGTGTTCCTTCAATTGGTCCGAAACTTGTTGCTGCAAAGTAATTCGGGGATCGAACATCACGCGCAGCAGGCCAATTACCTTCAGGTCACGATTCAGGTTCGCGTGCACCTGCTTGATGGTGTTCACGAGATCCGACAATCCTTCGAGCGCAAAATATTCGCACTGCATCGGAATCACGACGCCGTGCGCCGCGCACAGGGCGTTAAGCGTCAGCAGCGAAAGCGCCGGGGGGCAATCGATCAGCACGAAGTCATAGTCATCGGCTACTTCGGCAATCGCCGCCCGAAGAATGCCTTCGCGATTTTCCATGTCCACAAGTTCGACTTCCGCGCCTGCCAGCTCGCGATTGGCCGGCAGCACGTCGTATCCGACCGCCTCCGGGCGTGTGCGTGCCTCGCGCAGTGTCACGCCATCGACGAGCACTTCATAGACAGTGGTCTCGCACGCGGCCTTGTTGATGCCGCTGCCCATGGTCGCGTTGCCCTGAGGGTCGAGGTCGATCAGCAGAACGCGCTGATCGAGGCCCGCAAGGCTCGCCGCGAGATTGACCGCTGTCGTGGTCTTTCCAACGCCGCCCTTCTGATTTGCGACGCAGAAGATTTTTGCCATCGTTTAGTGTCCTCGTTTCTTCGCTGTCAGAAGATCAGCGTGCCTGGAATGCCGGATGGAAACCGTGCAGCGGACCGTCAAGCTGGCTCGACGGCAATCTCGACGAGATGCCGTTCCGCGTCGAGCATCGGCACATTGAGGCGCTCGATACCGAGCACCTTGGCACCCGCCGGCACACGCGCGGCTTCAGCCTCAGGCCTGACACCCTTCATCGCCAGAATCCGTCCGTTGTCCGCAACCAGATGACGCGCAAGTGTAACGAAATCGGAGAGCTCTGCGAATGCGCGCGACACGATTAAATCGAATTTCCCCGGGACTTCGACTCCCGGACGTAAACTTTCGACGCGACCAGTCACCACCGACAGATTGTTCAGACCCAACTGCGCTTTCGCCTGCGACTGAAATGCTGTTTTCTTATGAACGATGTCGTTGAGCGTGACGTGCAATTCAGACAACGCGATCGCCAGCACGATGCCGGGTAAACCGCCGCCGGAGCCGACGTCCAGCGCTGTCGACGGCCTGCGCACGTTCACCGCCGGAACGATCGCAAGCGAATCCAGAATATGCTGGATGAGCATTTGATGCGGATCGCGGATCGCCGTCAGGTTGTAGACGGAATTCCATTTGCCGAGCAGCGCAACATAATCGAGAAGTCTCTGGATTTGCGAGGACGAAAGCGCAATGTCGAGTTCGGTGACGCCCTTCTCGAGCGTCGCCGCCAAGGATAAATGGCGCTCCGTCATTGAACCGCCGTCGGGTTATCGGTTGCCGCATCGTCGCCAGCAGAATTTCGGCCGCGACGGCCTGCGCCGCGCTTCAGATGCACCATGAGAAGCGAGATTGCGGCCGGCGTGATGCCGGAAATGCGCGAAGCCTGCCCGATCGTCTCCGGGCGATGCTGAATCAACTTCTGACGGGCTTCGAAGGACAATCCGCGGACTTCGTTGTAGTCGAGACCGTCCGGCAACCGGGTGTTTTCCTGCGCGCCGTTCCGCACGATCTCGTCGGCCTGACGATCGATGTAGCCTTGGTACTTAACGCCGATCTCGATCTGCTCCTTGATTTGTGCGAGCAGAACCGGATCGTCCGAGAGCGATGCTTCGGGACCGCAGGCGCCCTCACGAAGTGCGCAGATTCCGTCGTACGAAACACCGGGGCGTCGCAGAAGATCGGCAAGGCTGTACTCATGATCGATCGGCTTACCCAGAAACGCCGTCGCTTCCTCCGCTGGCAAAGTCTTGGGATTTACCCACGTTGAACGCAGACGCTGTGTTTCACGTGAAACAGCGTCGCGTTTGCGGCTGAAAGCATCCCAACGAGCATCGTCGACTACGCCGAGTTCGCGCCCGATCTCCGTCAGACGCATATCCGCGTTGTCTTCGCGCAGCGACAGGCGGTATTCCGCGCGGCTCGTGAACATCCGATATGGCTCCGACACCCCGCGCGTCACGAGATCGTCCACCAAAACACCCAGATACGCCTGATCGCGGCGCGGCGACCACGCTTCCGTCCCTTGAACTTGGAGACCAGCATTGATACCAGCCAACAGTCCCTGCGCGGCGGCTTCTTCGTACCCGGTCGTCCCGTTGATCTGACCTGCAAAGAAGAGACCGTTGATCGCCTTCGTTTCGAGCGAAGCCTTCAACGCACGCGGATCGAAGTAGTCATATTCGATCGCGTAGCCGGGCCGCAAGATATGCGCGTGTTCAAGCCCGCGCATCGAGCGAACGAGTTCGAGTTGGACGTCAAAAGGAAGACTCGTGGAGATCCCGTTCGGATAGAACTCATTCGTCGTCAGTCCTTCCGGCTCCAGAAAGATCTGATGCGCGTCTTTGGAAGCAAAACGATGAATCTTATCCTCGATCGACGGGCAATAACGCGGTCCGACGCCTTCAATCACTCCCGTATACATCGGCGAGCGGTCTAGGCCGCCCCGGATAATGTCGTGCGTCTGTGTATTCGTATGTGTGACCCAGCATGGCATCTGACGCGGATGCTGCTCTACGCGGCCAAGGAACGAGAACACCGGAATGGGATCGAGATCGCCCGGCTGCTCTTCGAGCTTCGAAAAGTCGATCGTGCGGCCATCAATACGAGGCGGTGTGCCCGTCTTCAGGCGGCCTTGAGGCAGCTTTAATTCCTTTAAACGCGCTGAAAGCGACACCGCCGCCGGGTCACCTGCCCGGCCGCCGACATAATTATTCAGGCCGACGTGTATTTTTCCGTCCAGGAAAGTGCCAGCGGTCAACACAACGGCGCGGGACCGAAAACGAAGTCCGACTTGCGTTACGGCGCCGACAACGTGATCGCCTTCGACCATCAAATCGTCGACGGCTTGCTGGAAGAGCCACAAGTTCGGCTGATTCTCGAGGCGATGGCGGATCGCCTGCTTGTACAAAAGACGATCGGCCTGCGCGCGCGTTGCCCGAACGGCGGGTCCCTTCGACGAGTTGAGAATACGGAACTGAATGCCCGATTCATCGGTAGCCGCAGCCATTGCCCCGCCGAGAGCGTCGACTTCCTTGACGAGATGACCCTTGCCGATGCCGCCAATCGACGGATTGCAACTCATCTGGCCCAACGTCTCGATGTTGTGCGTCAAAAGAAGCGTTTTACAGCCCATACGCGCAGAAGCGAGCGCCGCCTCCGTGCCCGCGTGACCGCCACCGACGACGATCACATCAAATTCTGTGGGATAAAGCATTGGGATCTCGTGTACGAACGACACGAACCTGAAGAGAGAATAGCTTTGAATTATAACGACTTCTTCCTGACCTCGAATCGACCGTTCGATCACAGGCAAAAAAAAGCGTGTTTCACGTGAAACACGCCGCCATTTTTCCAAAGAACACCGCGTCTTATGCCACTTTTTTCGTCAGACCGAGATAAGTTTCGATGACCTGAGGGTTGTGCTGAAGCGCGTCGGCGTTTCCTTCCAGCGCGAACTCGCCGGTCTCGAGAACATAGCCATAGTCGGAAATCTGAAGCGCAGCGCGCGCGTTCTGCTCGATCAACAGCGTTGCAACACCCGTCTGCCGAAGCGCGCTGATGATGTGGAAAATCTCCTTCACGATCAGCGGCGCCAAGCCGAGGCTCGGTTCGTCGAGCATCAGAAGTTGCGGCTTCCCCATTAATGCACGGCCAACCGCGAGCATCTGCCGCTCTCCACCAGACAAAGTTCCCGCCGCCTGCCTTCTTCGCTCCTTTAGACGAGGAAAAAGCTGGAACACGTGGTCGAGCTGATCGAGAAAGTTTCTCTCGCCGGCTTTCTTCCGCCGATATGCGCCCAGCACGAGATTGTCCTCCACCGCCATCGTCGCGAACAATTCGCGCTTCTCGGGCACAAGACACATTCCACGTGAAACGCGGCGCTCGATCGCCAATGCGGACACGTCTTCGCCAAGGTAGCGCACCACGCCCTTCGCGTGTCCCGTTTGGGGCAACGCGCCCATGATCGCGTTAAGCAGCGTCGACTTTGCCGCCCCATTCGGCCCGATCACCGAAACGATTTGCCCCGCTCCGACGGTGAGCTTGCCATCGTGCAATGCTTCGACCTTGCCGTAGCGCACGGACAGGCCGTCTACCTGCAAGATCGGGTTCACAACTGCGTTCGATTCCTTCGCCATCACTCCACCCCGCCGAGATATGCTTCGAGCACCGCCGGATCCTTTTGGACATCCGTAGGCAATCCTTCTGCGATCTTCGTGCCGAACTCCATTACTACGAGCCGATCCGTCAGATTCATCACGAAATCCATATCGTGCTCGACAAGAAGAATGCTCATTCCCTCCGCGCGCAGCTTTCGCAACAAATCAGCCAATTGCAACTTTTCTTGATAACGAAGGCCGGCGGCGGGTTCATCCAGCAGCAGCAGCGTCGGATCGCAGCACAGCGCCCGGGCAATCTCGAGAATCCGTTGTTGACCCAGCGCGAGGCTACCGGCTTCGCTATAGATATGCTTCTCCAGCCCGACGCGTTTGATCTGCTTCGCTGCCTCAGCCATCAGCCGCGCCTCTTCTGCCGCGTTCAGTCGCACGACACTGCGCCAGACGCCCGTGCTTCCACGCAAATGCGCGCCGATCGCCACGTTTTCCAGCACCGTCATCCCGGGAAGCATCTTCACGTGCTGAAACGTCCGGCCGATGCCGCGCTTGACGATTTCACGCGAAGTCAGCTTCTCGATACGCTCACCGTGGAAGCTGATTGCGCCGCTCGTCGCCTGAAGTACGCCGGTGACAAGATTGAAGGTCGTGGACTTCCCGGCGCCATTCGGACCGATCAATCCGATGATTTCGCCTGCCCTCACCTCGAAACTCACATCGTTAACTGCCACGAGTCCGCCGAACTGCTTGCGCGCCTTGTCGACGACCAGCAAGCGCTCCCCCACGTTGGGTTTGCTGCGCTGCGGCAAAGCATCGCCATGATCCGGCACGTGTGCACGCGGCCCGCGTGGAAACAGACGCGCCACGAACGGCCAGACGCCTTGCCGCGCGTATTGCAGCAGCAAGACCATCACCACGCCGAACACGATGATCTCGAAGTTGCCGTTCGCGCCGAGCAGCTTGGGCAGAAGCGTTTGCAGATAATCCTGCAGAACGGTGAGAATTGTCGCGCCGAGAATCGCACCCCAGACATGGGAGACGCCGCCGACCACCGCCATGAACAGGAACTCGATGCCGTGATTCAGGCCGAACGGCGTCGGGTTCACCGCCCGCTGCAAATGGGCGTACAGGAAGCCGGAAACGGCCGCGAGCACGGCTGCATAGACGAAGATGACTACGCGCATCCAGGCAGTGTTGACGCCCATCGCTTCGGCCATCGTGCCGCCGCCGCGCAACGCGCGAATCGCTCGCCCCGGGCGACTATTAAGCAGATTCTGAACAGAAATCACCGCAAGCAGTACCACGACCCAGATCAGGTAATAGATGCTACGGCCCGATTCCAGCTCCCAACCGAACACGTTGAGCACGGGAATTCCGTTGATGCCGTCGTACTTGCCGAGCAACTCCATGTTGCCGAAGAGGTAGAACAGCGAGAGTCCCCACGCGATCGTCCCGAGCGGCAGGAAATGTCCCGAAAGGCGCATCGTGATGAGACCGAGCAGCAGCGCGATGAAGGCCGTGAGCACGACGCCCGCGATCAGCGCGAGCCACGGCGAGACACCGTAGCGCGTCGTGAGGAAAGCCGTCGCATACGCGCCCACGCCGACGAACGCGGCCTGCCCAAAGCTCGTCATCCCGCCGATGCCGGTCAGCAGCACCAGCCCGATCGCGACGATCGAATACAGGCCGATGTAGTTCAGCAGCGTGATCCAGTACTCGGGCACGGCGACCGGCCGCGGCAAGACCGGCAGCGCGAAGACGACAACCAGGAACAACCAGAAAAATCGATATCGATGCAGAAAGTTCATCGGCTTACTCCTCGTCCTCATCCGAATGCGGGCTTGCCAGGCTTCGCCACAGCAGGACCGGAATAATCAACGTGAAGACGATCACCTCCTTGTACGCGCTTGCCCAGAACGACGAATACGATTCGAGCAAACCCACGAGCAGCGACCCTGCGGCCGCGAGCGGATAGCTCACCAGACCGCCCACGATGGCGCCTACGAAGCCCTTGAGGCCTATCAGGAAGCCCGAGTCGTAGTAGATGGTCGTGATCGGCGCCACGAGCACGCCGCACAGCGCGCCCAGGGCCGCCGCGAGCGTGAATGCGAGGCGGCCTGCCTGCGTCGTGCCGATGCCGACGAGCCGCGCGCCGAGGCGATTCACCGACGTCGCGCGCAAGGCCTTGCCGGAGATCGAGCGATCGAAATAGAAGTACAGCGCGACGATCAGCACGACGGCCGTCCCGACGACCCACAAGCTCTGCCCAGAGATCGACACGCTGCCCAGGTTGAACGTGGCGTCAGAAAACGCCGTCGTGCGCGAGCCTTCCGCGCCGAACATCACGAGCCCGAGGCCGACCATCGCGAAGTGCACCGCCACCGCCACGATCAGCAGCAACAGCGTGCTCGCCTCCGCGATCGGCTCATACGCGAGGCGATAGACGAACGGTCCCATCGGCACGACGATGAGAAGCGTCAGCGCGATCTGCGCGATCATCGGCAGAGGCTGTGCGAACGCCGCTTGCGTGATGCCCCACACCGCGACGGGAAACAGCAGATACTTGCCCGCCAGCACTGCCAGTAAGCGCCCGATCTGGTGATATCGCGCAGGATGCCGAACGATGCCGGCGAGTTCCGCGACAAAGCAGCCGACGCCCATCGCGATGAGCAGATAGCAGGTCGCCGGCAGCTTCTGCGTCTGCAGTGCGGCCAGCGTGAGCGCCCCATACGCGACGAACTCGCCCTGCGGAATGAAAATGACGCGTGTCACGGAGAACACGAGCACCAGAGCGAGCGCGAGCAAGGCGTAGATCGCGCCCGTGGTGATCCCGTCCTGCGCGAGGATCGCCGCAATCGATAAGTCCATACTTCCTCTTCGAAGCTTCTTGTGAAACAGGCGACTCAAGAAACAGCCGCCGGAACATGGCCAAAGCGGCGCGCCGTTGCCGGTGCGCCGCCCATTCATCTCGAAATTAAGAAACGAGAACGCGCGATGAAGCGCGTCCTATCGCTCAGTCGTTCAGCAATTTCCACTTGCCGTCGACGATCTGCACCATCACGCGGGCGCGATTGTCGAAGCCGTTGTGATCGGTCGGCGTCGTGTTCATGATCCCGTGCGACACCGGCAGGTCCTTCAGGTTTTCCAGCGCGGCGCGCAGCGCTTCGCGGAATTCCGGCGTGCCCGGCTGGCCTTTCTTGAGCGCCTCGGGAATCGCGCGCTGAAGCATCTGGCCCGCATCCCATGCATGCCCGCCGAAGGTCGACAGCGTGCTTGCGCCATACGCCTTCTCATACGCGTCCTTGTACGCGGCCGACGACTTCTTCACCGGGTTGCTCTCCGGCAACTGCTCGGTCACGAGCACCGGGCCGGCGGGCAGGATTTCTCCCTCGCAGTCCTTGCCGCACACGCGCAGGAAGTCGTTGTTGGCGACGCCATGCGTCTGATAGACCTTGCCCTTGTAGCCACGCTCCTTCAGCGCCTTCGCCGGCAGCGCGGACGGCGTGCCCGCACCCGCGATCAGCACCGCGTCCGGGTTCGCGCCCATCGTCTTCAAAACCTGGCCGGTCACGGACGTGTCCGTGCGGTTATAGCGCTCGTTCGTGACGATCTTCAGCTTGTGCGCCGTCGCCGCCGTATTGAACACGTTGTACCAGCCGTCGCCGTAGGCATCCGCGAAGCCGATGAAGCCCACCGTCTTCACGCCGTGCTTTTCCATGTAGCTCGCGATGGCATCGGCCATCAGCGCGTCGTTTTGCGGCGTCTTGAAGACCCACGCCTTTTTTGCATCCATCGGCGCGATGATCGCGGCGGACGCGGCCATCGAGATCATCGGCGTCTTGCCGGCGGCGGCCGGATCGATCATCGCGAGCGAGTTCGGCGTCACGGTGGAGCCGACGATCGCATCGACGTGATCTTCGTCGATCAGCTTGCGCGTGTTCTGCACGGCGCGGCTCGTGTCGGACCCGTCATCGAGCACGATCCATTCGACCGACTTCCCGCCGATTTCCTTCGGCAACAGTGCGACGGTATTTTTCTCGGGAATCCCGAGCGATGCGGCCGGTCCCGTCGCCGAGAGCGTCACGCCGATCTTCACCTGAGCGAGCGCCGCGCCCGCCCCGGCAAGCGCGCTGCCCGCGATGGCGAGCGCGATGCCCGTCCTGATCCATGCCTTCTTCGTTTTCATTGCTTGTCTCCAAACGCGACTTGCGGTTCACGCACCCCTGCGGTGCGCTGCTGCGAGTTGTTATCGATGCTGCTTCTCTGGCGCCAACCAAAGAGCCGCCCCAATCTATTTACCGCGTTACTGCGTGCCAAGGCTGGTTTTCCCTGACCGTTGCGCCGCCGCGATCGAGGCTTTGCGCCCTCTCCTTCGCGTCGCGGTTCCTGCTGCACGGCACAGAAAAAAAGGCGCGTTGTGTTGCTACGCGCCTTTGTTCTCCGAATCAGTTCACATGCGAATCCGTCAGTTGCCCGAGAGCTTCCACTTGCCGCCGACGATCTCCACCATCACGCGTGCGCGCTGGTCCAGTCCGGAGTGATCGTTGGGGCTCATGTTGAAGATGCCGTGCGATGCAGGCAGATTCTTCGTCTCTTCGATAGCCGCGCGCAACGCTTCGCGGAACGCCGGCGTGCCCGGCTGGCCCTTCTTCAGCGCAACAGGAATCGCACGCTGCAGAATGAGGCCCGCGTCCCACGCGTGACCGCCGAACGTCGACACGGAACCCGCGCCGTTGGCACCTTCGTACGCCTTCTTGTACATCAGCGCGGCTTGCTTCACGGGGTTGCTGTCGGGCAACTGCTCCGCGACGAGCAACGGGCCCGCGGGCAGGAACGTGCCTTCGCAGTCCTTGCCGCACACGCGCAGGAAATCGTTATTGGCGACGCCATGCGTCTGATAGATCTTGCCCTTGTAGCCGCGCTCCTTGAGCGTCTTCTGCGGCAGCGCGGCCGGCGTGCCCGCGCCCGCGATCAGCACCGCGTCCGCGTTCTGCGACATCATCTTGAGCACCTGGCCCGTCACCGACGCATCGTTGCGCGCAAAGCGCTCGTTCGCGACGATCTTCAGCTTCGCCAGATCGGCTGCCTTCGAGAATTCCTTGAACCAGCTCTCGCCGTAGGCGTCGGAAAAGCCGATGAACGCGACAGTCTTCACGCCGTGATTCGACATGTGCTGCGCGATCGCGGTAGCCATCAGAATGTCGTTCTGCGGCGTCTTGAAGACCCACGCGCGCTTGCTGTCCATCGGCTCGACGATGCTCGCGGCCGCGGCCATCGAAATCATCGGGGTGTGCGTTTCGGCCGCGATGTCGATCATCGCGAGCGAATTGGGAACGACGGTCGAACCGACCAGCGCATCGACGTGATCTTCGCTCGTCAGCTTGCGTGCGTTTTTCACGGCCTGGGTGGAATCGGTCGCGTCGTCCAGAACGATGTATTCCACTTTCTGCCCGGCGACTTCCTTGGGCAACAGCGCGACGGTGTTCTTTTCCGGAATGCCGAGCGAAGCCGCCGGTCCTGTCGCCGAGACCGTCACGCCGATTTTCACGTCCGCCAAAACCTGATTGCTGAATACCGCCGATAATCCCGCGACGGCCATTGCGACCGCCTTGCCGCGTAAAGCCAACTTCATTGATTTGCGCCCCGTAAATCGTGTTTTCTGCGTGAAGAATTGTCTGCGAATATGCCGTGTTTCGCGCCCGCTCTGAATCGCCGACCGACGGGTCGGGAAATGCAGTTTAGCGGAGGAAACCGCCGTGCAGCAAGCGTTTTGAAGGTTTTCCGTGCCTTGCGAACCCCGGGAAAACCCGCCTTAAAAAAAATCCGCGGGGATTTATTCGTATTATCGACGGCAAATAAAAAAAGCGCTGTTGGACTCATCCAACAGCGCTTTTCGGTCGGGCACTTTGTGCCTCATGTCTCCTCGTTCTCCACCTCAAAAATCTGGGTGCAACAGAACTAGGACGCATGTTAAAGAACGCAACACTGCACGACAACCTAGCATTTACCCTAGTGGTGCACAAAAGCACCGCAACGGGGCGTATTTCTTGCAATTTAGCGCGCTTTTTTCAAATGCTCCATTCCTTCGTAATTCCAAATAAATCGCTCAGCCTTGAAGCGGCCGAACCCGCGCGATGATCTCTCCGACGATCCCGCGGCGGAAGGCGAGCACGCACGCGATGAAGATCACGCCTGTCACGATCGTCACCGATTCGCCCAACGAGTTGAACCACGACACACCCGTGATGCGCGCGATGCCGCTGCCGATGTCGCCGAGCCGGTCTTCGAGCGCGACGATGATCGCCGCACCGAGCAACGGCCCGAACATCGTGCTCATGCCGCCGACGAGCGTCATCAGCACGACCAAGCCCGACATCGTCCAGTAGGCGTCGCCGAGCGTTTCGAAGCCGAGCACGAGTGTCTTCATCGCCCCCGCGAAGCCCGCGAGACCCGCCGACAAAACGAACGCCAGCAGCTTGTAGCGCGACGTGTCGTAGCCGAGCGAAATCGCGCGCGGCTCGTTCTCCTTGATTGCGATCAGCACTTGCCCGAACGGCGAATGCACGATGCGCACGATCAGCGCGAACGCGAGCAGCATCACGACCAGCACGACGTAGTAGAGCGTGATGTCGTTGCCCAGATCGATGACATTGAACAGCTTGCCGCGCGGCACGCCTTGCAGACCGTCTTCGCCATGCGTAAACGGCGCCTGCAGGAACACGAAGTACATCATCTGCGCGAGCGCGAGCGTGACCATCGCGAAGTAAATGCCCTGGCGCCGGATCGCGAGCAGACCGGCGACGAGCCCGAGCAGCGTCGCCGCCGCCGTGCCCGCGATTACGCCGAGCTCCGGCGTGAAGTTCAGCGACTGGATCGCATAGCCGGCGACATAGCCGGCGGTCGCGAGGAACATCGCATGACCGAACGACAGCAGCCCGGTATAGCCGATCAGCAAATTGAACGCCGCCGCAAACAGGGCGAAACACAGCACCTTCATCATAAACAGCGGATACACGCCGACGAACGGCGCGACGATCAGGCCGATCAGCAACAGGCCGTAGAGCGCTTTTCTCTGCATCATTTTTCCTTGCCGAAGAGTCCTGCCGGGCGAATCATCAACACGATCGCCATGATGACGAAGACGACCGTCGCGGACGCTTCCGGATAGAACACGCGCGTAAAGCCCTCGATCACGCCGAGCAGCAGGCCCGTCAGTATCGAGCCCATGATCGAGCCCATCCCGCCGATCACGACGACCGCAAACACGGTGATGATCATCGACTGGCCCATGAGCGGCGAGACCTGGATCACGGGCGCCGCCAGCACGCCCGCGAACGCCGCGAGCGCGACGCCGAAGCCGTAGGTGAGCGTGATCATCATCGGCACATTGACGCCGAATGCCTCGACGAGCTTCGGATTCTCCGTGCCCGCGCGCAGATAAGCGCCGATGCGCGTCTTTTCGATCACGAACCACGTCGCAAAGCACACGGCGAGCGACGCGGCGACCACCCACGCGCGATAGTTCGGCAGGAACATGAAGCCGAGATTGGTCGCGCCCGAAAGCAGCGACGGCACGTCGTAAGGCTGCCCCGAAGAACCGTAGATGGAGCGGAACACGCCTTCGATCACGAGCGTCAGGCCGAAGGTGAGCAGCAGCCCGTAAAGATGATCGAGCTTGTAGAGCCAGCGCAGCATCGAGCGCTCGACGACCACGCCGAACAGCCCGACCACGATGGGCGCGAGCAGCAGCATCGCCCAGTACGGGATGTTGAAATAGGAATAGCCCATCCACGCGAGCATCGCGCCCAGCATGAAGAGCGCGCCATGCGCGAAATTGATGACGTTGAGCAAGCCGAAGATCACCGCGAGCCCGAGGCTCAGGATCGCGTAGAACGAGCCGTTCACCAGCCCGAGCAACAGCTGGCTCATCATTGCGGCGAGCGGGATGCCGAATATTTCCATTGAACCTGCCGTCAGAAACGTGTTGACGCGGCTGCGACGGCGAAGCGGCCCTTCCGGCCGCCCGCCTCGCGACGCTTGCGCACTACCGAATGCTTACTTCCAGAGCTTGCAGCGCGATTCGGCCTTGGTGCCGAACGCCTGATCGCCCGGAATCGTCGCGGTGATCTTGTAGTAGTCCCACGGCTCCTTCGATTCCGACGGCTTCTTCACTTCCATCAGGTACATGTCGTGGATCATCGATCCGTCTTCGCGGATGTAGCCCTTCGCGTAGAAGTCGTCGATCTTCGCCTTCTTGAGCTGCGCCATGACCTTGTCGCTGTCGGTCGTGCCCGCCGCCTTCACCGCGTTCAGGTACGTCGTGACAGCCGAGTAATCCGCCGCCTGCAGGCTGCCCGGCATCTTCTTCATCTTGTCGAAGTAGCGCTTCGCCCAGGCGCGCGTCTTGTCGTCCTTGTTCCAGTACCAGCTGTCCGTCGCGACCAGCCCTTGCGTGGTTTCGAGGCCGAGGCTGTGGATGTCGGAGATGAAGATCAGCAGCGCGGCGATCTTCATCGACTTGGTGATGCCGAACTCCTTCGAGGCCTTGATCGCGTTGATCGTGTCGCCGCCGGCATTCGCGAGGCCGAGCACCTGCGCCTTCGAACCTTGCGCCTGCAGCAGGAACGACGAGAAGTCCGACGCCGACAGCGGATGACGCACTTCGCCGAGCACCTGGCCGCCATTGGCCTTTACGACGTCAGCCGTGTTCTTTTCGAGCGCCTTGCCGAACGCATAGTCGGCCGTCAGGAAGTACCACGTCTTGCCGCCCTGCTTGGTCACCGCGGAACCGGTGCCCTTCGCGAGCGCCATCGTGTCGTAGGCGTAGTGGACCGTGTAGGGCGAGCACTGCTCGTTGGTCAGGTTGTCCGCGCCCGCGCCGATGTTGATGTACGGCGTCTTCTTCTCCGCCGCGACTTGCGCGCTCGAAAGCGCCGTCGCCGAGTTCGTCCCGCCGATGATCACGTTCACGCCGTCGCGGTCGATCCATTCGCGCGCACGCGATGCCGCGATATCCGCCTTGTTCTGGTGATCCGCATACACCACTTCGATCGGCTTGCCGTTCACCTTTCCGCCGAAATCAGCGACCGCCATGCGAATGGCTTCGAGTCCGCCCTGCCCGTCGATATCCGCGTAGAGGCCCGACATGTCGGTGACGAAACCGATCTTCACCGTGTTGCTGTCGGCGGCGTTGGCGCTCGTGCTCATCACCGCCACACTCGCCGCCGCAGCCGCAAAGCACAGAGTAGAGAGGCGCGCGAGGGTCTTCTTTTTCATTCCAGTCTCCATGAGTTTTGATTTGTTGCGGTATTACTGGTGTTGCCCTTCCGATGTGCCGCGCCCGGGATCGATTACACCCCGAGCAGTTCGTGCAGCACCGGCATCTTCGCTTCGAGTTCCCCCGCGCCGAAATGCTCGACGATGTTTCCGTGCTCCATCACGTAAAAGCGATCCGCGAGCGGCGCCGCGAAACGAAAATTCTGTTCGACCATGACGATCGTGTAGCCACGAGACTTCAGCATGAGGATCATGCGCGCGAGGGTCTGTACGATGACCGGCGCGAGCCCTTCCGAAATTTCATCGAGCAAAAGCAGATTCGCGCCCGTGCGCAGAATGCGCGCGACGGCCAGCATCTGTTGCTCACCGCCCGAAAGACGCGTGCCCTGGCTTGCGCGGCGTTCCTTCAGGTTCGGGAACATCGAGTAGATCTCGTCGAGCGGCATTGCGTCTTTTGCATGGCCGATCATCGGCGGCAGAAGAAGGTTTTCCTCGCAGGACAAGCTCGAAAAAATGCCGCGCTCCTCCGGACAATAGCCGACCCCGTAATGCGCGATCTTGTGTGTGGCGAGGCCGATGGTTTCATGTCCGCCGACGCGGATGGAACCCGTCCTTCGCCCGGTCAAACCCATGATGGCGCGCAACGTGGTCGTGCGGCCCGCGCCGTTGCGGCCGAGCAGCGTGACCACTTCGCCGCGATTTACCTTCAGGTCCACGCCGTGCAGGATGTGCGATTCCCCGTACCACGCCTGCAGACCCGATATTTCCAGCGCGGGCACATTGCCCGCCGCGCCGTTCGCCTCGCGCGAGCGGCGCTCCTCCACGATCGTACTCATGCATGCGCTCCGGTGAGCGCCGCATCGGCGCTGCCCATGTAGGCTTCCATCACGAGCGGATTCCTCGACACTTCCGCGTAGCTGCCTTCGGCGAGCACTTCGCCGCGCTGAAGCACGGTGATGGTGTCGGAAATGCCCGCGATCACGTTCATGTTGTGTTCGACCATCAGGATGGTGCGGCCCGCCGACACCTTCTTGATCAATGCCGTCACGCGATCGACATCCTCGTGACCCATGCCTTGCGTCGGCTCGTCGAGAAGCATCAGTTCGGGTTCCATCGACAGTGTGGTCGCGATCTCGAGCGCGCGCTTGCGGCCGTATGAGAGCTCGACGGTTCTCGTATCGGCGAAGTCGGTGAGGCCGACTTGCGTGAGCAGATCCATCGCGCGGTCGTTGAGGGCATCGAGGGAACGCTCGCTGCGCCAGAAATGAAACGACGTGCCCAGTTGCCGCTGCAAACCGATGCGCACGTTCTGGAGCACCGTCAGGTGCGGAAACACTGCGGAAATCTGAAACGAGCGGATGATCCCGCGCCGCGCGATGTGCGCCGGCCGCTCGCGCGTGATATCCGTGCCGTTGAAAACGATCTGCCCCGCGGTGGGTTCGAGAAACTTGGTGAGGAGGTTGAAGCAGGTCGTCTTGCCTGCGCCGTTCGGTCCGATCAGCGCATGGATCGAACCGCGGCGCACGCGCAGGTTCACGCCATTCACGGCCGTAAAGCCTTTGAATTCCTTCGTGAGCCCTCGCGTTTCAAGAATGGTGTCGCCGAGAATCATGTCCCCTTCCATGCGAAGTGAAGCGCTGGGCATATCCGTATTCGCCTGCGCCTTATTTTTTCTTTCCGCGCGCGCACCCGAACGTTGTCTCCATCCCGGTGCCGCTTCGCTTCTTGCATCGCTGTTGCGCCCGCACAAAGTGTGCACGAGGTATGCCGAGCATCACTAATTCCGGGGCCATTGTCGCGCCAATGATGCAGCGCAATCATTGGGATTTGCACTTACTAACGAATTGCTTGGAGTTTTACGCGTGCACGCATTAGGGGCACGGAGACTGCTTATGCGCTTTGCATATAAGCATTCCTCGGTGCGGCCTCATGCGCGCGCCAGTCACGCGTCATCCCGACGTCCCGGCATCTGACGCGCCCGTGTCACCGATCCGTCATGCAAGTGCGGTGGCGATCACTTCTTCCGCTTCGATGCCGCGCCTGTCCTCGCGGATCATCTCGCTCGCACGCTCGGCGATCATCAGGGTCGGCGAGTTCGTGTTGCCCGATGTGATGGTCGGCATCACCGATGCGTCGACCACGCGCAACCCGCGCACGCCGATCACGCGCAGGCGGCTGTCGACGACCGCGCCCGGATCGTTGTCCGTGCCCATGCGGCACGTGCCGACCGGATGGAAGATCGTCGTGCCGATCTTGCCCGCCGCTTCGACGAGTTCTTCCTGCGTCTGGAACTGGATGCCCGGAAGAATTTCCTTGGGCGCGTATTGCGCCAGCGCGGGCGCGCTCGCGATGCGTCGCGTGAGACGCAGCGAATTCGCGGCGACCTCGCGATCGCGGTCGGTGGACAGATAGTTCGGCGCGATCAGCGGCGCTGCGTGCGCATCCGGCGATTCGATATGCACGCTGCCGCGCGATGTGGGCCGCAAATTGCACACGGACGCGGTGAACGCATTGAACGAATGCAGCGGCTCGCCGAAACGTTCGAGCGACAAAGGCTGGACATGATATTGGACATCGGCGCGTGTGATCGACGCATCGTCGGGATTCGATTTGGCGAACGCGCCGAGTTGCGACGGCGCCATCGACATCGGCCCGCTTCGCATCACCGCGTATTGCATGCCGATAAAGAGCTTGCCCCACCAATGCGCCGACAGCGTATTGAGCGTGCGCACGCCATCGACCCTGTACGCCATGCGCAGTTGCAAGTGGTCCTGCAGATTTTCGCCGACACCGCGCAGGCTCTTCACGACATCGATGCCGAGGCGTTGCAGACGCGCGCCGTTGCCGATACCGGAGAGTTCGAGAATCTGCGGCGAATTCACCGCGCCCGCACTGAGAATTACCTCGATACGCGCACGCGCGAGGTAATCGACATCGCCGCCGCGATATTCCACTCCGATACAGCGCATGCCTTCGAACACGAGGCGTTGCGTATGCGCGCCGGTGATCGTCGTGAGGTTGGGGCGCTTCATCGCTTCACGCAGGAATGCTTTCGCCGCATTCCAGCGAATGCCGCCGCGCTGGTTCACTTCGAAATAGCCGACACCGGTGTTGTCGCCGCGGTTGAAATCGTCCGTCGCGGGAATGCCGCTTTGCTGCGCGGCCTGCGCGAAGGTTTCGAGAATCTTCCACTTCAGGCGCTGCTTCTCGACGCGCCATTCGCCGCCCGCGCCATGCCATGCATTGCCGCCGCCGTGATGATCCTCGCTGCGCATGAAAATGGGCAACACCGAATCCCACGACCAGTTCGGATCGCCGCTGATGTGCGCCCAGTCGTCGTAGTCCTCGCGCTGGCCGCGCATGTAGATCATGCCGTTGATAGAGGAGCATCCGCCGAGCACGCGCCCGCGTGGATACGAAAGCTTGCGGCCGTCGAGACCCGGTTCTGCCTGCGTCTTGTAGAGCCAGTCCGTGCGCGGATTGCCGATGCAATACAGATAGCCGACCGGAATGTGAATCCAGTGATAGTCGTCCTTGCCCCCTGCTTCGAGCAGCAGCACTTTCACGTTCGGATCTTCGGTGAGGCGATTTGCGAGCACGCAACCTGCCGTGCCCGCACCGACGATGATGTAGTCGAACTCGCCTTCCAGCTTGCGTGCGTTCTGCTTCATGACGTGTCTCCTGACTTTGCCGTCTTGCGCGGCTTCGATGATTCGATGATTCGATTACTTCGCTACCGGCATCGTGAATTCGGCGCCCTTCGCAATGCTGTCGGGCCAGCGCTGCATCACGCTCTTGTAGCGCGTATAGAAGCGCACGCCTTCTTCGCCGTATGCGTGGTGATCGCCGAAGAGCGAGCGCTTCCAGCCGCCGAACGAGTGCCACGCCATCGGCACCGGAATGGGCACGTTGATGCCGACCATGCCGACCTTGATCTGACGCGAGAACGCGCGCGCGACGCCGCCATCCGTTGTGTAGCAAGACACGCCGTTGGCGAACTCATGCTTGTTGATGAGCTCGACCGCGCTCGCGAAATCCGGCACGCGCACGACGCAGAGCACCGGTCCGAAGATCTCTTCCTTATAGATGCTGCTGTCCGTCTTCACGTTGTCGAACAGGGTGCCGCCGAGAAAGAAGCCGTTCTCGTGCCCTTCGACCTTGTGGCCGCGCCCATCGACGACGAGCGTCGCGCCCGACTTCACGCCCGCGTCGATGTAGCCTTCGACTTTCGCGCGATGCGCGCCCGTGACGAGCGGACCCATTTCGGCATCGCTTTCCATGCCGTTCTTGATCACGAGCGATTTCACGCGCGGCGTGAGGCGTTCGATCAGCTCATCGGCGATGTGACCCACCGCGACCGCAACCGAAATCGCCATGCAGCGCTCGCCCGCCGAACCATACGCCGCGCCGATCAGCGCATCGACCGCCTGATCGAGATCCGCATCGGGCATCACGACGAGATGGTTCTTTGCGCCGCCCAGCGCCTGCACGCGCTTGCCGTGCTTCGTGCCTTCAGTGTGGATGTATTCGGCGATCGGCGTCGAGCCGACGAACGACAGCGCTTCGATATCCCCATGCGCGAGCAATGCGTCGACAGCGGTTTTATCGCCGTGCACGACGTTGAACACGCCATCTGGCAAGCCGGCATCCGTCAGCAATTCCGCGAGACGAACCGATGCCGACGGATCGCGCTCCGATGGCTTCAACACGAAGGTATTGCCCGCCGCGATCGCGATGGGGAACATCCAGCACGGCACCATCATCGGGAAGTTGAAGGGCGTGATGCCCGCGACCACGCCGAGCGGCTGACGCAGGTTCCAGTTGTCGATACCGCCGCCGATCTGATCCGTGAAGTCGGTCTTGAGCAGATTGGGAATGCCGCACGCGAACTCGACGATCTCGATGCCGCGCATCACTTCGCCCTTGGCGTCGCTGAACACCTTGCCGTGCTCGCGCGTAATGATCTCGGCGAGTTCGTCGTGATGTTCGTCGAGCAGTTGCTTGAACTTGAAGAGCACGCGCGCACGCTTGATCGGCGCGGTTTCACTCCATTCGGGGAAAGCGGCTTTCGCGGCGGCTACGGCGGCATCCACTTCGAATGCGCCCGCCAGCGGCACGCGCGATGCGACGGCGCCCGTCGCCGGGTTGAACACGTCGCCGAAACGCTCGCTCGCGCCTTCGACCCGCTTGCCGCCGATGAAATGCGTCAACGCCGCGACGCGCGCTTCGCTTCGATGTGTCTCGCCCATGATGTCTCTCTTATATGTGTGAATAGCCCGAGCGTACTGCCGGATGCTTCCTCGAATCCAATGAGATATGTTCAACTGGGATATAAGAAGATTTAATATCAGGCGATGGACTACACCCTTTTGCGCGCCTTTCTCGCCGTCGCTCGTGAAGGCAATCTCACGCGCGCCGCGGCGCAATTGCATCTCACGCAGCCGGCTGTCAGTCTGCAGATCAAGAATCTGCAGGAGATGCTGGGCGTCGTGCTGTTCTCGCGGACGTCGCACGGTCTTCTGCTGACGCGCGACGGCGAAGCGCTTCTGCCGCACGCCGAACGTGCACTCACCGCCGCCGCCGACGTGCAGCGCGCCGCTGCTGCGCTGCGTCACGAAGTGAGCGGGACGCTTCGCATCGGCACGATTCTCGATCCCGAATTCCTGCGTCTCGGCGGCTTCCTGCGGCAACTGGTGGAGACGCATCCGCGTATCGAAACCTCGTTGCGGCACGGCATGTCGGGCTGGGTTCTGGAGCGCGTGAGGTCGCGCGATCTGGACGTCGGCTATTACATCGGCGATCCGGCCATCGACGGCACGCGCGACGGCGAGCGCTTCCACGTGGTCAGGCTCACGCCGTTTCTTTACCGCGTGCTCGCGCCGGCGGGCTGGCACAACCGCGTGAACAAGGGCAAGCGCAACTGGGCCGCGCTCGCCAAGCTGCCGTGGATCTGGACGCCCGCCGAGTCCGCCCACAACCGGCTGTTGTCGCGCATCTTCCGCGAGGCGGGCGCGATGCCGGTGATCGTCGCGGAAGTCGACCAGGAGCCGTCGATGCTCGATCTCGTCAAATCGGGCGTCGGCCTGTCACTCGTGCGGGATTCGATCGCGCTGGCGCAAGCGCATGCGCACGCGCTGACGATCGTCGAAGGCGTCACGGTGCCCACGCAGTTGTCTTTCGTCGCGCTGGCGGAGCGCCGCGAGGAACCGGCGATCGCCGCGGCGCTGCGGCTGATCGACGCGCAGTGGGCGGTTTGAGCCGACATCTCAGTGGAAATACGAGTCCGCGCGCGAGTGCATTCAAGCGACCTTCATCGATTGTTTGCTAGGCTCGTCCATCCAACCGTGTTCGAGGAGCCTTCATGGCACGCAACATCGAAATCAAGGCGCGCGCGCATCAGTTCGACCAGCTGCGCGAACGGGCGGCCGCGCTCGCCACCGAAGCGCCGCTGGTTTTCCGCCAGCAAGACTTCTTCTACGACGTGCCGACCGGACGCCTCAAGCTGCGCCAGTTCGACGACGGCACGCCGTCCGAGCTGATCTTTTATCAGCGCGACGACCGCGACGGCCCGAAAGTCTCGTATTACTCGCGCAGCCCGGTCACGAATCCCGAAGCGATGCACGCGCTGCTCGCCCAGGCGCTGACGACGCGCGGCATCGTCTCGAAGGAGCGGCACGTGTATCTCGTCGGACGCACGCGCATTCATCTGGACCGCGTGGACGGCCTGGGCGATTTCATCGAGCTGGAAGTGCTCCTCGGCCAGGACGACGACGAAGCCGGCGGCGAACAGGAAGCGCACGCGATGTTCGCGCGCCTGGGCGTTGCGCAGACGGACCTCGTGCCGCTCGCTTACGTGGATCTGCTGAGCCCCGAGTCATCGCTCGCCAGATGAGAGAGCGGCAGCGGGCCGTTGCGCTTGAACGTCGTGAGCACGATGTTCGAGCGCACGCTGTCGACGCCCGGCACGCGCATCAGCTTTTTCATCACGAAACCTGACAGCGCGTTCAAATCCGGCGCGACGATGCGCAGCAGATAGTCGGCGTCGCCCACGGTCGCGTGGCATTCGAGCACTTCGGGCAGCATCTCGATCTGCTGCTGAAACTGCTCGATGATCGAATCGCCGTGATGCTTAAGCTTCAGGCTCGTGAACGCCGTTACGCCCAGGCCGAGCTTCTCCGGCCGCAGGACCACGCGATACCCTTCGATCACCCCCGTCGATTCCAGCCGCTGCAGCCGCCGCCCGATCTGCGACGGCGAAAGCGGCACTTGCTCGCCCAGTTGCTGATGCGTGGCGCGCCCGAACCGTTGAAGCACGTCGAGCAGGGCGAGGTCGAAATGGTCGAGTTCGAGCATGAGGCGGATGTGCGCTGTGGCGTGGATGAATGCGACTTTATCGCACTGATGACCAGAAGCTCACAAACCTTTGCGCGAAAGGGCCGTTCAGCGCGTATTTGACGAATTGCTTACGGCGGCAAACAAAGTAACGCGCGTGTTACCAATCATGACATCGCGAAAGGCGAAAATCGCGCGAAATTCCGCGAAAACGGGAAAAACGAAAGCGTTAGAACAGGAAAAAGAAAGCTATGACGTCAGCTAGCTTTCAGTCTTGGATACCATTTCTGAATTGCTCGTAAGCTTCCCACGCGGCGCGCGCGTCGTCGTCCAGTTGCTCGGGTGGCACGCCGGACTGACGCTGTACAATCAGCAGCGCATAGGGCCTGGACAACGCGCTCGCCTCCTTGCAAAGGCTGAGTTCGTCGCCGCTAGACGGAGAGCGGCCGCGCCAGTAGTTGATCGCGGCTTCGAGTTCGTTGATCGAGATGACAGCCATGTCCGGGCAGAAACACTTTCGGTGTACGGCGGCTCGCGCCTTCCGGGATACGGTCGCGCGACGCCGCATGAGATATGAGATGTAAACCGCTCGAGCCCGCGCCGCCCCGTCGTGCATGTGAGCATGTCACCGACCGCCCCGCCCGCTTGAACTCAACCATTGTACTTGAGCGACTCCATGCGAATCCTTCTGATCGAAGACGACCGCCCCATCGCGCGCGGTATTCAAAGCAGCCTCGAACAATCCGGCTTCACGGTCGACATGGTCCACGACGGCATCTTCGCCGAGCAGGCGCTCGCGCAGAACCGCCATGAACTCGTCATTCTCGATCTGGGCTTGCCCGGCATCGACGGCATGACGCTGCTCTCGCGTTTTCGCCAGAGCAACCGCCATACGCCGGTGATCATTCTCACCGCGCGCGACGAGCTGCACGACCGCGTGCAAGGCCTGAACAGCGGCGCCGACGACTACATGCTGAAACCCTTCGAGCCGCAGGAACTCGAAGCGCGCATTCGCGCGGTGATGCGCCGCAGCGGCCCGCACGGCGACGTGCCGCGCCCCGAAGTGTCGCTGGGCGGCCTGCGGCTGTCGGGGGTCGATCGTCGCATCTTCAACGACGAACGTCCGCTCGAACTCTCGCCGCGTGAATTCGCCGTGCTCGAAATGCTGCTGCTGCGCCACGGGCGCGTCGTGAGCAAGGCGCAGTTGCAGGATCACCTGACCCACTTCGGCGGCGATCTCGGCGATACGGCGATCGAAGTGTATGTGCACCGCGTGCGCAAGAAACTCGAAAACACGCGCGTCGAGATCGTGACGGTGCGGGGCTTCGGCTATCTGCTTCAGGAGATCCGGCAAGCGGCTTAATGCTTCTGCCGTAGACCGCCTTGCGATTTCCCACCCGCCGCGCGAGCGATCAGCGTTTCGCCCGCGAAGACTGGCTCGATCTGGCTCGATCGACAGCCACCAGGACGCCAGCGCCCCCGAGCCTGCGGCGCACGCTGCTGCGCCGCCTCGCGGCGCCGCTGTCCCTGCTCGCGCTGATGAGCGGCCTCATGGCGTACTGGCTCGCCTGGCAGTACACGCAGCACGTCGTCGACCGCTCGCTCGCGGATCTCGCCACCGCCATTTCCAAGCAGATCCAGCTCGCGGGCGTCGATGCGCCCGTCACCGTCCCGCCGCTCGCGCAGGCGATGTTCTCCGATCCTGTCGAGCAGCTCATCTACCGCATCAGCACGGGCGATGAGGAAATCGCCGGCGAGCCCGATCTGCCGCTCACCGGTACCAACGTGCGGCGCATCCACTACGCGTATGTCTTCGAGACGCACTTCCAGGGCGTCTCCGTGCGCGCGGCGCAAGTGCGCGTGCCGCAGCCGACCGGCAATCCGATCGTCGTCGAAGTGGCGCAGCGGGTCGGCTCGCGGTATCGGATCGCCGTGGAGTTTCTCATCGCGATCATGATGCCGCTCGCGCTGCTGCTGCTCGCGGGCTGGGTGATCGTGTGGCGCGTCGTGAATCAGCAATTGAACCCGCTCACCGATCTCGCCGACGCGCTCAACCAGCAGACGCACATCTCGCTCGAGCCCGTCGACGAGACTTATGTTCCCAGCGAAATCCGCCCGCTCACGAGCGCGATGAACGCCTTGCTCGTGCGCCTGCAGAGCGCGCTCGATGCGCAGCGCAAGTTCATCGCCGATGCCGCGCATCAACTGCGCACGCCGCTGACCGCGGTCAAGCTGCACGCGGAGCAGGCGCTCAGTTCGCGCGATCCCGACAAAGCGATCGAGGCGGTGAAGGAGTTGCGTGCATCGGCGGATCGCGCGGTGCGGCTTTCGAATCAACTGCTCTCTCTCGCGCGCGCCGAGCCGGGCGAACAGGCGGCGCGTTTCGCCGATTTCGACATCGCCGCGCTCGCCTTCGAAACCGGCGCGGAGTGGGTGCCGCGTGCGCTCGCCGCGCACGTCGATCTCGGCTTTCAGCGTCTCGACGACCCCGAGAACGAGCATCCGCTGATCGTGCGCGGCAACGTCGTGCTCGCCCGCGAAGTCCTGGCAAATCTGATCGACAACGCGCTCAAGTACATTCCGCCGTTTCGCATCGAAGGCGCGCGTATCACCATGACGGTCACGGAATGGCGCGACGCGAATGGCCGCCGCTTCGGCGAAGTCATCGTGGAGGACAACGGCCCGGGCGTGCCGCCGGATCAGCAGCCGGATCTCTTCAAGCGCTTCTTCCGCGGCGACGGACAAAGCGTGGAAGGCGGCGCGGGACTCGGGCTCGCGATCGTTCACGACATCATGGTGCTGCACGGCGGCACCGTGCACTACGAGGACGCGCCCGAAGGCGGCGCGCGCTTCATCGTGCGCATGCCGCTCAAGGAAGAGAAGCCGGCGGCGGAATAAAAAAGAGCCACGCGCTTGCGTGGCTCTTTCGCATCGACTCGACGCGCGCGCGACCTACTTTTTCTTCTTCTCCTTCTTCACCGCGAGCATCGTGCCGCGGCATTTCCTTGCGCCGCATCGGCACTCGTATTCCTGCTTGAGCTTCTTCGTGATGCGGCCGTCGATGACGAGCCCGTAGTCGTAGTTCAGCTCTTCATCCGGCTCGATGTCGCGCAACGCGTGAATGAACACGCGCCCTTCGACTTCCTCGGCCTCGCAATTCGGCGCGCACGAATGGTTGATGTACTTCGCGCTGTTCCCCTCGATCTTGCCGTCGATCACGCGGCCGTCGTCGAGTGCGAAGTAGAACGTGTGGTTCGGCTCTTCGGGGTTGTGCGGATGGCGGCGCAGCGCTTCCTTCCATGAAATGCGCTCGCCCTTGTATTCCATCACCTGCTCGCCCGCGGCAATCCGCTTCACGGCAAACACGCCCTTGCCATGCACGCCGGAGCGGCGAACGGTGACCCTGCGTGAACTCATCGAACGAATCCTTAAATAACGCTTCGCTCCCGCGCGATCGGGATGAACATCGGGATGAAAAAAAACGCGGTGGCCTCAAAAGGCGCCGCGTTCGCTCGGTTGAACGCTCGCGCTCAACAGACCGGTATCCTACACTCCCGGCGCGCGAATGCTCAACCGTCTGGACGATGTTCGAAACTTTTCAGCGTTGCCCGATGGTGATCTCGCCGAAGAGATTCTTCTGTTCGCGCGGCTGGGAGCGCCAGTACTGCGGCGGCGCGGTGACGGTTGCGCCGAGCTCGGCGGCGGCGTGCCACGGCCAGCGCGGATCGTAGAGCATCGCGCGCGCCATTGCGACGTAATCGGCCTTGCCGCTCCTGACGATTTCTTCCGCTTCCTTTGCCTCGGTGATCAGCCCGACGGCCACGGTGTTCACGCCCGTCGCTTCCTTCACGGCCTGCGCGAACGGCACCTGATAGCCCGACGACAACGGAATCTTCTGCAACGGCGAGACCCCGCCCGACGACACATCGACCCAGTCCACGCCGCGCTTTTTCAGCTCCGACGCGAACGCGATCGTATCCTCGATGCTCCATCCGCCTTCGACCCAATCGGTCGCGGAGACGCGCACGCCGACCGGCTTGTCGGCGGGAAACGCAGCGCGCACGGCGTCGAAGATCTCGAGCGGATACCGCATGCGGTTCTCGAGCGAGCCGCCGTATTCGTCGGTGCGCTGATTGGCGAGCGGCGACAGGAACTGATGCAGCAGGTAGCCATGCGCGCAGTGCACTTCGATGCCGTCGATGCCGAGCCGCGCCGCACGCTTCGCCGATGCGACGAACGCCTCCTTCACGCGGATGAGGCCAGCGGCGTCGAGCGCGAGCGGCGGGGTCTCTTCAGGCTTGTGCGCAATGGCGGATGGCGCAAAGGTCATCCAGCCGCCATCGGCGACGGAGATCAGCTGCCCGCCTTCCCACGGCTTGCGGCTCGATGCCTTGCGGCCCGCGTGCGATAGCTGCATCGTCACCGCGATCTTCGAATACTGGCGGATCGCGGCAAGCACCGGACGCAGCGCGGCCTCGGTGACGTCGTCCCAAAGACCGAGATCACCCGGCGTGATGCGGCCGTCCGGCTCGACGGCGGTCGCCTCGATGAACAGCATGCCCGCGCCGGACAACGCGAGGTGGCCCAGATGGATCATGTGCCATGCCGTAGCCTCGCCGCGCTCGGCGGAGTATTGACACATCGGCGAGACGAAAATGCGGTTCGGGAGCTGGAGGCTGCGGAGGGTCGTGGGAGTGAACAGCGCGCTCATGGCGTGGCTCGTCGCTAGAAAGGAGCGATCGAGAATAGCACCGCGATTTCTTTCGTGCAGGGACGCGCACCGCGCGAGACGCGGCGCGATGATTCATACCATCACACGTTCAGCGCGCGTCCACCACGGCGAAGCGGTCGAGCCATTCGCCGAACATCGCGCGAGCGGCGCGTTCGAGTTTCGCGCCATGACGCGCGGTGTCCTCGCGCAGTGAGGCGACCGTCGCGCCGCTGCGCGCGATATCGCCCGGGTACGTGACGAGCCAGCTCTCGAAGCGCTCCACGAGCACTTCGGGATGACACTGCAGCGCGAGAACGTGCTCGCCCCAGGAAAATGCCTGATGCGCGCAGAGATCGGTGGATGCGAGGAGCGTCGCGTCCTTGGGGAGATCGAAGGTATCGCCGTGCCAGTGAAAGACCGGAACGGGCGCGCCGTCGGCTTCGAGATGCCGCAGCGCGGACGCGCGTCCCGCGCCGGTCAGCTCGAGCGGCGACCAGCCGAGCTCCAGCTTGCCCGACGGATACACACGCGCACCGAGCGCCCGCGCGATCAGTTGCGAGCCGAGGCAGATGCCGATCGTCGGCAAGCCCGCCGCGATGCGCTTTTCGAGCATCGAAAGCAGCGGCGCGAGATGCGGATAATGCGCGTCGTCGCAAGCGCCGATCGGTCCGCCGAGCACGACGAGCAACGAAGGATCGAGCGGATTGGGCGCGTCGATACGGCCGCGTCCGACGTCCAGATAGCGCACGAGATGGCCGCGATCGCCGAGCACGTGTTCGAGGCTGCCCAGATCTTCGAAATAGACGTGGCGAATCGCCAGGACTTCATGTTTCATCGGCGGCTTTCTCGGGACGGAGTAGTGACGAGCCGGGCCTCGCGGCGAGGCGCGACGGGCACAGTCTAACCGACTCGCCGCGGCCTCACAGCGCCGGATGCCGCCAGATGGCTTTTTACCCGCGCAGCCTGATTCAGGCGACTTGGGCGAAGACCTTCCAGCTCTTCTTCTGCGTGGCGACGTCGGCTTCTTCGTATACCGAACAGTCGAGACGCAGATCCGTGTCCGCCATGTCGATCTGCAGAAGCGCGCAGTGATGCGGCGTCTTCTTCGGATTCTTGCTCGCCTCGAAGTGCGAGCAGGAGAGACACATGCGGTGCGCCGGAATCTGCTGCTGCGATTCGAGCTGACGGATTGTCTTGAGCAGCGTGCGATAGAACGCCACCTGCTCGTCCTCGCGCAGCGTGCCGACCGCCTTCGCGAGGAAGTCCGGCCATTGCAGTGCCTTCTTCGCAGCCGTGCGGCCACGCGCGGTCAGACGCACCGCGAGCGCGCGGCCGTCGTCGAGCGCGCGGCGCTTTTCGACGAGACCCTTGCCTTCGAGCGTGCTCACCGCATCGCTCGTCGTGGCGGCGGTCAGCGCCGTTTCACGTGCGATCTCGCCGAGGCGCATCGGCCCCTTGCGCTGCATCAGCAGAACGAGAATTTCACCCTGGGTCGGCGTCAGCCCCGCGCCTTCCGCCCATTCCCATGCCTGGCTGCGCATCGCGGTGCTCAGCCTCAGCAGGCCGTGGGTCACCCGCCCCGTCGCCTGCTCTCCGTAAACGCCTTCACTCATAGTCTTTCGCTTGTTGTTCCGCTTATGTGTTCTGACGGCACGTTCGCGGCAACCACCGCGAACACCTCGTTCGAAACGCCGCCCGCAGAAAGTACTCCGAACCCCTTGCGAACTGCCCTTCGTTCCAGGTCCCCGCCGTCTCAAAATTCAGGCGTGCCAAGCCAATTAGCGGTGCCTGAATGGGGACGTTGCAACCCTCTTCGTTATGCGCCGTCTTATGGTCCTGCTCGTGGCGCTGTTTTCTTGCCGACTATAACGCCATGCCAGCAAAGTCGCCATTCTAAGCGACATAGAACAAACGTACACCTTAATTATCCACGCAGAACTGTGGATAACCCGTGGAAAAGAGTCTTCTTTGATGTGGGCGTATTCTTGACAACACTTCCCCTCGCGTTGGACACCTTTCCGTTGTCCAGAATTCCTCGTCGCGACGCCACGCGGGGGCCGCATGGTTATCATCGCGCTAGCTCGTTGACTCTGCACCTCTTTTTGACGTTTTCCACAGCGTCGGGGAAGACTTGTTAACTACTATTACGGATGTATACGGATTTCTTGAAGTAAACCTTAGCGTCGCTGAATCGGTTTTTCTTCCAACGTTGCCGCGAGCGCTTTATGCACATTGCTCGTCATGCACATGTTTCATACGGCCCAAAGATAAAGGCCGCTTCGTAAGCTACTCGAAGCGGCCTTTCGTCATGATTCGCCGATTCGCGTCGGCGTAAGCGCAGCGTTATCGGCGCCACTGCAGGCATTGCTGCCTGACCGCCTCGTGCAGCGATTTTTCCTTGTCCACCACGCCGCGTAGCCAGGTCGCGTCGTTGACGCCGCGCGCGATATCGGCCACCTCCGCGAGCGCGGCCTGTGAGCCGAGCGCTTCGGCATGCGGAGCGAGCACGTCGAGCGTCGCGAGAATGTCCTCGCCGATGGTGCGCCGCTCGCCCGTCTGCGGATGGATGCACGTGCCTTCCAGTCCGAAGCGGCACGCCTCGAAGCGGTTGAACGTGTAGACCAGATAGTCGTCCTCGCGCGGCGTCAGCGGTTTGTCGAGCAGCAGATAGCGCGACAGCGTCTGGATGTAGCAGGCGATCGCGGCCGCCCTGTCGACGGAAAGCGGCGTGTCCATCACGCGCACTTCGATCGTTCCGAAGCCGGGCTTCGGCCGGATGTCCCAGTAGAAGTCCTTCATGCTGTTGACGACGCCCGTATTGACCATCTTCGAGAAGTACTCCTCGAAGCCGTCCCAGGTCAGCACGAAGGGCGCGCGCCCCGACAGCGGAAACGCGAACACCGAGTTCAGACGCGCCGAGTGGAACCCCGTGTCGACACCCTGGATGTATGGCGACGACGCTGAAAGCGCGATGAAATGCGGGATGTAGCGAGACATCGAGTGCAGCAGGAAGAGCGCGCTGTTCGGATCGGGACAACCGATGTGGACGTGCTGGCCGAACACCGTGAACTGCTTGGCGAGGTATCCGTACAGTTCGGAGATGTACTGGAAGCGCGGCGCGTCGTAGATCTGACGATCGCTCCATTGCTGGAACGCGTGCGTGCCGCCGCCCGCGAGCCCGACGTTGAGTTGATCCGCCGCGGCGACGAGCGTATCGCGGATCTTGCGAAGGTCCGTGACGGCCTGCTCGTGCGTCGTGCAGATACCGGTCGAGAGCTCGATCATGCTTTCGGTGATTTCAGGCGTGATGTTGCCCGGAATTTTTTCGTCCTTGATGAGACGCATGAGGTCCGACGCGGCGCGGGTCAGATCGTAGTCGTGCGTGTTGACGACCTGGATCTCCAGCTCGACGCCGAACGTGAACGGTTCGGAGTTGATGAAAGGTTCGAGTGCCATGGCGCCTCTTGAATAATCAATGCATGAGTCAAGCGGGCGCGATCACTCGCGCCGCTCGCCGACTGCCGACAGGCTGCGGTAGACCACGAAGGGCGAGACTATCTGCAGCACGACGATCGAGCACATGATGATCGCGCGCAGCGTCGGGTCGTAGTCCGGATAGAGGACGTACATGTCGTCGACGAGCACGTACGCCAGCGCCGACATCGGCGTCAGCGCGACGCCGAGCGCCGCGCCCTGCTTCCAGTCGAGCCCGCTCGGCTTCGCGAAAATCAGCACGCCGACGAGCTTGCCGACGAAACGCGCAACGATCAGCCCGAGCGCCGCGACGCCGCCGAGCGCGATATCGCGCCAGTGAAACGGCGTGAGCGTCAGCGCAAAAAGAATCACGGTCAGGAGCCATCCGGCGGAGCCGAAGTGCGACGGCCAGAGTTGCGGACGTTCGTCGGCGTTTTTCACGATGATGCCCGCGGCGAGCAGCGCGAGAATCGTCGACAGCTTGAAGATATGCGCGACCGCGATCGCCAGCAGCACGAGCCCGAAGAGCGCGACGAACGAATGCTCGTCGTTCGCGGGCAGGCGCCGCACCAGGAGATTGCAGGCGCGCGCGAGCAGGAACGCGAGCACGAGCGAGCCGATCAGCAGATAGAGCGGCTGCAGGATCGTCGCGAGCGCGTTGCCGTAGATTTCCTGATGCAGCACGCCCGCCGCGAGCTTCTCGACGATCACCGCATACATGCTGTTGAGCGCGGTCAGCGTCAGCAGACGTTGCGTGACCTGGCCTTCCGCGCGCAGTTCGGTCTTCAACTGGATGACCATCGCGGGCGACGTCGCCATCGCGATGGCCGCGATCACGACCGAGGGCATCGTCGGCACGTTGAGCAATGTCAGCGCGATCAGCACGAGGCCGAACGTGAGCGTCGATTCGGCGATGCTCGACAAGATCAGATACGGATTGCGACGGATCCAGCGCAGATCGAGCCGCCCACCCAATTCGAAGAGCAGCAGCCCGAGCGCGACATCGAGCAGCGGCCGCGACAGGCCGGCCGCGCTTGCGTCGATCACACCGAGACCCGCGTTACCGGCGATCAGCCCGATCACCGCGAACCCGGTGATGCGCGGCAAGCGCCACGCGCGCCATAACAGCTCGCCGGCGAGCCCGGCCGTAATGAGCGCGAGACCGGCCCAGAAAATGGCGTCGGGTTCGAGCGGCCAGACGGGCAAAAATGAAAATGCCGAATTCATCGTATTGGCTTCTCCTTCGTTGCTGCAGCAGAGCGTGCACGTTCCGTTGCGTGACTCGCATCGACGGCGCGCGCTCGCGGGCGAGGCGCATCGGGCCCGCTATGCGAGCGTTGGTTCATTCAGGCGAAACGAAATGCGAACGAACACGGCGTCACGTCAGGACGTGCACGGATTAGACGACGCGTTCGGCTAGCTGCGATGCGCCCTGCATGCCCTCGATGTCGCACCGGAGAACTCGGATCCGTGTGACATGGGTAACGCATGCGGCGCCCGCTCGAATGCCGGGCCGAACACAGCAAACGACGGCGCGGCTTCGTTGATCAGATTCTTGGCTCGCAACCATCGTTCCATTGAAGCGGTCGCCGTCCGAACGGCGCGACGCAGGAAGAAGCGCGATTGTGCCATACCTCCGTTGCCCTGACAGAAAGTCCAAGCTCCTGATTCTTATGAAGTAAAAGCGACTGCCGGGCTCGAAGCAGGATGGAAAGGCTGACCGCTCGCCGTTATCGGGACGTTCGGATTTCTGGTTTACGCCTGACCGATGGCTTTGTCTTCAGGTGTTTACAGGTTTACTGTATATAAACGTAGTAGTAGTTAACAAGAGGCTGCGTCTTCTGTGGATAACCCATCTTTCGTCTTTACATTCAATCATTTGGATAAAGCAGAAGCGGGTCGTAAACATGTTGGCGCGGCGCGGCCAACCCGGAACAACTTTGGCGCGCGTAAACCGGAAGTCCAGGTTGTCCCGTTTACGTGCACATCGCGTTCACACGACTTCCACCTGCAATTAGACGGGTTATCCACAACGTGCCGGGGACAACTATGTCGAGCCGATTTCTCCATGACGGAGCACTCTGAGCAAAAAGCGGGCTGGGTCGATGGCGTCGGCGAGTTCGCGCTCGATGAGCCACGGTTCTCCTTCAATCTGCGACGCGATCAGCTCGGCCGCGAGCGTCGCCCAGACGAGCCCGCGCGAGCCGAATGCGAATGCGCCGTAAAGACCGGGCATGCGCGGCAGATCGAGCGGCCACGCGCCCGAGAGTTGAGGCGCATCGCGGCGCGCGGCGCTTTCGTCGGCAAGCTGGCCGATCATCGGCAGGCGGTCGCTCGTCACGCAGCGGAACGCGACGCGCCCCGCGCGGATTTGCTTCGGCGCGAGCGCTAGATCCGGCAACATCCCCGCGACGCGCTCGATGTTCTCCAGATGCCCGGCTTCGCGAATATCGCGGTCGGGATCGTCGATGTCATAGGTCGCGCCGATGAGCGCGCCGTCCGCGCCGAGCGGCACCGCGTAGCCTTCGCCGATAACCGGCGCACGCAGGGCATCGAGCGCGGATGAATCGAGCACGGTGAGCTGGCCGCGCACGCTGCGTGTCGGCGCGCCATACAGACCGGCGAGCCGCGCGGCATCGTGAGCGTTGGCGAGCACCATCACCGGCGCGCTCGCGATCTCGCCGCCGCTCGTATCGAACGCGCTCCAGATGCGGCCATCGTGCGCGATGCGCGTTACGTCGGTTTCCATGCGCAGCGTGATCCGGGCAGCGGCGTCGGCGAGTTGCGCTGTGCAAACGGCCGCAGGCGAGATCGCACCGCCGCGCGGAAAGAACCAGCCGCCGCGCGCGACATCGACGCCCGCGATGCGCGATGCATCGGCGCGCGTCATCGGCTGCACGTATTCAGATGGATACGCGAAGCGCGCGATGGCGGCGGCGAGCGTAGCGGCGTCTTCGGGCGTGTCGGCGATCTGTAGCAAACCCGCGGGGCTGCGCAGCAAGTCGTGATGTGCGTCTTCGAGCGCCTGCCATCGGCGCAATGCGTAGAGAAAGCCCGCGCGCGTGAGGCGGGCGGCGACACTGTCGTCGCGCCAGACGATAGGATGAAACACGCCCGCCGGATTGCCCGATGCATCGCGCGCGGGCAACGCGTGACGATCGATCAGCGTGACGTGCCAGCCGCGCCCGGCGAGCCGCGCGCTCACGGCACAGCCCGCGAGTCCCGCGCCGATGACGACGGCCTCGCGCGCGCTCGCAGCGCAAGGAAGCGGCGGTTCGTGGCGGCGCACGCGCCAGCGCGGCGCGAAGCGTGCGACGAGCCGTGCGTCCGCCGCCGCCGACGAGCACTCGAAGCCCGACGATTCCAGCGCGCGGCGCATCGGCAAATGAAGCGGCCCGGATGCGTTCGCGCAGACTGTCGCACCGTCGCCGGCAAAGCGCGCGAGCGATTTGCATAGGGCGCGTGGATCGTCGGTCGCTTCGAGATGGAAGGCATCGGCGCGTAGCCAGAGTTTCGACAGCATCGCCTGCGCGTCGTCGCCAATGGCGAGCGTGAGCACCACGCGTCCTTCGTCGAACTCCAGCCGATGCATGCCTGCCACGCGCATCGGCCACGCGCGTGCAAGCTCGGCCGCGAGCGGCGATGCGTCATCGGTCGATGGTGGATCGTCCAGCGCCTTTAGCGTCGCAATCGCCACGACGTGCAGCCGGTCGCAACGCTCTTCGTCGTCGCGCCAGCGCTGCCAGAGCGGGAGGAAGGCGCTGAATGTCATATCGACGAAGGTGAAGACGCGCGTGCGCCGCCAGCGCGCGGGAAGATCGTGCGGCGCGAAAAACAGAGATTCGGTCATGCGACAGGGGAAGACACGTCAAGCGGAAGACGACTTGGCCAAGGTCCGCGCGGCGCCGTTCGGGGCGTCTTCGATCGTCAGCGGCTCGAGCGCGTAGCCCGCCGCGCGCCATGCCGCGAGGCCGCCGAGCAGCGGCGCGACATCGGTGAAGCCGTGCGCGGCGAGTTCCTTGGCGGCGAGCGCGGCGGACACTTCGCTCGGGCAGTCGCAGTACGTCACGAGCTTGCGGTCGCGGGCGATACCGGCGAGCTGCGATGCGGCGTCGTCGTGCAGGAGCAGCGCGCCGGGAATGGCGAACGGATCCATCGCGCGGCGCTCGCGGCGGCGCACGTCGATGACGAGCGGCGGCGGTTCCCCATCGAGCAGCGCGCGCAGCATCGCGATATCGATGCGCGCCATGCGCAGCCTCCGCAACAGCGATACGCGCTGCCACCAGCGCATGGCGAGATAGAGCGCGAGCGCGATGATCGCAAGCACGACCACGCCGCGCCCGAACAGGTCGAGCCAGGCGAGCATGCGATCGACGAGATCGGCGAACATCGCGCCGAACGCGACGCCGATGCCGGACCACAACAATGCGCCGAGCGCGTCATACAAGAGAAAGCTGCCGAAGCCGATGCCGGTCGCGCCCGCGACGGGTATCGCGAGCGTCGACAGGCCGGGGATGAATTTGGACAGGGCGAGAATGCGCACGCCGAAGCGCCCGAAGAAGTCGAGGCTGCGGTTCACGCAGGTATCGCGCGAGATCGAGATCTTGCACATGAAGGCAAGCACGCGGCTGCCGTAGCGACGCCCGAGCCAGAACCAGAGCGTGTCGCCGATGAGCGCGGCCATGCTGGCCGTGACGACGATCGCCAAGAGCGGTCCCCATGCAGCCGACGGAAAGCCCGACGGCACGCCCGTTGCGAAGCTCGCGGAGACCGTGATCGCACCCGTCAGAATCAATGTGGGCAAGGCTGGGAGCGGCAAGCCGAGGCATTCGAGCAGAACGTTGGCAAAAACCAACGGCAGGCCGTATTCGATGATCAGCTCGCGTAGCATGGATCGGACCCAGTTGTTCTGCGCCAAAAAAACCGCCGCGAGCCTCAAAAATATAAGGGTAAATCTTTGAAACCCTTATCCTGATTGGGTTTGCGCTGCGCTATCATACCAAGCGCCGCGTATAGAGGCGGCGTGAAGGCGACGAAGTGAAGCAATGCCGTTGAGATGGCGCGTAACACCGCGGATTTCCCGGTCGGCCGCGCCAGAAGGCCGTCGCTACTCGACTGCACGGCTTGCGCACGTATAATCGGCGCGTTCGCGCTGTTCGTGTCAACCTAAACTGATAAAGGAACCTTAATGAACAAACAGGAATTGATCGACGCCGTAGCCGCTCAGACCGGCGCCAGCAAGGCTCAAACCGGCGAAACGCTGGACACGTTGCTCGAAGTGATCAAGAAGGCTGTATCGAAAGGTGACGCAGTTCAGTTGATCGGCTTCGGCAGCTTCGGCTCGGGAAAGCGCGCAGCGCGCACCGGCCGCAACCCGAAGACTGGCGAGTCCATCAAGATTCCGGCCGCGAAGACGGTCAAGTTTACGGCTGGCAAGGCATTCAAGGACGCAGTGAACAAGCGGTAAGCTTCTTGCCGATTGTGCGGCTACTCGAAGTAGCCAGTTATACATAACCCGCCTTCGGCGGGTTTTTTTTCGGCTGCGCATCTCGTTGGCGGGCTCGACATTGCATCGAGCCGTTCACGCTTCAATGCCGATGATCCTCGCAATCGCAATCGGGACCATGATCGTGGTGGTCGTTATCATGATCGTGATCGTGGTCGTGCTCTTCGACGTCCCAAGCGGGAAACGGATCGGCGAAGCAATGCCAGCCATCGAGGCCGAGCGCCCATTCGTCGTCGGTCAGAAGGCATGCATCGAACCTGGCCTGCCATGCGGTGCGGTCGAGGTTCTCGCCGATCAGCACCAGTTCCTGCCGGCGATCGCCGATGCTGTTGTCGTCCGGGTCGCCATACCATTCCGCAACGATCTCCGCTTCGAGCTCGGGGTCGTCGATCGGCCATTCGCCGCGATCTTGCGCGGCCCACCACAACCCCGCCGGACCGTGCCGCACGGTCCCGCCCGCTTGCGACAGCGAGCCGCCGACATCGCTTCGCGTCGCGAGCCAGAAGAAGCCTTTCGCGCGCAGGACACCGGGCCATTCCTGATGCAGCAGGTTCCACAGGCGCTCGGGATGAAACGGCCGGCGTGCGCGATACACATAATGGCCGATGCCGGAGGCATCGGGCTCGTCGCTCGCCGCGTGCTCGCCGTTGAGAATCGCGAGCCACCCGGGCGCGCTCGCGGTCGCATCGAAATCGAAGCGGCCGGTGTTCAGCGCGTCGCCGGAAGACACGTTGCCGGATTGCGCCCGCACTTGAAGCGCGCGCGGATTGAGCCCGTGCAGGATGCGCGCGATCCTTTCCACTTCGTCCGCGCCGGCGAGATCGATCTTGTTGATGACGATGACATCGCAGAACTCGATCTGCTCGATGAGGGTCTCGACGACTGTCTGGTCGTCTTCGTCGCCGTGGCTTTCTTGCGAGAGACCGCGCTCGGCGAGCGAGTCCGAAGACGCATAGTCGCGCAGGAAGGTCGCGGCATCGATCACGGTCACGAACGTATCGAGATGCGCGCGGCCCGCGAGCGTCGCGTCGTCGTCATCGCCGAATGCGAGATGCTCGGCGATCGTGATCGGATTCGCGATGCCCGACGATTCGACGATGATCGCATCGAAGCGCTGCTGTTCCGCGATCCAGGTGATCGCGCTTTCGAGCGTCTCCATCGATGGGTCGCCGAGCGTCAGCACGAGGCAGCCGTTGGGCAAGTCGGTGGTTTCGCGTTCCGCGCCGGACGCGGCCTTGCCGCATGTCACGGCGCCGATGCGGATTCCTTCGGCGTTGGCGAGCAAGGCATCGACGAGCGTGGTCTTACCCGCGCCGATGAATCCCGATAGCACGGTAATGGGCAATGGCGTCTGGTTCATCGCAGTGAGCGTGACGGAGGAAGGGAGCGCGCGAGCGCGAGCCCGCGCTGCCGTTCGGGCGGCGCGGGCGATCGAATAGGGGATTTTGCATCAAATGCGCGCCGGACGCGGCGCGTGTGCGAGTAGCGCGCCTTGGGTCAGCGCGTGGCCTGAAGCAGCTTCCAGCGACGCAGGATCTCGATGATCTGCGCCGAGTACTTGTCGCGTAGCGCGGGTGTTTCGGAATGGTAAGCACCGACCGCCTGCCACGAATTGCCGTACTTGTTCATTTTCTGGCGCAGATGCCAGGCGGCGACATACACGCTCTTGCACGGCTCCATCAGCGTGCCGCTGGAAATGCCGTACTGCGCCAGCGTGTTGAGATGGATCGAATTGATCTGCATCAGCCCGTAGTCGGTCGAGCCGTTGGCGTTCTTGTTGATGGCGTCAGGCTTGTTGTGCGATTCCTGCCAGGCGATCGCGCGCAGGATGAGCGGATTGACCTTCTGATACTTCGCGGCTTCGTCGAAGCAGTCCGCATGTGCGGAGGCGGCCGCCGTGAGCGGCCCGCATATCGCAAGTAGTCGCAATATTCTCTTCATCTTCCTTCTACTCCATCCGCATATGCGGAACGTCATGCCGCCGTTGCGGCGCCTTGGCGCCAACGCCAACAAATCAACGCCCGCGGCCGGACTGCATGGGGAAAACCCGCCCATTTCGCAACCGCCCGGAATGCGGAACCGACCGTATCATACCGGCTGACGAATCAGACCATAAGTTGGCTATCAGACATACGCCCGGTGCAGCGCCGGAAGCCCGCTTGCGCGGGAACACATCGGACCGTCAATCAGGTGTGATCTAAATGTATGAATAATAAGACTTCTGGACGGGGTACAATTCGGCTCCCGCGTGCATCGGCCGACCTCTGGAAGCGTCCAGGTACGGTCTATCGGCAAGTTTTTTGAAAGCTTGAGGGCGCTGGAAAACGTAGCGAAGTCGACAGCCAGGCGTCATCTAATCCGGAACGAATTGGCACATTTTCGTTACATTAAGCTGTTATCGTCATATTTTTTAAAATGATCGCGATGTTCCGGGCCTGTGCGTCCCACATCGCGGTTGGCAGCGCTCTCGGCTGACGGGCGGTGCTGCCTTGGCTGGCTCCCCCGAGACCCGGCTCTGACATCACATTCATGAGAAGACAACCTATGGCACTGCGTCGTATCGCGACGGCACTGCTGGCGGCGGGACTTATCGTCGCGCAAGCCGCGCACGCGCAAGTGACGCTGAATTTCGTCAATGCGGACATCGACCAGGTCGCGAAGGCGATCGGCGCCGCTACCGGCAAAACGATCATCGTCGATCCCCGGGTGAAGGGGCAACTCAACCTGGTCTCGGAGAATGCGGTTCCCGAGGATCAGGCGCTCAAGACGCTCCAGTCGTCGCTGCGCATGCAGGGTTTCGCGCTCGTGCAGGATCACGGCGTCCTGAAGGTCGTGCCCGAAGCCGACGCGAAGCTGCAGGGCGTGCCCACGTATGTCGGCAACGCGCCGGCCGCGCGCGGCGATCAGGTGATCACGCAGGTCTTTCAACTGCGTAACGAGTCGGCGAACAATCTTTTGCCGGTGCTGCGTCCGCTCATTTCGCCGAACAACACCATCGCGGCCTATCCGGCGAACAACACGCTCGTCGTCACGGACTACGCCGACAACGTGCGCCGCATCGCGGGCATCATCGCGGGTGTCGATACGGCGGCCGGCCGCTCGGTCGATGTGGTCACGCTGAAGAACGCGAACGCCATCGACGTCGCCGAGCAGATGAACAAGCTGCTCGATCCCGGCGCGATCGGCAGCACCGACGCCACGCTCAAAGTCACCGTCACGCCCGATGCGCGCACCAATTCGCTGATGTTCCGCGCGTCCAGCAGCTCGCGTCTCGCCGCGGCGAAGCAACTGGCGCAGAAGCTCGATTCTCCGACTTCGCAACCGGGTAACATGCACGTCGTGGCGCTGCGCAATGCCGACGCGACGCGTCTCGCCAAGACGCTGCGCGGCATGATGGGCAAGGGCAACAATACTTCGGACAACACGTCGGGCTCGAACTCCAGCTCGAATTCGTTCGGTCAGAGCGGCGGCGGTCTCGGCAGTTCGTCGATGTCCACCGGCACGGCCGGCACGCCGCCTTTGCCCGGCGGTCTCGGCGGCACCTCGGGCAGCAGCAACAATCCGATGACGGGCGGCGCCGGCAACCGCGACTCGAACTTCTCGTCGAACAAGGACAACGAGTCCGGCAACGACCAGGGCGGCGGCATGATCCAGGCCGATGCCGCGACGAACTCGCTGATCATCACCGCTGCGGACCCGGTCTATCGAAACCTGCGCGCCGTGATCGATCAGCTCGACGCGCGCCGCGCGCAGGTCTACATCGAGGCGTTGATCGTCGAATTGTCCGCGACCACCGGCGCGAACCTCGGCATTCAGTGGCAGGGCCTCCTGCTGTCGAACGGCGGCAACAACGCGCTCTACGGCAGTTCGAGCTTCGGTCAGGGCAACACGAACATCGTCGATCTGACCTTGCAGGGCAACGCGATCGCACAGAATCCGTCGGCCATCACGTCGACCACCGGCCTGCTCGCGCAGGGCCTCAACATCGGCTTGCTGCACCGCTTCGGCAACCTCTTCGGCCTCGGCGGGCTGTTGCAGGCGCTGTCGACATCGGCGGATGCGAACATCCTTTCGACGCCGAACCTGATTACGCTCGACAACGAGGAAGCGAAGATCGTCGTCGGCCAGAACGTGCCGGTCGTGACGGGTTCCTACGCGACGCCGACCGCGAACGCGGCCACCTCGGTCACCGCGTTCAACACGTTCGACCGGCGCGACGTCGGCGTGACGCTGCATGTGAAGCCGCAGATCACCGATGGCGGCGTGCTGAAGATGCAGATCTATCAGGAAGATTCGAGCGTCGATGCGACCACGAAGAACGATCCGGGCGGCGTGACGATCAATACGCGCTCGGTGCAGTCGACCATCCTCGCGGATGACGGTGAAATCGTCGTGCTCGGCGGCCTGATGCAGGACCAGTACAACAATAACAACAGCAAGATTCCGCTGCTCGGCGACATTCCGTTCATCGGCAGCCTGTTCAGAAGCGAAAGCAAGACGCGCACGAAAACCAACCTCATGGTGTTCCTGCGCCCGGTGATCGTGCGCGATCAGGCAACCTCGACGCAGATCACCAACACGCGCTACGAGTATCTGCGTCAGCAGCAGTACGGCTCGACGACGGACAACCGTCTCATCAAGGATCAGAATGTGCCGGTGATGCCGCCGAAACCGATTGGTCCGAGCGAAGGCGGCGGCGTGCCGGCGCAAAATCTGCTGGACTGGAGCAACACGACACGCGGCCCCGGCCCGAGCACGACGCTGCCGCAGAACCCGGAAGCAGGTCCGGCGCCGCAGCCGATGCAATCCGCGCCGCAATCGACGCCGCCGCCGCAGGGCAGCTATCCGCTTCCCGCGAACGGCGCGACCAACGCCATGCCGGGCAACGCAGCGACCAACACCCTGCCGGGTAACGCCGCGACGAACGGCCAACAGGGAGTCGGGCCGTGAGCATGGTCAACGATGCAGTCGAGAGCGCGAGCAGCGCGGCGTCGCCGCTGGCGGCGGCCCGCCTCGTGCCCTACGGCTTCGCGCGCAGCGGGCAGATCTTGCTCGCGCATCGGCACGCGGACAGCATCGAGGTATGGATCAGCGAGCGGACGACCGACGCGGCGCTCGCTGAAGTCGCGCGCAATTTCGGCGCGCTGTCGATCGTGCGCAAGCCCGCCGACGAGCTCGCCGCGGCGATCAATTCGGCATACGCGCGCAACGACGGCAGCGCGGCGCAGGTGGTCGGCGAAGTGGAAGGCGAAGTCGATCTGTCGCGTTTGATGCAGGACATTCCCGAAGTCGAGGATCTGCTCGAATCCGAGGACGACGCGCCGATTATCCGTATGATCAACGCGCTGCTCACGCAGGCGGCGCGCGAGCAGGCATCGGATATTCACATCGAGCCGTTCGAGAACGCGTCGGTGGTGCGCTTTCGCGTCGACGGCACGCTGCGCGACGTCGTGCGTCCGAAGAAAGCGCTGCACGGCGCGCTGATCTCGCGCATCAAGATCATGGCGCAGCTCGATATCGCTGAAAAACGATTGCCGCAGGACGGCCGCATCACGTTGCGCGTGGGCGGACGTCCCGTCGACGTGCGGGTTTCCACGCTGCCGACCGGCCATGGCGAGCGCGCGGTGCTGCGTCTGCTGGAAAAGGACGCGCAGCGCCTGAATCTCGAAACGCTCGGCATGGCGCGCGACACGCTCGTCCACTTCGACAAGCTGATCGGCAAGCCGCACGGCATCGTGCTCGTCACCGGCCCGACCGGTTCCGGCAAGACAACCACGCTCTATGCGTCGATGTCGCGGCTGGAGACCACGACCACCAACATCATGACGGTGGAAGACCCGATCGAATACGACCTGTCGGGCATCGGGCAGACGCAGGTGAACGAGCGCATCGGCATGACCTTCGCGCGCGCGCTGCGCTCGATCCTTCGCCAGGATCCGGACATCATCATGATCGGTGAAATCCGCGATCTCGAAACCGCGCAGATCGCGGTGCAGGCTTCGCTAACCGGCCACCTCGTGCTCGCGACGCTGCACACGAACGACGCTGCCTCTGCCGTCACGCGTCTCACCGACATGGGCGTGGAGCCGTATCTGCTGGCGTCGTCGCTGCTCGGCGTGCTCGCGCAGCGGCTCGTGCGCCAGCTCTGTCCGGTCTGCAAGGAAGAGCGCGTCGAGGAAGACGGCACGAAGCGCTACCATCCGGTCGGCTGCGAGCGATGCGGCCAGTCGGGTTATGTCGGCCGTCGCGGTGTCTACGAACTGCTTCTGATCGACGACGCGATCCGCCCGCTCATCCATCGCAACGCGGCGGATGCGGAGATTCTCGAGGCAGGCCGCAAGCAAGGCATGCGCACGCTGCGCGAGGACGGCGACCGCTGGCTCGCCGCCGGCGTGACGTCGCTGGAAGAAGTGCTGCGCGTGACGGGCGGAGAGTAACGGTATGCCGGCTTTTCGTTTCGAAGCGATCGACCACGCGGGCAAGACGCAGAAAGGCGTGCTCGATGCCGACAGCGCCCGCGCCGCGCGCAGCCAGTTACGCACGCAGGGGCTGACGCCGCTCGTCGTCGAGGCGGCGGGCACGCGCACGCGCGGCGAGCGCCAGCAGCGGCTGTCGCTCGGGCGGCGTCTGTCGCAGCGCGAACAGGCGATTCTCACGCGCCAGCTCGCGAGTCTCCTGATCGCCGGTCTGCCGCTCGGCGAGACGCTCGCGGTGCTGACGGAGCAGTCCGAGCGCGATTACATCCGCGAACTGATGGCCGCGATCCGCGCCGAAGTGCTCGGCGGCCATTCCTTCGCCAACGCGCTCGCGCAGCATCCGAAGGACTTTCCGGAGATCTATCGCGCGCTCGTCGCGGCGGGCGAGCACACCGGCAAGCTCGGCCTCGTGCTGTCGCGTCTTGCGGACTACATCGAACAGCGTAACGCGCTCAAGCAGAAGATCATTCTGGCGTTCACGTATCCGGGCATCGTGACGATCATCGCGTTCGGCATCGTCACGTTCCTGCTGAGCTATGTCGTGCCGCAGGTCGTGAACGTGTTCGCGAGCACGAAGCAGGCGCTGCCTTTCCTGACCGTCATGATGATGGCGCTCTCGTCCTTCGTCCGAAGTTACTGGTGGGCGGTGCTGATCGGCGTCGTGATATTCGCGTGGCTGGTGAAGAGCATCCTCGCGCGGCCCGGCCCGCGCATGTCGTTCGACCGCTGGCTGCTCGGCGCGCCGCTCATCGGGAAGCTGGTGCGCGGCTACAACACGGTGCGCTTCGCCAGCACGCTCGCGATCCTGACCGCCGCGGGCGTGCCGATCCTGCGCGCGCTGCAGGCTGCGGGCGAAACGCTCAGCAACACGGCGATGCGCGAGAACGTCGACGACGCGATCGTGCGGGTGCGCGAGGGCTCGTCGCTGTCGCGCGCGCTCGGCAACACGAAGACGTTTCCGCCCGTGCTGGTTCACCTGATCCGCTCGGGCGAGGCGACGGGCGACGTCACCACGATGCTCGACCGCGCTTCCGAAGGCGAAGCGCGCGAGCTCGAACGGCGCACGATGTTCCTCACGAGCCTGCTCGAGCCGCTGCTGATTCTGGCGATGGGCGGCGTCGTGCTGGTGATCGTGCTCGCCGTGATGTTGCCGATCATCGAACTGAATAATCTGGTGCAGTGATGAACGCCCTTCAAACTCGCTTACTGACGCTCGCCGCGCTCGCGCTCTTCTGCGTGACGGTAACGTACTGGGTCGTCACGCTGACCTCGCGGCAGACCGCGCCGCTGCCCGCCGCGGCCGCGACGCGTGCTCCGTCGGTCGAGCAGGCTGCGACCATTTTCGGTGGACGGCTGGAACGTCAGGCCAATTCGGATGTGCATCTGTTCGGGATTCTCGCGTTGCAGGGCGGCGCGGCGGCCATCGTGAGCTACGGCGGCGAAGCGGCGAAGGCCGTGTCGCTGGGCGGGCCGCTCACGCAAGGCGTGAAGCTCTCGGAAGTGCGCGCGCGTTCGATCATCATCGATCGCAACGGCGTGAAGTCGGAGATCTTCCTGCCGCCGAATCCGCCCGGACCGACGATCTGGGTGCGTTGAGCGCGACGCGATGCCTCGCTCGGGCAGAAATCACGCGACGAAAGCGGATCGATAGAATGACCGGCGGCTTCCGAAAGACAGGAAGCCGCGCGATTTTTCCAATCATCACCGGGCATGAGCCCGGAAACGATATTTTCAATTCAAGAGGTAGCAGTCATGCAATTGTGGACCCAACGCCGCATGCGAATCCAACAGGCTCAGGCGCAAGGACGCCGTCAGCGCGGCTTCACGCTGATCGAAATCATGGTCGTGATCGCGATTCTCGGCATTCTCGCCGCGCTGATCGTGCCGAAGATCATGAGCCGCCCGGACGAGGCGCGGCGCGTCGCCGCGAAGCAGGACATCGGCACGATCATGCAGGCGATGAAGCTGTATCGCCTCGATAACGGCCGCTATCCGACGCAGGAGCAAGGCCTGCGCGCGCTGGTCGAAAAGCCGTCGACCGAGCCGGTGCCGAATAACTGGAAGGACGGTGGCTATCTCGAGCGCCTGCCGGCCGATCCGTGGGGCGGTCAGTATCAATATCTGAATCCGGGCGTGCACGGCGAAATCGACGTGTTCAGCTACGGCGCGGATAACAAGGCCGGCGGCGAAGGCAACGATGCCGATGTCGGCTCGTGGCAATGACCGTCTGACGGCAGACGAAGGAAAGCGGCGTGAACAGGCACCGACATACGCGACGCAACGCGGGCTTCACGCTGCTCGAAATGCTCGTCGTGCTGGTGATCGCGGGCTTGCTGGTGTCGCTCGCGTCGCTGCAACTGACGCGCAACCCGCGCACCGATCTCAACGAGGAAGCGCAGCGTCTCGCCCTGCTGTTCGAATCCGCGGGCGACGAGGCGCAGGTGCGCGCGCGGCCGATCGCGTGGCAGCCGCTCGACGGCGGCTTTCGCTTCGACATCCGCACGGAAGACGGCTGGCGCCCGTTGCGCGACGACCTCTTGCGCCAGCGGCGCTGGGAAGGCGGCGTGACCGGCGTGTCGATACAGTTCCTCGACTCGGACAAAACGGTGAGCCGGCTCGTGTTCGGCACCGAAGCCATCGACGCGCCGATGGAAATCACGCTGTTCTCGGCCGTGGGCCGCGTGACGATCGTCGGAAGCGGCAACGGCCGCTATCAGGTGCGGTGATGCGCGAACATCGTCGGCATCAGCGCGGCTTCACGATGATCGAAGTGCTCGTCGCACTGGCGATCATCGCGGTGGCGCTCGCCGCATCGGTGCGCGCGGTCGGCTCGCTCGCGACGGGCGAAGCGGACCTGCACCGGCGGCTGCTCGCGGGCTGGAGCGCGGACAACGAACTCGCGCAACTGCGGCTCTCGCATCAGTTTCCGCCGATCGGCTCGCGCACTTTCGACTGCTCGCAGGGCAATCTGAAGCTCCTGTGCACGCAGCGCGTGAGCCAGACGCCCAATCCGATTTTCCGGCGCGTCGAGATGTTCGTCTCGACGCCCGGCCGCTCCGGGAATCTGGCGCAAATGGTCACGGTGGTGGCGAATGAAACGAACCGCTCGCTCTGACCGCGGCAGAAAGCAGCGCGGCTTCACGCTGCTGGAGATGCTGATCGCCATCGCGATTCTCGCGGTGCTCGCGGTGCTGTCGTGGCGCGGGCTCGACTCGGTGATCCGCGGCCGCGCGACGATCGAGAACGCGATGGAAGACGAGCGCGTCGTCGCGCAATTGTTCGACCAGATGCGTATCGACGCGCGCCAGGCCGCCACCGACGACGAAGCCGGCCAGCCCGCCGTGCAGGTCGGCAACGGCTCGCTGCAGATCGTGCGCGGCGTGTTCGCGCCGGGTACGCCGCCGCGGCTTCAGGTAGTGCGCTACCGGCTGTCGAACGGGCGCATCGTGCGCTTTGCGTCGCCGCCGCTGTCGAACGTCGGCGAAGTGCGGCGCGCGCTCTCGTCGGGCGATACGGGCGATGGCTGGAGCTCGATTCCGTTGATGGGCGGCGTGGCCTCGCTCGCGACGCGCGTCTACATTCCGGAAAAAGGCTGGACGACGCGCATGACCGACGTGCTCGCGCAGATCAACCAGAACGGCAACAACCTGAAGGTGCCGCAGCTCGGCAACGCGCCGCTGGCACGCGCGGTGTCGGGCATTCAGATCGCGGTCGGCGCGCGCACGCTCGCGACGCCGCTCACGCGCGTGTTTCTGGTCGGAGAATGAGCATGCGCGCTCCAAATCCGAAGAGGCAACGCGGCGTCGCGATCATCAGCGCGCTCCTGGTCGTATCGCTCGCGGCGATTCTCGTGTCGGGCATGCTGTGGCGCCAGCAGGTGCAGATTCGCCGCATCGAGAATCAGCGGCTGCTCGCGCAGGCGCAGTGGATTTCGCGCAGCGCGCTCGACTGGACGCGCCTCATCCTGCGCTCGGAAGCCGATACCTCGCCCACGGTCACGTATCTCGGCGGTGTATGGGGCGTGCCGATCGCGAAGACGAAGCTGTCGGATTTCCTCGGGCAGATCGGCGAAGTGCGCGCGCAGCAAGGCGCATCGACCTATTTGTCCGGCTCGATCGAGGACGCGCAGGCGAAGTTCAACCTGCGCAATCTGGTCTCGACGCCGACGCCCGGCGTGCTGACCATCAACGTCGCGCAGATTCAGGCGTTCCAGCGGCTGCTCACGATGCTCGGCATCAACGGCTCGCTCGCGAAGACGGTGGCGCTGCAGATGCGCGCGGGTCTCGCGCGCTCGGCCACGCGCTTTCAGACGCAGACGGGCAACAGCGCGACCACGGCGGCGGGCACGAACAACGAAGCGACGACGCTGGCCGCGATCGCGCAAGGCGGCGGCACGGGCGGCGGCAATTTCACCGACGATCCCGGACTGAAGGACGCGGACAGCAACGCGCCCGTCGCGCCTTTGCAAATGATCACCGTCGATTCGCTGCTCGACGTGCCGGGTTTCTCGCCGGAAGCGGTCGCCAAGCTTCGGCCGTTCGTCACCGTGCTGCCGACGACGACCGCCGTGAACATGAACACCGCGCCCGCGGAAGTGGTGGCGGCCGTGGTGCCGGGGATGAACCTGTCGCAGGGACAGGCGTTCGTCGCGCGCCGGGAGACGGTGTTCTTCCACGATGTCGGCAACGTGCAGCTCGCGCTGACCGGCGCGGGCGTCAAGACGGTGTCGATGGACCCGAACGAGATGGACGTCACCACGAAGTATTTCGTGATCCACGGTCGCGTCGAACATGAACGCGCGCAACTGGAGCGCACGACGCTCGTGTATCGCGACCCGACGACGCATACGACGCGCATCGTCTACACGCGCGATGCGCTGTGAAGACGTGCCGCAGTCATTGATGAGAGGAAGTGGCCATTGAGCACACTGATCGTTTTATTACCGCCGCGTGATCCGGCGGTGCGCTCGGAAGAGTGGCATCTGCCGGATCTGCCGTTTTTGCTGCTCGACAAGCGCGGCGCGCCGCAGCGCGTCGGCCGCGCGGCGCTCGGGCTTCTGCCGCGTGCGAGCGCGACCGTGCTGATCGTCGCGGCCCGCGACACGCTCCTGCTCGCCGCTTCCATGCCGCCGCTCAAGGGGCCGCGCTTGCGGCAGGCGCTGCCGAACGTCATCGAGGATCAACTGATTCAGGATCCGCAGACGTGCCACATCGCGGTCGATCCGGTCGAACTCGCGGATGGCAAGCGCGTGCTCGCCGTGATCGATCGCGGCTGGTTCCGCTTCGTGCTGGGCGCGTTTTCGGGCGCGGGGCATCGCAATGTGAAGGCCGTGCCTGCTATGCGCTGCCTGCCGGTCGCGGCTGTGCCGCCTGTTGCAGAAGCCGCGGAAGGCGAGGCAACGGAGGCGCCATCGACGCCCTTCATCGCGGGGCTGCTCGGTCAGGTCGTCTCGACCGCGCCTGCGCTGATCGGCGAGCTGGCCGCGCCCTCGCCGGCCGCGCTCGGTGCGCCGCGCATCGAAATCGCGATTGCGCGCGGCGAACGCGCGGCGCTCGGCGAAGGCCTCGCGCTGCCCGCCGATTCGATTTCAGCGACACTCGCGGCACTCGCGGGCGATCATCCCGTGACGCTCTATTCGCTCGCCGATCTTCCCGGCGACGAGCCGCGCCTGTCGGGTTCGCGCAATGCCGCAGCCGCGGTCGCCGGCGCGCAGCCCGTCACATTCGAAACGCTCGCGCGCAATGCCGTCGCGAGCCGCTTCGACTTGTGCCAGTTCGAATTCGCCGCGCAGCCGTGGCGGCTCGACCGCGCGACGATGCGGCGCCTGCGCGTGCCGATCGCGCTCGTGGCGGCGTCGATCGTCGTGTCGATCATCGGCATCAACGTGCAATGGCTGCAACTCGCGCGTCAGCGCGACGCGATTGCCGCGCAGGAAACCGATCTGCTGCTCAACACATTTCCGAAAACGACCGTCGTGCTCGACGCGCCCGATCAGATGACGCGCAATCTCGATCGCCTGCGTGTGGCGTCGGGCGAGCTGTCGCCATCGGATTTCCTCTCGCTCGCGGACGGACTCGCGCGCTCGCTCGGGCCCGTGCCGGTGAACGGCGTCGCGGCCCTCGATTATCGCGACCGTCATCTGGAAGTGACCTTCAAGCCGGAAACGAAGGTCGATCCCGACCTGACGAAGCGCCTCGCCGCGAACGGCCTGAACGGTTCGATCGATAGCAACACCGGCAAATGGACGATCAGGAGCGGCCAATGAAAGCGGAAATCGCACGTTCACTGTCGGAATTCTGGGAAGTGCGCACGCCGCGCGAGAAGACGCTCCTGATGTGGGGCGGCCTCGCGCTCGGCCTCGCGCTCGTGTATCTCGTGCTGTGGGCGCCCGCCTACGAAGGCCGCGCGCGGCTGCGCGAAAGCCTGCCCGTGATGCAGCGCCAGCTCGCGACGATGACCGCGCAGGCCAACGACGCGCGCTCGCTCGCGCCCGCCGCCGAAGGCGTGATGCCGACGGGCGGCGCGTTGCGCGATGCGCTCGCGAAGTCGCTTGCCGACAACGGCATGCAGCCGACGCAGATCCAGGTGATCGGCGCGGCGGTGCAGATTCAGTTGAAGAACGCGTCGTTCCCGAACTGGACGATGTGGCTCGACGACGCGCGCAAGCAGTTCAAAGTGCAGGTATCGGAGGCGCACGTCACGGCGCTGAAGCCGGATGGCCAAGTGGATCTGACGGCGTCGCTGCAACCGGCCGGCGCGAAATGAGTTACTGGACGCGACGTTTCCGGCTCGCGCTGCCGGCGCTTTTCGTGATGGTGATATCGGTCGCCGGCACGCTGCTCGCCATGATGCCCGCCGCGTGGATCGTGCCGCAATTTTCGAAGGCCACGGGCGGCCACGTGAACCTGGTCGATCCGGCGGGCTCGCTGTGGAGCGGCTCGGCCACGCTGATGCTCGCCGCGGGCAACGACGGCGCGGGCGCGACGCTTCTGCCGGGGCGCATCGAATGGACGACGTCCTTTCTGCCGCTCTTCACCGGCCGCGTGCACATGACGATGCGCCAGACCGACGCGATGCCCGACGCCGTGACCGTCGATGCCACGACGCGCGGCGCGACGGTCACGCCAGGCCAGATCGCCGTGCCCGCGACGCTGCTCGCGGGTCTGGGCGCTCCGTTCAACACGCTCGACTTCGATGGCAGCGTGCGGCTTTCGTGGACCGAGTTCCGCTTGCTCAACCGCAACACGTACGGCCAACTGGTCGTCACGCTCGACGACATGGCTTCGCGCGTCTCGCGTGTCAAGCCGCTCGGTTCGTATCGCGTGGCGCTGCAGGCGCAGGGCGCATCCGCGACGATCGATCTTTCGACGAGCAAAGGGCCGCTCATGCTGACCGGCAACGGCTCGATCTCGCCGGAATCGACGTCGTTTCAGGGCACCGCGACGGCTGCGCCGAATCAGCGTGAAAACCTCGCAGGCCTTCTGAACCTGCTCGGCCGTCATACCGATCCGGATACGGTTGCGCTGACCTTCATGCGTTAAAAATCAGCGATTGGCGGTTTGCGTCGCGCTTGCAGCGGACGCAGCCGCGGCGGGCGCTTCCACGCCGCCCGTTTCGCGATTCATTTGCGCCACATCCCAGCCGCCGCCGAGCGCCTTCACCAGTCCCACCGACGACACCATTCGCTGCCCCGCGATATTCGCCAGCTTCTGCTGCGCGGTGAACGCGGTGGTCTGTGCGGTCAGCACGCTGATGAACGCGACCGTTCCCGCCTTGTACTGATTGTTGATGATTGCGAGCGCCTGTTGCGCCGATTCGACGGCCTGCTGCTGCACCACGATTTCCCTTTCCAGAATGCGCAGCGACGCGAGATTGTCTTCGACGTCCTGGAACGCGGTCAGCACCGTTTGCCGATACGTCGCGACGTTCTGGTCGTAGGCGGCGCGCGCGGCTTCCGTGCGCGCGGAGCGCAGGCCGCCGTCGAAAATGGTCGCGGCGATGTCCGGCCCGAGCGTCCAGAAACGTGACGGCGCGCGCAGCAATTGCGACAGCACCGAGCTTTCGAAGCCGCCCTGTGCGGAGAGTGTGAGCGTCGGAAAATAGGCGGCCATTTCGATGCCGATCTGCTCGTTCGCCGCCGCCGCCTTGCGCTCCGCCGATGCGATATCCGGCCGACGTTCGAGAATCGCGGACGGCATCTGCACGGGCACGGTGGGCGGCGTCGCGTCGAGCGGAATCGGCGAAAGCGAGAAGGTCGAAGCCGGCTCACCGACGAGCACCGCGATCGCATGTTCGAACTGCGCGCGCGCGACGCCGTTGTCGATGGCGGAAGCTTGCGCGGATTGCAATTGCGTCTGCGCCTGAATCACGTCGGAACGCGCGACGATGCCTTGCGCGTACTGATTCTGCGTGAGCTTGAGCGATTGCTCGTAGGCTGCGACGGTTTCGTCCAGAAGCTTCTGCTGCGCGTCGAGCGAGCGCAACTGGAAATAGTCTTGCGCGAGCGTGGCCTGCGCGGACAGCCGCGCGTTGGCGAGATCGGCGGCGGCGCCCTGCTGCCCCGCCGTTTGCGCGGCGACGGTGCGCGACACGCTGCCCCACAGGTCCGGTTCCCACGATGCGTCGAGCGCGAGGCTGAACTGGTTGTTCACCGAACCCTGCTGTCCGAAGCTGGAACTGTTGGTCGACCGGTTGCCTGCGCCGGTTCCGGAACGCGAAGCCGAAGCCGACGCGCCGATCGTCGGGAAATATGCCGCGCGCGCCTCGCCGACGAGCGCACGCGCCTGCCGGTACGCGGCCGCGAACTGCGCAATGCTTTGATTCGACTGGTTCAGACGCGTTTCGAGGTCGTTGAGGCGCTCGTCGTTATAGACGGTCCACCAGGTTCCGCGATCGGCCTGGTCGCCGGGCTGCGCGACCTTCCAGCCTTCGGGCGCTTCCTTATAGCTGGCCGGGATCGTTGCCGCGGGGCGCTGATAATCGGGGCCGACCGCGCAACCGGCGATGAAGACCGCAAGCGTGGCGGCGAGCGCGGCGGCGGTCAGCGGGCGCGTAACGGGGAAAGCGGGAAAGGCGGGGCGATGCGGCATCTGCTTGTCGGAATTCCTGTCGGCGCCGCGCCTCCGAAGCGACGGACGCGGCAAGCCGAAATGGTAACGGAACGCGACGGGCGCTTATCATGCGCGCTCGTCAGGCAGACGTTAGCGTAACGGGTTCGCCGTAAGGCGGGTGTTACGCGGCGGCGGGAATAGGTTACGACGCGTTACGGGTGGGTCACGCGCCGCTGGCGCCGCCGCCGCCGGGGCACGGCGCGGCGAGAAGGGATCGGGAGGGCGCCTTCGTCGGCGCGGATGCCGTCGCCTTGCGCCGATGCCGGTTCTCGAACCATCCCATGCCCAGTACCACGAACGAACCGCCCGGCAGCAGGAACACGATCAGATACAACGCGAGTCTCCACGAACTCAGCTTCGGCGGGACGAAGTGACGTGAAGCGTTGGCGAGCATGCTGCTGATGGGGCCGAAGCGTCGGCGGGCGGTGCGAACAAAGCGGGTCATTGGAAGGTCTCTCGGGCGTCGGCGAACGACGGCAGGCGGTCAGAACATAGTCTCGGGCGGCGCATCAAGTGCATAACTCGTTGCATAGAATAATATTGACTGTGCAACTACTTTTCAAGATACTGCTGATTGCTTTTTCGGAATTGTTGCCTTATAGAGACGCCACCTAGTCGCAGACCTGCGCCAGCCGCTTACCACGTTGCATGAATAGCGAACCGCTTTACGATCCCGCCACGATTCAGCTCGAAACGAGCCTCGGCTATTACCTCGCCAAGGCGCGCAATGTACTCATCATGCGAACCGATCAGGCGCTGAAGCCGCTCGACCTCACATCGCCGCAAATCGGCGTGATGCTCATGCTGGCGTCGGGGCGGGCGCGCACGCCGCTCGAGTTGTCGCGCGAAATGTCCTACGACAGCGGCTCGATGACGCGCATGCTCGACAGGCTCGAAAAGAAGGGCTTCGTGAGCCGCGCGCGCAGCGAGGCGGATCGGAGAGTCGTCGAGCTCAGTCTGACGGAGCGCGGACGCGATGCCGCCAAGCGTTTACCGGTGATCGGTGCGGCGGTGCTCAATGAGCAGTTGCGCGGTTTCAGCCCCGCGGAACTGGACCTGCTGATCGCGATGCTCGCGCGCATCATCGGAAACACGCCGGCGGGCGATTGCGCTCCATGCACGCTCGATGACGATCTAGCCTGATTAAGCTGACAAAATCCGACGTCTATAGCGCCGCTTTCACTGTCTGGGCAGAGAATGCCGCGACAAGAAATAGTTTGCGTGCGATGCGCGTTTTGAGCGCCGTCCACGCGCCGGAGAACTGAAAGATGTCTACATCCTCGACCAGCACGCCCGCAACCCCGCCCACGCCCATGCCGCTCACAGGCGGCATCCTCGCCCTCTTGACGATGGGCCTCGCGCTCGGCACCTTCATGGAAGTGCTCGACACGTCGATCGCGAACGTCGCGGTGCCGACCATCTCCGGCAATCTGGGCGTCGCGACGAGCGAAGGAACATGGGTAATCTCGTCGTACTCCGTCGCGTCCGCGATTGCGGTGCCGCTGACCGGTTGGCTCGCACGCCGCGTCGGCGAGGTGAAGCTGTTCACCATTTCCGTGCTGCTGTTTTCGATCGCATCGGCGCTCTGCGGCCTCGCGCACAACTTCGAATCGCTGATTGCGTTCCGGCTGTTGCAAGGTCTCGTGTCCGGCCCGATGGTCCCGCTGTCGCAAACCATCTTGATGCGCAGCTATCCGCCCGAAAAGCGCGGCCTCGCGCTCGGTCTCTGGGCGATGACCGTTATCGTCGCGCCGATCTTCGGCCCGGTGATGGGCGGCTACATCACCGACAACTTCACCTGGCCGTGGATCTTCTATATCAATGTGCCGATCGGCGTGTTTTCGGCGGCCATCGCGTTCTTCCTGCTGCGCGGCCACGAGACGAAGACAACGAAGCAGCGCATCGACGGCGTCGGGCTCGCGCTGCTCGTGATCGGTGTCGCGAGCCTGCAGATGATGCTCGACCTCGGCAAGGACCGCGACTGGTTCAGCTCCAGCTTCATCGTGACGCTGGCAATCGTGTCGGCGGTGTCGCTCGCCTTCATGTTCGCGTGGGAGCTGACGGAGAAGGAGCCCGTGATCGATCTTTCGCTTTTCCGCGACCGCAATTTCGCGATGGGCGTGCTGATCACGTCGCTCGGCTTTCTTGCGTTCTTCGGCTCGGTCGTGGTGCTGCCGCTGTGGCTGCAGACCGTGCTCGGCTACACGCCGTGGCTCGCGGGCCTTGCCACCGCGCCGGTCGGCATTCTCGCGCTGGTGCTGTCGCCGATCATCGGGCAGAACATGCATCGGCTGAATCTGCGTGTGGTCGCGAGTTTTGCGTTCCTCACGTTTGCCTTCGTGTCGCACTGGAACTCGACTTTCACGCTCGACACGCCGTTTCACCAGATCATCTATCCGCGGCTGATTCAGGGTATCGGTGTCGCGTGCTTTTTCGTGCCGATGACGACGATCACGCTGTCCAGCGTCTCCGACGAGCGGCTTGCAGGAGCGGCGGGTTTGTCGAACTTTCTGCGGACCTTGTCAGGCGCGATCGGCACTGCGGTCAGCACGACCTTCTGGGAGAACGACATGATCCGCCATCACGCGCGGCTCACCGAATCGGTCACGCCGTATTCGGCCGGCACGACGGCATACTCGGATCTGCTTTCGGGACTCGGCCTGTCGGGACAGGCGCTGACGGCGCAACTGGATCGCGTGGTGTCGGCGCAGGCGTACATGATGTCAACCAATGACTTCTTCCGCATCTCGTTCTACGCGTTTCTGGTGCTGGCCGTGATGGTCTGGCTGACGCGGCCGAAGAAGGGCGCGTCAGCCTCGATGGGACACTAGATTATTGAGGCGTGAGCGGCGCCGCCGACTGGCCCGGCTGGCTTTCGAGGTTGAGCGGAACCGGCTGATCCAGCGGACTGACCTGCACGCCGCTCGGCGCAGGCGCGGGTGCAGGTGCGGCGGGCGGCATCGTACCGGCCTGCGGCGTCGCCGTTTTCCGCAGCCCGGGACCGTTTCGAATGAACTGCTTGAAGTCGGCGCCCGCCTCCCACGGATTCGGCTGGCAGCCGAGCGGATTGTCGCAATGCGCCGCGAAACCGATGGTCGCGGTGCCCTCGTTGGTCGGCGTCTTGGTGATCTGGTACGCGAGCGCGCGTTTGCCGCTCGACGGCCCGGCGGTCTGGATGATCGAATCCGTGACGGTCTGCAGCTTGTACTCCGAATGGTTGGTCACCCACACTTGCGCGCGCGCCCACCACGCGTCGCATTCGGCCTTGCTCATGCAAGTAAGCGGTTGCGTGGCCTGCTCCATCGTGGTGCTGCTGACCTGATCCTGCACCGCGCACCCGCTCAACAGCGCGAGCGCCGCCGCCCCCAGCGCGACTGCGCCGAAGAACTTCTTTTTCATTGCACCCCCGATCGTCGAAAAGTCGGCCATATTTTGACTCGTCAAATCGGATGACGTTGTGACGCGTTTCCCTCTGTTGCATAAGCCGGTAAGCATTGCCGGCGCCCTGCGGCGCTGAGGCGGAAAATCCTGCTCGAAGCAACAGGGCGAGATCACGCGCTCGCGGGATTCAGCGTGTAGACCTGATACGCCGCGATGAAGGCATCGAACGATTCGGTGTCGCGGCTTTCGACCACCGCCTGTTCCACCACCGATTTTGCAGCAAGCTCTTCCATCGCGCGCTCTTCGTCGACGGAAAGCGGCCGTGCGCGGAAGCTTTCCGCGTGCCGCGCGCTGAGTTCGAGCGCAAACTCGTCGAAGGTTTGCTGCTTGTCGCGCATCGTCTGCAAGACGCGAGCGGACGGCGTGAGCGATGCATCGGCGATACGCGGCCGCAGCGCCCCGAGTGCGCGCGTGTGTTCGTCGTTGCCGTTGAGCGCGTCGAGTGTCTTCGCGACGGGTTCGATCGCATCGAAAAGCGCTTCGGCCCACTGCTGCATCGGCACGCTTGCGCCATCACGTTGCAGCGCGAGCCCAGGCTTGCGCCCTTCCTTCGCCACCGTGCTGAAATTGCCGTTCGCCTCGATGTTGGCGTCGTACGACAGCAGCGGGCTGTCCTCCAGTGCGCAGTAGAGCAGATAGGCGTCGAGGAAGCGCGCCGTCTCCAGCGAGATGCCGGTCGGCTCGAAGGGATCGATATCGAGGCAACGCACTTCGATGTACTGCACGCCGCGCTCAGCCAACGCGTGCAGCGGACGCTCGCCCGAGTGCGCGATGCGTTTCGGGCGGATCGTCGAGTAGAACTCGTTTTCGATCTGCAGCACGTTTGCGTTGATCTGCACCCATTCGCCGTTGCGCCGCGTGCCGATGGCTTCATACGGCGCATACGGCTGGCTCACGGCTTTGGCGAGCACATCGAGATAGGCGTCGAGGTTGTCGTAGCTCGGCAGCAGGTCCGCCTGCGCGGGATTGTTCGCGTACCCCAGATCGCTCATGCGCAGGCTGGTCGCGTGCGGCAAGTAGAACGTGTCGCCATCGAATCTTTCGAGATGATGCGCCTTGCCTTCGACGAAGCGCTTGTTCAGCGCCGGCGATGCGCCGAACAAATACATCAACAGCCAGTTCGTGCGACGGAAGTTGCGGATCAGCGCGAAGTAGCGTTCGGACTGGAAGTCTTTCGCGGATAGCGTGCTCGTCTTGTCGAGCGCCTGCCATGCGCGCCACACGTCTTCGCTGAGCGAATAGTTGTAGTGGATGCCCGCGATGCATTGCATCGTGCGGCCATAACGCAGCGCGAGTCCGCGCCGGTACACATTCTTCAACCTGCCGATATTCGAGGTGCCGTAATAGCCGAACGGAATCTCGTCCTCGGGCGGCAGCGAGTTCGGCATGGAGTTGTTCCACAGCAGCTCGTCGCCCATGTGCGCGTAGGCGAAGCGATGCAGCGCGTCGAGGCGATCGAGCGTGATCGACACATCGGATTCGGCGGGCGTGATGAGCTCGACGAGCGCCTCGGAATAATCGGTCGTGATGAGCGGATGCGTCAGCGCCGAGCCGAACGCGCGCGGATGCGGCGTCACGGCGAGCTTGCCTTGCGGCGTCACGCGCAGACTTTCTTTCTCGATGCCGCGCAAGCCTTGACGCAACGCGTCGGCGTGCGGGCCGGACGCAAGCGCGGCAAGCCTGCGCTCGAAAGCGCCGGCCTTGGTGTGAGCGGAATTCTTGTTTGCCATTGAAGCGTTCTGCGAGGAGCGCGAGCGGCGTGCGCCCGGTCGTATTTTTAGGGTAGCGGGCACTTTAACATCTCGGTGTAAGGCGTGCTTGCGCCCAGAACTGGCAACGGATTGCGGGGTTTTCGGGACGTTCGCGGGACGCGTGGCCGCGCGGTGGAGCCGCTTCGCGCGGCTCGCGGGGGAGATCGAAGCGCTCGCGCGTCTGTCGACGGCGAGCGCCCGTGCTTTATGCGACCTTGTTGGTTTCGTTGTGCGCGCGCTCGGTTTCGAGCAACGCTTCCTTGCGCGGCCTGCCCCAACGATAGCCCGCGATCGCGCCGTCCTTGCCGATCACGCGATGGCACGGAATCGCGAGCGCGACCGGATTCGACGCACACGCATTCGCCACCGCCCGCACCGCGCCCGGTGTGCCGAGCGATTCGGCGATATCCGTATAACTGCGCGTCTGCCCGTATGGGATGCGGCGCAACGCGTCCCACACGCGCCGCTGGAACGCGGTCGCGCCGATGTCGAGCGGCAAGTCGAAACGCTCGCGCGTGCCTTGAAGATACGCGCGAATCTGCGCGATGAACGGCTCCATCCTCGCTGCATCCTCGACGCGTCCGGCCTGCGCAAAGTCGGCTGCGAGTTGATCGATGAGCGTGTTGGCATCGTCGCCGAAAGCGATCTTGCAAACGCCCTTGTCGGTCGCGGCGACAAGCACCGTGCCGAGCGGCGTCGTGGCGGTCGCGTAACGCACGGTCAGTCCCGCGCCCTTTCGTTTGTACGCGGACGGCGTCATGCCCAGTTCCGCAGGCACGGCTTCGTACATGCGCGATGGCGAACCGAAGCCGGCGTCGTGCGTCGCGCGCGTGACGTCGCGGCCGCGCTGCAACGCATCGCGCAACACGCCCGCCCGCTGTGCCGCCTGATACTGCCGCGGCGAAATCCCGACGATCCGCGAAAACAGGCGCTGCAGATGGAACGGACTGACGTGGACGGCATCGCTCAGTTGCGCGAGCGTCATGCGCTGCTGCGGATCGGCGTCGAGCACCTTGCACGCGCGCTCGACGATCGCCAGCTCGCGCGGCAGGCTCGTCGGCTGGCAACGCTTGCACGCGCGATATCCGGCTGCGACGGCTGCATCGGTCGTCGGAAAGAACTCGACGTTCTCGCGACGCGGCGCACGTGCCGCGCACGACGGCCGGCAGAACACGCCCGTCGTGCGCACGGCGAAAAAGAAGGCGCCGTCAGCGCGCTCGTCGCGATCGACGACCGCCTGCCAGCGGCATTCGTCAGATGAAAAAACAGGCGCTGCTACGGTTTTCATGATGGACCTCGAGGCTCTTGGGTACGGGACCACTGTAGAGCCACGCAGATGAGGTTACGCGCCGTTTCTTGCTGTGTCATCGGCACGCGGGATTTGAAAAGTGACGCGCAGATACCACAAACGGACGCCATAGGGGTTTGTACCGAAATTTCTATTGCGTCGCATCAACCGTCTGTGTATTATTGGAACTGTCTCCTCCATGTCTCCTCCTGATATGGATTCAGCCCGCCGACCAGGCGGGCTTTTTTTTGCCCGCCTTTTTTGCCACGTTTCAAACGCGGCAGGCACAAAAAACCGGGCTCGCAGCCCGGTTCGTTGCATGCACCGCCGCGGTCGTTACAGCACGTAGCGCGACAGGTCTTCGTCCTCCGCCACCTCGCCGAGCGCGCGGTCTACGTATGCGGCATCGATCCGCACCGGCTGCCCCGTGTGATTGCCCGCCGCGAACGACACTTCCTCCAGCAACTTTTCGATGACGGTATACAGCCGTCGCGCGCCGATGTTCTCGGTCTTCTCGTTCACCGAAAATGCGATTTCAGCGAGACGCCGGATGCCTTCGTCGGTGAAATCGAGCTCGACGTCTTCGGTTGCGAGCAGCGCCTTGTACTGCTTCACGAGGCTCGCGTCGGTCGAATTCAGGATCGATTCGAAGTCCCCGACCGACAGCGAATCCAGCTCCACGCGAATCGGAAAACGCCCTTGCAGCTCGGGGATCAGATCGCTCGGCTTGGCCAGATGGAACGCCCCGCTCGCGATGAACAGGATGTGATCGGTCTTGATCATCCCGTACTTCGTGTTGATGGTCGTGCCTTCGACGAGCGGCAGCAGGTCGCGCTGCACACCCGCGCGCGACACTTCGGCGCCGCCCGCCTCGCTGCGCGACGCGATCTTGTCGATTTCATCGAGGAACACGATGCCGTTCTGCTCGACGTTCTGCACCGCCTTGCTCTTGACCTCTTCGTCGTTGAGCATCTTGCCGGCTTCCTCATCCGTCAGGAGCTTGAGCGCTTCCTTGACCTTTACCTTGCGCCGCGTCTTCTTGCCGCCGCCGATGTTCGCGAACATCGAGCGGATCTGCTCGGTCATGTCTTCCATGCCCGGCGGCCCCATGATGTCCATGCCGACTTGCGGCATTTCCACATCGAGCTCGATTTCCTTGTCATCGAGCGCGCCTTCACGCAGGCGCTTGCGGAAGGTCTGGCGCGTGGCGTTATCGCCTTCGCTGCTCGATTCGGCCGCGCCGAAGCCGACCGGGCGCGCGCTCGGCAGCAGGATGTCGAGAATGCGGTCTTCGGCGCGATCTTCCGCCTTGGTACGCACCTTCTTCATCTCGGATTCGCGTGTCTGCTTGACGGAAATCTCGATCAGATCGCGCACGATGCTGTCCACATCGCGCCCGACGTAGCCCACTTCGGTGAACTTGGTCGCTTCGATCTTGATAAACGGCGCATCCGCGAGTTTCGCGAGACGGCGCGCGATCTCGGTCTTGCCGACGCCCGTCGGCCCGATCATCAGAATGTTCTTCGGCGTGATTTCCTGACGCAACGGCTCGGCGACCTGCTGACGGCGCCAGCGGTTACGCAACGCGACGGCAACCGCCTTCTTCGCGCGTCCTTGGCCGATGATGTGCTTGTCGAGTTCGGAGACGATTTCGGAGGGAGTCATGGTGGTCATCGCTTGGGTCCTTTATTCGATCGTCTCGATGACGCGATTGTGGTTGGTGTAGATGCACATGTCGCCGGCGATGGTGAGCGCCTTTTCGACGACATCGCGCGGCGCGAGATCCGTATTCTCGACGAGCGCCTGCGCCGCCGCTTGCGCGTATGCGCCGCCCGAGCCGATCGCGGCGATGCCGTGTTCCGGGTCGAGCACGTCGCCGTTGCCGGTGATGACGAGCGTCGTGTCCTTGTCGGCCGTGATCAACATTGCTTCGAGCCGGCGCAGCATGCGGTCGGTGCGCCAGTCTTTCGCCAGTTCGACGGCGGCGCGCGTCAGATTGCCCTGATGTTTCTCGAGCTTCGCTTCGAATCGATCGAGCAGCGAGAACGCGTCGGCGGTGCCGCCGGCGAAGCCGACCAGCACCTTGCCGCCATAGATGCGGCGCACTTTCTTCGCGCCCCCTTTCATGACGATGTTGCCGAGCGTCACCTGACCATCGCCGCCCAGCGCGACCTTGCCGTCGCGGCGCACGGAGACGATGGTCGTGCCGTGAAATTGTTCCATGTGCGTTCCTTGTGAAAACCAGAAGGACGCGGGCGGCTTCGTCGTCGAGCGACCGGCCGCCGCGCAGTCGAGAATTCGATGGAGTGCACGGCGCGGGGTTCCGTCAGAGCTCGAGGCCTCGGGCGGACGGCGCCGCGCGCGCGCCAGCCGCGATCAGGCTGTTGCGGGGCGCGTCGAGTGAATTTTAGGGCGGCGGCAGATTTATCAAGGCATGTGGTGTCGTCGCCCGCCGTTTTTACCTGCCGGAAAGCAAAAAGGCACCCCTTCTATGGGTGCCTTTCTCCTGATGCAATTACGTGCGAGCAGCTTTTCGCGGCGGCGTCTTCCCCGTGGCGGGCCGGTCCCGCGACGCTCGCCTGCCGACGACGATTTCAGTCGCCGAAAAGCTTCTGGCGCAGTTCGCGGCGTTCCTGAGCTTCGAGCGAGAGCGTGGCCGTCGGGCGCGCGAGCAGGCGCGGAATGCCGATCGGTTCGCCGGTCTCTTCGCACCAGCCGTAATCGCCCGAATCGATGCGCGCGAGCGATTGCTGCACCTTCTTCAGAAGCTTGCGCTCGCGATCACGCGTGCGCAGCTCCAGTGCATGTTCTTCCTCGATGGTTGCGCGATCCGCCGGATCCGGCACGATCACCGTTTCCCGCAGATTTTCGGTCGTCTGGCCGGCATTCTTCAGAATGTCCGCTTGCAACTGCTCGAGCCGGTTCTTGAAGAAGGCGAGTTGATCCTCGTTCATGTAGTCCTTCTCGCTCATCTTCAGGATTTCGGCTTCGGTCAAGAGTTTCGTTGTCATCTGCTTGCTTCTTCAATGTAAGGCGATGTCTGCGCAACGCCCGCACTTGCGTTACCCGCATGCAGCGCATCAGGACGCTTGGGCTGCGCGACGCGCCGATGCGGGGCCGAACTCCTCTGGAAACCGATCTTGGATGATGCTCCGGATGACCGGGCGCATTCGCATGGCCCCGGATTTCCGGCCCCGGTGCTTTGTCTTGATTTGCCTTCCCCCGGCAAATCGAGGCATCGTCCCGACGGGACATCCCTTTTCCTAACGTCCGCCGAGCGAGCGCCTGAAAGACGCGCATTCAGCGAAACTGCCCTTCTCCAGTGGGGCTGTATTGTAACTGAACCGCAAATTCCGACGATAACCGAGGAAAACCCTGTCAATTCGCGCCGGAATTTCAAAAATATAACGCTTGAACGTGCAAAAAGCGATGTCGGTTCGTGCCCGCGGTTACACACGCGCACTAAAAGTCGATCATGAAAAACGCCGCACGCGAGGCAATCGCGTGCGGCGTTTTATTTCGGTGCCCGTTTTTCGCCCGCGCGTGCCGTGCACGATCCAAGCGAGATGCATGCCGGATTACTTCACGAGGCAGGCGTCGAGGCCGTCGGTGATCAGATCCTTCGGAAGCTCGATGCCGATGAACACCATCTTGCTGTTCTTCTTTTCGATCGGCATCCACTTGCCGGCGAGGTCGCTGCCCATCATCTGATGCACGCCCTGGAAGACGACCTTGCGATCGACGCCCTTCATATACAGCACGCCCTTGTAGCGCAGCAGCCGCTCGCCATAGATCTGCAGAATGCCGCCGAGGAAATCTTCGAGGCGGTTCGGATCGAACGGCTTCTCGCTGCGGTACACGAAAGACTTGATCTTGTCGTCGTGGTGCGCGTGATGGTGGTGATGTCCGTGCTCGTGCTCGTGATCGTGGCTGTGATCGTGGCCGCAGGTGGAATGATCGTGATCGTCATGCGCGTGGTCGTGATCGTGATCGTCTTCGGCGAGGAAGTCCGGATCGATTTCGAGCTTCGAGTTCAGATTGAAGCCCCGCAGGTCGAAAATTTCCTTGATGTCGGCATCGCCGAAATTCACGACCTTGATCGCCGCGCGCGGGTTCATGTGCAGCAGGCGATGCTTCAGCGCTTCGAGTTCGTCGGCCGAGACGAGATCGGACTTCGTGACGAACAGACGATCCGCGAAGCCGACCTGCCGCTGCACCACTTCGTGTTGATCGAGCTGCGAATTCGCGTGCTTCGCGTCGACGAGCGTGATGATCGCGTCGAGCAGGAATTCGTCGGCGACGGTGTTATCCATGAAGAACGTCTGCGCGACCGGACCCGGATTCGCGAGGCCGGTCGTTTCGATCACGACGCGGTCGAAATCGAGCGTGCCCGCCTTGTTGCGATTCGCGAGATCTTCGAGCGCGCGTGCCAGATCGCCGCGGATCGTGCAGCAGATGCAGCCGTTGCTCATCTGGATGATCTGCTCGTTCGTTTCCTGCACGAGGATTTCGTTGTCGATGTTCTCTTCGCCGAATTCGTTCTCGATCACGGCGATCTTCATGCCGTGCTGCTCGTTCAGGATGCGCTTGAGCAGCGTGGTTTTGCCGCTGCCCAGAAAGCCGGTCAGGATGGTTACGGGGATCATGGTGTCGCCTGTGTCCTTGTCTGTAATACGTAGATCGCACTGAATCGGGTATTGAAACATATTTGTCAAGCCGACGCTTCCGTGCTCCGCGCCGCAGTGCATCGCGGCTACATTAGGCCGATCAGGCGATTTGCAACAGCAGCCCTTTCAGGTATTCGCCTTCCGGAAACGCCGTCAGCAGCGGATGATCGACGCCCGCGCCCAGCCGTTTCAGGATCCGCGCATCGACGCGCGCGTCCGCGGCCGCGCCCGCGACGATCTTCTGAAACAGCTCCGAATCGATCGCGCCGGAGCACGAATAGGTGAAGAGCAGCCCGCCCGGACGGAGCAACTTGAAGCCGCTCAGATTGATGTCCTTGTAGGCGCGCGCGGCGCGATCGACGGTTTCCTTCGACGGCGCGAATTTCGGCGGATCGAGCACGATCAGATCGAAGCGCTGGCCTTCGTCGTAGAGACGGCGCAGCGTCTTGAACGCGTCGGCGTCGAGCCACTCGGCCTTTTCGGCGTCGAACCCGTTCGCCTTGACGTTTTCGCGAGCCAGCGCGAGCGCTTCACCGGACGAATCGACGGAAACCACGCGTGTCGCCCCGCCTTTCAAGGCGGCGAGAGAGAAACCGCCTGTATAGCAGAAGCAGTTCAGCACTTCGCGGCCTTGCGCGTTCTGCGCGACGAGCACGCGGTTGTCGCGCTGATCGACATAGAAGCCTGTCTTGTGGCCGTTACGCACGTCGACGTGATAGCGCACGCCGCATTCGTTCGTGATGAGCGTCTCGGGCGGCGCGTCGCCCGCGAGCACGCCGGTCGTCTGTTCGAGGCCTTCCTTCTGGCGGATCGAAACGTCCGAGCGCTCGTAGACGTTCGGGCAGCCGGTCGCGGCGATCAGCGCCTGCACGATCGCTTCCTTCCACGCTTCGACGCCCGTTGCCATGAACTGGCAGACGAGCTGCGCGTGCGTGCCTTCGTCCCCGACGTAGTAATCGACGATCAGTCCCGGCAAGCCGTCCGCTTCGCCGAAGACGAGACGCGTGGCGCCGGTGTCCTTCACCATCGTCTGGCGGTGCGCGACGGCGCGCTGCACGCGGCGCTTGAAGAACGCGTGATCGACCGGCTCGCTCTCGTCGAACGTCCAGACGCGCGCCCTGATCTGCGAGTGCGGGCTGTACGACGCGCGCGCGAGAAAGCGCCCATCGGCGGCGCGCACGGTGACGGTCGCGCCGGGCGCGGGATTGCCGTCGATGCGCGCGATGGCGTTCGCGTAGATCCACGGATGGCGGCGGACGAGCGATTTGTCCTTCGCCGGTTTGAGCGTGATGGTGTTCATTGCGTTGATTAATGCAGCGCGCGAGGCGCTGTCGGGATCAATCGCGCTTCTTTGCGCGCGGGTGCGCCGCATCGTAGACGCGGGCGAGATGCTGAAAATCGAGCGACGTATAAACCTGCGTGGCCGTGATGCTCGCGTGGCCGAGCAGCTCCTGCACCGCGCGCAGATCGCCGCTCGATTGCAGGACATGCGTGGCGAAGGAATGCCGCAGCACGTGCGGATGCACGTTCGACGGAATGCCGGCCTGCAGCGCGAGCCGCTTAACGCGCTCGCGCACCACGCCGGGCGACATGCGATTGCCGCGCACGGAGAGAAAGAGCGCGTGCGGATCGAGCTTGACGAATTCGCCGCGCACGTCGATCCATGCGCGCAATGCTTCGAGCGCCTTGCTGCCGACGGGCACTTTGCGCATGCGCTTTCCTTTGCCCAGAACCGTGACTTCCGCGTTCGCCAGATCGATCCAGCCCTGCGACGTATGTTCTTTGGTATCGACGTGGCGCACGTCCAGCCCGACGAGTTCGGCGAGCCGCAGGCCCGACGAGTAGAAGAGTTCGAGGATCGCGTGATCGCGCAGTGCTTCGGTCGTGCCGGCTTGCGGCGCGTCCATGAGCCGGCTGGCGTCATCGACGGAAAGCGCTTTCGGGAGCGTCTTTTCGCGTTTCGGCGCGCGCACCGTCGCGACGGGATTCGCGGGCATCTCGACACGCTCGGCGAGCCATCGATAGAACGCGCGCCACGCCGACAGCCGATGCGCGATCGAGCGCGACGACAGCCCGCCCGCATGTGCCCGCACGACCGCGCCGCGGATATCGGCGGCGGTCAGCGACTCGAGCGGACGGTCCTTGGCGAGGGCGCGCAGTTCGCTCAACTCGTATGTATAGCCGCGCAGGGTGTGCTCGGACAGATGCCGTTGATGCTCCAGCATCGCAAGATAGTCGGCGATCACACCGCCTTGGGGGGCATCCTTCGGGGCGTCGGCGGCGTCCATGTTCAGTGCGGCAGCAAGCGGGACAGCGCGGCGCTCGCCAGCGCGCCGATCTGCGTGAGGAAGTCGGTCGCCATGCCGTCGTGGAAGCGGCGCGGATCGGGCGAGCCCATCACGAGCAGGCCGAAGCTCGGCGCATCCGGGCCGGCTTGCGGATCGCGCAGCGCGATCAGCGAGACGGATTCGATCGTACGGTCGGTGTCGGGCGGGCCGTCGCTGGGCGGGACCGTCGCCGATGCCGAATTCACCGCGCCGAGCCACTGCGCTGCCGCGAAGCCCGTGTTCGCGCCGCAGTACGGCGCGGCGAGACTGCTTGTGAATATGCGCACTTCCTCGCCGACCTGACGAGCGAAATCGGCCTGCCGGTACGCTTCGTCGATATCCCACACGCGCAGCGCGGCGTGTGGCACGTCGAAAACTTCGCACAAGCCCTTGCTGATCGTCGCGGGCAACGCGTACGGATCGCGCTGGGAAATCACGCGCACGGTCCAGCGGTTGAACTTGCTCGAGATGCTGTCGTTCTCGTGGCCGTAACGCAGCAGCTCGGCGAGACGCCGTTCGAGTTGCTTGTTCTTGTCGCGCAGCATTTCCATCTGGCGTTCCTGCAGCGACACGGCGGCTTTGCCGTGCGGATTCGAAAGCCGGATGGTGCCGAGCAGTTCCGCGTGCTCGGCAAAGAAATCGGGGTTGTCGAGCAGGTAGTCGGCGACTTCGCGTGGATTCATGGTGACGTGTATGCGTTAGACGATGCGATCGAGCTCGATTTCACCCTCGAAAACGGTCGCGGCGGGGCCCGCCATGAAGAGCGCGGCGGATTCGTCGCGCGCGCCGCTCCAGCTGATTGTGAGCGTGCCGCCATGTGTTTCGACGCGCACGGGCGTTTCGAGCAAGCCGCGGCGGATGCCGGCGGCCACCGCCGCGCATGCGCCCGTGCCGCACGCAAGCGTTTCGCCCGCGCCGCGCTCGTAGACGCGCAGCTTCACCGAATGGCGATCGACGATCTGCATGAAGCCCGCGTTGACGCGCTTCGGAAACCGCGCGTGGCGCTCGATGAGCGGACCTTCGGTCAGGACCGGATAAGCCTCGACATCGTCGACGATCTGCACCGCGTGCGGATTACCCATCGATACGACGGAGATCGGGCGCGTTTCACCATTCACGTCGAGCGGCCAGAGGGTGTCGTTGCCTTCCTTCCGGCCTTCGAGCCCTTGCGCGTCGAACGGGACGCGAGGCGGATCGAACACCGGCGTGCTCATATCGACGACGACTTCGCCGTTTTCCTGCATCGTCAGCGTGATGATGCCGTTCTGCACCTGCACGCGCACGGTGGATGCGTCGGTCAGCCGGCGATCGCGCACGAACTTCACGAAGCAGCGCGCGCCGTTGCCGCAATGCTCGACTTCGCCGCCATCGCAATTGAAGATGCGGTACTTGAAGTCGACGCCGTCGATGGTCGGCTTTTCGACGAGCAGCAACTGATCCGCGCCCACGCCGAAATGGCGGTTCGCGAGCGCGCGCACTTGCTCCGCGGTCAGATCGAGCGCCTGCGTGTAGCCGTCGAGCACGACAAAGTCGTTACCCGCGCCTTGCATCTTGGTGAATTTGAGTTTCATCGCGCTATTGTATGTGACCCGCCAGCGCGGCGTTTCGCGCCGCGCACACGCTTTTAGTAAAAGCTCGGCTCGCCCGGGGGCCGCGTCTTGAAGCGCTTGTGGACCCAGTAGTACTGCTCGGGCATGTGCGGAATCTGCTCTTCCAGGAACGCGTTCATGCGGCGCGCGTCGGCTTCGTCGTCGCCGGTCGGGTAGTTGTCCCACGGCTCGAAGATCTTCAGCCGATAACCCTTGTAATCCGGCAGAACCTCGCCGATGAACGGCACGACCTGCGCCTTGCCCGTCTTGGCGAGCCGGCCGACGGCCGTCAGCGTGCAGGTCGGAATCCCGAAGAACGGCACGAACGTGGAGTTGCGCATGCCGTAGTCCATGTCCGCGCCGAGCATCACCGGCTTGCGGTCGCGCAGCCAGCGCAGCACGATGCGCGCGCTGTCGGCGCGGCTCGCCATGTCGGCGCCGAAGCGCGCGCGCTGCGTCTTGGCGAGCTCCTCGATCTGCGGATTCGAAAAAGGCTGATACAGCGATCCGCAGCGACGATGCAGCGAATAGTTCAGAAAAATCGACCCCGCTTCGATGCCGACGAAATGCAGGCCGAGAAAGAGCGTGGGCGGCAGATCGGGATCGGTTAGATCGACGGCGCTTTCCACCTGAATCAGCTTCTCGAGCTTTTTCGCCGAGCCGAACCATTGCACGCTGCGCTCGACATAACTGCGGATCGCGTGCCGAAAATGCTTCTGCGCGATGTCCTCGCGCTTTTCGTCGGACCACTCCGGGAAGCACAGTTTGAGATTCGTGTGAACGATGCGCTTTCGGCGGCTCGGAATCTGATAGAGCAGCCAGCCGAGGGCGTCGCCGAAACGCGCGGTGATGCCGTACGGAATGAGCGCCAGAAACTTGAGAAAGCCGATGGCGAGCGCGACGCCGATGCGCCCTAGCATGAGCGGCTCCAGCGAACGGACGGACGGCCGCGAAGTGCGGATGGTTGATGCGTGGTGGATAGCGGCAAGCGTTCGGCTCTGTGAAAACAAGGGAAACCGGTATAATAAAACCTTCGCCGAGTTAATGGACAACTTGCGGGGCGAAGCGGGTCGGAGACTTCTGAACTTGTGGAAGTCGCCGGCCCGGAAAGACATCCGCTAAAGCGTCGCCGCTTCAGACTCCAGACGAAGACGGCTACGTGAATATCAACCGTACTCAAATGGAGTCTGAAGCGTGTCGAACGACTATCTCTTTACTTCCGAATCCGTTTCCGAAGGCCACCCGGACAAGGTCGCCGATCAAATCTCCGACGCCATCCTCGACGCCATCTTGTCGCAGGACAAATATTCGCGCGTCGCGGCGGAAACGCTCTGCAACACCGGTCTCGTTGTCCTCGCGGGCGAAATCACGACCACCGCCAACGTCGATTACATCCAGGTCGCGCGCGACACGATCAAGCGCATCGGTTACGACAACACCGACTTCGGCATCGACTATCGCGGCTGCGCGGTGCTCGTCGCGTATGACAAGCAATCGCCGGATATCGCGCAAGGCGTGAACAAGGCGCACGACGACAACCTCGATCAAGGCGCTGGCGACCAGGGTCTGATGTTCGGCTACGCGTGCGACGAAACGCCCGAGCTGATGCCGCTGCCGATCCACCTCTCGCACCGCCTCGTCGAGCGCCAGGCTAACCTGCGCCGCGACGGCCGTTTGCCCTGGCTGCGTCCGGACGCGAAGTCGCAGGTCACCGTGCGTTACGTCGACGGCAAGGCGCACTCCATCGACACCGTCGTGCTCTCCACGCAGCACTCGCCGGACATCGACCTGTCGCAGTTGCGCGAAGCGGTCATCGAGGAAGTCATCAAGCCGACTCTGCCGAAGGAACTCATCAAGGGCGACATCAAGTTCCTGGTGAACCCGACGGGCCGTTTCGTCATCGGCGGTCCGCAAGGCGACTGCGGTCTGACGGGCCGCAAGATCATCGTCGATACGTACGGCGGCGCGGCTCCGCACGGCGGCGGCGCGTTCTCGGGCAAGGACCCGTCGAAGGTCGACCGCTCGGCGGCCTATGCGGGCCGTTATGTCGCGAAGAACATCGTTGCGGCGGGTCTCGCATCGCGCGCGCTGATTCAGGTCTCGTACGCGATCGGTGTCGCGCGTCCGACTTCGGTGATGGTGAATACGTTCGGCACGGGCCGCGTGTCGGATGCGGAGATCACGAAGCTCGTTCTCGAGCACTTCGACCTGCGTCCGAAGGGCATCATCCAGATGCTCGACCTGCTGCGCCCGATCTACGAAAAGACGGCGGCGTACGGCCACTTCGGCCGCGAAGAGCCGGAATTCTCGTGGGAATCCGCGGACAAGGCGCTCGTCCTGGCCGAAGCGGCGGGCACGGAACCGGTCGCGAGCGTGGCGTAACGCCATTCGCTGAACGAGCGGGACACGAACCGGCGAGCATTGCGCTCGCCGGTTTTTTTATGCCTTCGCGGCGCGATTATTGCGACTTCCACGGACGACACCCCCGCCGCCAATGGAACCGCCATGCCGTTCGACTCGCTTCTCTCACCTGTCACCATCGGCAATCTGCAGTTGCCCAATCGCGTCGTCATGGCGCCGCTCACGCGCAACCGCGCGTCACAGCCAGGCGATGTGCCGTCCGAAATGAGCGCGCACTTTTACGCGCAGCGCGCGAGTGCGGGTCTCATCGTCAGCGAGGCGACTCAGGTATCGCGGCAAGGTCAGGGCTATTTCGCGACGCCGGGCATCTATTCGGATGCACAGGAATCCGGATGGAAATCCGTCGTGGGCGCGGTTCATGCACGGCACGGACGCATTGCGTCGCAGTTATGGCATGTGGGGCGCGTGTCGCATCGATCGCTTCAGGAAGACGGCGCATCGCCCGTCGCGCCGTCCGCGGTGCGCGCGCGCAACACGCAGGTGTTCGTGAAATGCGAGGACGGCTCATACGCCATGACCGATGCCGACGAACCGCGCGCGCTCGAAGCCGATGAGCTGCCGGGCATCGTTCTGCAGTTCGTCGACGCCGCGCAGCGCGCGAAGCGTGCCGGCTTCGACATGATCGAAGTGCACGCGGCCAATGGCTACCTGCTGCATCAGTTCATGGCGACGGGCACCAACCGGCGCACGGACGACTATGGCGGCGGAATCGAAAATCGCGTGCGACTGGTCGTCGATGTGCTGGAGGCGGTGGCGGGCGTGATGGGCGCGCATCGCGTGGGCATACGCATTTCGCCGAACTTCACGGAATTCGACCTGCAAGACGATGATGGCGAGGCGTCATCGCTGTATCTGGCGCAGGAGTTGAAGCGCATCGGCGTCGCGTATCTGCATCTCGCGGAAGGCGACTGGGCGGGCGGCGCGCCGCTTTCGGAAGGCTATCGTCGCGCGCTGCGTGAGGCTTACGACGGCGCGATCATCGTCTGCGGCGAGTACACGGCGGAGGAGGCGGACGCGCGCATCGAGCGAGGCGAAGCCGATGCCGTGGCCTTCGGTCGCGCGTATATCGCCAATCCGGATCTGGTCGAGCGCTTCAGCGCAGGCGCGCCGCTCAACACGCCCGACGAGGCGACGTTCTACGGCGGTGGAGAAAAAGGCTACACCGACTACCCGGCACTCGACGACGCCAGGCCCGACTGAGTCGCTCAGCGCGCGGCGAACGCGTACCAGCCGGCGCTGCTCGCCGACACGCGACGCGGACGGCGGCTCGTCAGCGCGGCTGCCTTCGGCTTGGGCGCCGGTGCGCGCAGTTGCACCGGACGGCGCAAAAGCGCTCGCAACGACACCCGGCGCGAAGCCGTGCGCACGCGCAAATTGAAGAAGAAACCGCGGAACCACGACCGGATGCCATCGACCGGATGCACGTTCTTCAATTGCTCGGCGAGCACCTGAGTGCGGGCGGAGTGATGACGCAACGCGCGGATCATGCCGCGGCGGGCAGGGCGCGCGGCCCGCGAGGCAACGCGAGTCAAGCCGATAGCGATTCGGTGGTTCATGTCAGCGGAGGTCGATTGCGTGGAAGCAGACTCGACGATAGTCGTCTCAAAAATAGCGTTCAAGGCTTCGATTCAACAGCGTTTGCCAAGTTGCACCGAATGAAGTGCCCAATGTACAAGACCTTTGTTACCCCGGTAAGTCCGCGTTTTCCCTGTCGATTTATGAAGCGGTTGCTGATGAAAATCGGCCGATGCATTGTCACACGGGCCTTCCCGCGCTGCCGGATTTACAATCGCCGTATTCGCCCTAATTCCGGATATAGCGTCGACGGCATGAATAAAATCGAAAGCCGTTGGAGGCAAGAACTGAAATGTCTGATCAAAACGCGTTGAAATCGAAGAAAGAACAGGTGCGCGAACTGCGCGAAAAAGGCTATGTGATCGTTAAGGGACTGGTCACGAAGGGACGTTGCGATGCGATGCGCGAGGTCGCCCGCCAGCAACTCGCCGAGGCTGCTGCGCCCGTGGAGTTCGAGGCCGATCTGAAATATCCCGGCGCGCCCGATTCGAAGGACGCGCCCGGCGGACATACGGTGCGCCGTCTTCTCGACGCTTACGTGCGGCATCCGCTCTTCGCGGAGTTCGCGACGTCACCCGACGTGCGCGGCTGGATGGAGCTGTATTTCGGCGAGACGCCGTATCTGTCGCGCGCACATCACAACTGCATGATGACGAAGCACCCCGCGTACGGCAGCCTGACGGGCTGGCATCGCGATGTGCGCTACTGGGCGTTCGAGCGCGACGATCTGGTATCCGCATGGGTCGCACTCGGTGACGAAAAGGTGGATAACGGCGCACTGTGGTTCGTGCCCACCTCGCACAAGCTGCCGTTTACGTCCGATCGCTTCGACGAAGCCAAGTTCTTCCGCTCCGATCTGCCCGAGAATGCGGCGCTGATTCGCACGGCGGTGTCGCCCGAACTGGAAGCGGGCGATGTCGTCTTCTTCCACTGCAACACGTTGCACTCGGCGGGCAAAAACCTCACCGATCAGGTGAAGTTCTCGCTCGTGTTCACGTATCGCGGCGCGAGCAACGTGGCGCTGCCCGGCACGCGCTCGGCGTCGAAACCGGAAGTGCCGCTGGTCTGAGCGTTCAGTTCAGCGCTTCGACGGCAAAGCGAGGCCGATCAGCCCCGCGAGCGACGCGACGATCCCGCCCGCGATCAGCCAGATGGTCTTGCTCGTGGGCGAGCCGGTGAAGAAGCGCGAGACGTCGTTGGAGAGCGAATGAAACGACTGGCCGCCGAAATACAGCAGCACGACGCCGCCGACAAGCAGCGCAACGGAAATCGCTCGGGTCATAACATGTTCTCGTAACTTGAGGGCGCGTCAGGTTAGCGGGTCTGCACGGGCGCGTCCACTCCGCTTCAGGCGGCTTGCGCCTCTTCGCGCGTGTAGGGCTGGATCTTGCGCAGCAGATCGGCCATGACGTACTGATGATCGCTCCGGCTCGTCCACGCGCCGAGGTTGTACTTGACGCCGGTATCCGTGTAATCGGCGACCGCGACCCACGGCGCCGACGGCCCGTCCTGCACGATGCGCGCATCCTGGCTCATCAGGTTGCGCAATTCCGCGAGCACGGTTTCGACCTTCAGCCCATGCTGCGCCTGAAAGTTAATGACGACGCGCCGGCGATCGTTCGCGCTGTAGTTGGTAATGGCATTCGCCCAGATGAGGCTGTTCGGCACGAACATGACGATGCCGTCGGCTTTCGTGAGGCGCGTCGTGAACAGTCCGATTTCATTGACGGTCCCCGCCGTCGTGCCCACACCTTCGATGTAGTCGCCCACACGAAACGGCCGCAACAGCAGAAGCATCAGACCGGCCGCGATATTCTGCAACGTGCCCTGCAACGCGAGGCCGATGGCAAGACCGGCAGCGCCGAGCACGGTCAGGATGCTGGCTGCGGCAATGCCGAACTTGCCGAGCGCCGCGACGATGGCGACGACGCGGATCGCCCACATCGCCAGGCTGGCCAGCACCGGCGTGAGCGTGGCGTCGACATTGGTGCGGCCGAGCGTGCGGCGCATCGCGTTCGCGACGGCGTTCGAAATCGACCATCCCACCGCGAGAATCAGGATCGCCAGCAAGATGTCGATGCCGTAGGTCACGGCGATTGCGGTGAAGGAGTCGTAGGCGGGGCGCAGTCTGTCGATCGAATCCATGAGTCAGGTTCCTTGCAAAAGAATCTGCATTTGTCCCGATTCGCGTTCGATCGTTCCCATTACTGACCATTCGGCCGATGCCGAATAGCGGGAACGCGAAGCGCGTCTGCGCGCTTTGTCCCGATTGGCTTACCATTGACGCCCTTGGCAGGGCGCGTGCACACGCATATCCAGTGCGCTCTCCTGCCGGTCGCCGTCCGATCAATTCGCAATCCGCAGAGGAAATCCGTCATGGCCTACGAAGCAGCGTCCGAGCGTTATACGCAGATGCAATACCGCACCTGCGGCAAGAGCGGGCTGAAGCTGCCCGCGCTATCGCTTGGTTTGTGGCACAACTTCGGCGATACGACGCCGATCTCGACACAACGCGACATTCTTCGCACCGCATTCGATCTCGGCATCACCCATTTCGATCTCGCGAACAACTATGGGCCGCCGTACGGCAGCGCCGAGGCGAACTTCGGGCGCATCTTCAAGGACGACTTCCGGCCGTATCGCGACGAATTGCTGATTTCGTCGAAAGCCGGCTGGGACATGTGGCCTGGCCCGTACGGCCAGGGCGGCGGCTCGCGCAAGTACGTGCTCGCGAGCCTCGATCAGAGCCTGAAGCGCATGGGCCTCGATTACGTCGATATCTTTTATTCGCACCGCTTCGACGCCGACACGCCGCTCGAAGAAACAGCAGGCGCGCTTGCGACGGCCGTGCATTCGGGCAAGGCGCTCTATGTCGGCATCTCATCGTATTCCGCGACGAAGACGCGTGAAATGGCGAAGCTGCTCGCGGAGCACAAGGTGCCGCTGCTGATCCATCAGCCGTCGTACAACATGTTGAACCGGTGGATCGAAGAGGAACTGCTCGACACGCTCGACGATGTCGGCGCCGGCAGCATCGCGTTCACGCCGCTCGCGCAAGGTCTGCTGACGAGCAAGTACCTGAACGGCGTCCCGCAGGACGCGCGCGTGAACAAGCCGGGCGGCGGGTCGCTCAAGCAGGAGCATCTGAGCGACGCGAACCTCGCGCACGTGCGCAAGCTCAACGAACTCGCCCAGAAGCGCGGCCAGAGCCTCGCCCAGATGGCGCTCGCGTGGGCGCTGCGTGGCGGGCGCGTGACGTCGGTGCTGATCGGCGCGAGCCGCGCGGAACAGGTCGCGGAGAACGTCGGCGCGCTGAAGAACCTCGAGTTCACGAAGGAAGAGCTCGCGGAGATCGATCAGCACGCGCAGGAAGGCGGCATCAATCTGTGGGAAAAGCCGTCGACGGATCAACGTATCTGACGCGCCCAGCCTTTCGCCAGGAGGGTATTTCGGGATAAGGACGGCGTCCGTTGCTATGATGCGGGCTCGGCTTCTCGGCAGCGATCGCCGCCGGTCCTGGCCGCCGGCCATGCAGCCAGCAGAAAAGCGCACTTCTTCAGCACGCACGTTCGCCCACGAGGCACGCGTGCGCGCCTTTGCCGCCGTCATGACATTCGGACCGCGAAACGGCTATCGGGTTAAAATAGCCGATTGCGCCGGGCTGTCTGGTTTTTTGCGCGACGTTCACGCATGGCGCGGCGTGAAACGCTGTCTTCGAATCTGGGTTTCGGGTCAATCAGCGACCTTCCCCCATTCGATCGTCCTGTTCGGGCAGCGCAGCGCCCTCGTAGCGCGCTTTATGTTCGACGCCGGCCCGGCGTGGCATCGGCCGCAAATCAGCCGCAAATCAGCCGCGAGCGTCAGAGCGTCACCGTTTTCGCACAGTTCAAGAAGCCATGAGCAACCTTAATTCTCAAACCGTTCTGAGCGTCCACCACTGGACCGATACGCTTTTCAGTTTCACCTGCACCCGCGATAGCTCGTTCCGCTTTGAGAACGGCCAGTTCACGATGGTGGGTCTCGAAGTCGACGGCAAGCCGCTTCTGCGCGCCTACAGCCTCGCGAGCGCGAACTACGAAGAGCATCTCGAATTTCTGAGCATCAAGGTTCCCGACGGCCCCCTTACCTCGCGCCTGCAGCATCTGAAGGTCGGCGATTCGGTGCTCATCGGCAAGAAGCCGACGGGCACGCTCGTCGCCGACAACCTGCTGCCCGGCAAGACGCTGTGGCTCCTGTCGACCGGCACCGGCCTTGCGCCGTTCATGTCGATCATCAAGGACCCGGACGTCTACGACCGCTACGAGAAGATCGTGCTGACGCACACGTGCCGTTTCGTCGACGAACTCGCGTACAAGGATTTCATCACCGAGCACCTGCCGGCGCATGAGCATATCGGCGAAATCGTCTCCGAGAAGCTCGTGTATTACCCGACGGTCACGCGCGAGGAATTCGCGAACCGCGGCCGCATCACCGATCTGATCGAGACGAAGAAACTGTTCGCGGATCTCGCGCTCGAGCCGTTCTCGATCGAAAACGATCGCGTGATGCTCTGCGGCAGCCCGCACATGCTCCGCGATACGCGAGAGTTGCTCGACACAATGGGCTTCCAGGAAGGCAGCAACAATCATCCTGGCCACTATGTGGTGGAGAAAGCGTTCGTCGGCTGAGCCGGCAAGACACCGCCTATGCAAAGACCGGAGCCGCGCGCTCCGGTTTTTTTTCGTCTCGCCGCGTCGCGCCGCAGGTCGTCTTGTTACAAATTGGCGGCCGTCAGTAGGTGTTTTTCCTACGCATTATGCGCAGCGACTTGGCAAATGACATGAACTTCGTTCGGCGAAGCCTTGCCGGACATGGATTTATCATATTTTTGAGATATGATCCGGTAACGCTGAAACGGCGCGCAAGACCGCGCAGTCCGTCATCGATGTTACAGAGTGTAAATTCAGTTACGCCTCTCGTGAGCTTGCCGAGGACGTAGCTCAAGTTGCGCTCAACGCGAGGATAGTGAATGAATCCGTCGGCTACGATCACGCTCGAAGAGAGCCCGATTCGCCGCGCCCCGCTGCGGGGCGTTCCGTCACCGGCGCCCGAATGCTCCGGCGCGCCGTTCGCCTCTCCCTATTCCGCGCTGATCGACGCCAAGCTCAAGGGCGATCGTCAGATTCAGCGCCTCACCGCCCGTATCCAGGAACTCGCCGCGCTGCTCGCCGCCACGGAAGAGCGCGCGCGCCAGGCGCTTGCACAGGATCTCCACGACGAAACCGGCGCGGCGCTCACTGTCGCGAATCTCGCCCTCGCGCGCGCCGAGCACCGGCTGCCCGTCGATGCGCCCGCCGCGCTCGCCGACGCGCTGCGTCAGGCGCGCGCCGCGCTTGCGGAAGTCTGCGAGACGAGCCATCGCATCGTCGAAGGGTTGCAGACGCCGACCTTCGACGCGAACTTCGCCGCCACGCTCGCCGACTGGATCGCGTGCTTCGGCGCCCGCACGGCAATTTCCATCGACTTCTCCTGCCCGGACGATGCGCGGCTGGATCGCATGTCGCGCGACATGTCGCTCGCACTCTTTCGCGTGATGCAGGAAGCGCTCTGCAACGTCGCACGCCACGCGCAGGCGGCGCGCGCGAGCGTGACCATTTCGCTCGATGGCCAAGGCGTGATGCTGACTGTCACCGACGACGGCGTCGGCATCAGCGCGACCGCACGACGCAAGGGCGGGCGCTTCGGCCTCTCGGGGATGCGCGCGCGCTGCGAGGCGCTCGGCGGCAATCTGCGCGTCGCGGCGGCGAAGCCCGTCGGCGCATGCGTGCGCGCGCGTCTGCCGTGGACCGCGGCGCGTCCCGGTCTCTTCGCGCTCGTCACGCCACACATGTTCAGCGCCTGAGGCCGCCCGCGATGCTCAGAATCCTGCTCGCCGATGACCACGCCATCGTGCGCCGCGGCGTCGCGCAATTGCTTCTGGAACGTGGCGTTGCTTCCGAAGTGTCGGAGGCGGAGACCGGCATGCAGGCGCTCGCGCTGGCCGCGCGCCGTCCGCTCGACGTCGCGATGCTCGATATCTCGCTGCCGGACGTGAACGGTATCGACGTACTGAAGCGTCTCAAGCGCGAAAGTCCGCGTCTGCCGGTGCTCATGTTTTCGATGTATCGGGAGGATCAATACGCGGTGCGCGCGCTGAAGGCGGGCGCGTCGGGTTACGTATCGAAGACGGCGGACCCGGCGCTGATGATCGGCGCGATCCAGCAGGTCGCGGCGGGCCGCAAGTACGTGAGCCCCGAAATGGCCGAAGCGCTCGCGACTTACGTTGCGCTCGACACCGAGCGCCTGCCGCACGAAAAGCTGTCTGACCGCGAATATCAGACGCTCTGCATGCTCGCCTCGGGAAAGCGGCTGACCGACATCGCTCATGCCTTATCGCTTTCGGTTAAAACGGTGAGCGTTTATCGCGCACGGTTGTTGGAAAAGATGAAGCTCGCGAACAACGCGGAGCTTACTTTCTATGTGATGAGCAACCGTCTCGTCGATATGAATCCGGCCATCGCCGGATAACAATTTATCTTGTACAAGATAAATCGAGGATGAATCTGTAGAAAATCGCCGCAAAAGCGCGCCCGGTGCCCATTTACCGGGCAATCTCCGAGTCTCCGATAAAATGTCGGGTTTTCCCGCAGCAGGGCGCCCGCGCGCCAGAAGGAGACTCATCGCAATGTCGTTGTTCCGCAAGAAAAATATCGAGCACATGCTGGCCGGCGCGCAAAGCACGTCGCTCAAGAAGACGCTCGGCGCCCTCGATCTGACATTCCTCGGGATCGGGGCCATCATCGGCACGGGGATTTTCGTGCTGACCGGCACCGGCGCCGTGCAGGCCGGTCCGGCGCTCATGATTTCGTTCATCGTCGCGGCGATCGCCTGCTGCTTCGCCGCCCTCGCCTACGCCGAATTCTCGTCGACGATTCCCGTCGCCGGCTCCATCTACACCTATTCGTACGCGACGCTCGGCGAGCTTGCCGCGTGGATCATCGGTTGGGACCTGATGCTCGAATACGGGCTTGCGACGTCGGCGGTGTCGGTCGGCTGGTCGGGCTATCTGCAATCGCTGCTGTCGGGCTTCGGCATTTCGCTGCCTACGGCGCTTTCCGCCGCGCCGGGCGCCGTGCCCGGCCACGTCACTTTCTTCAACCTGCCCGCGTTTCTCGTGATGATGGCGATCACGTCGCTGCTCTCGGTCGGCGTTAAGGAATCCACGCGCGTGAACAACATCATGGTCGCGATCAAGGTGACGGTCGTGCTGCTCGTGATCGCCGTGGGCGTGTTCCACGTCAAGCCGGCGAACTGGCATCCGTTCATGCCGAACGGCTGGTCCGGCGTGTTCGGCGCGGCGGCGGTGATGTTCTTCGCGTTCATCGGCTTCGATTCGGTGTCGTCAGCGGCCGAGGAAGTGAAAAATCCGAAGCGCGATCTGCCCATCGGCATCATCTCGTCGCTCGCGGTGTGCGCGGTGCTGTACGTGGCGGTCGCGGCTGTCGTGACGGGCATCGTGCCGGCGGCGCAGTTCGCGAACAATCCGCATCCGGTCTCGTTCGCGCTTCAAATGGCCGGCCAGAACTGGGTCGCGGGCTTCATCGATCTCGGCGCCGTGCTCGGCATGCTCACCGTGATTCTCGTGATGAGCTACGGTCAGACGCGCATCATCTACGCGATGTCGCGCGACGGCCTCTTGCCCGCGCGGCTGTCGAGCGTGCACCCGCGCTTCGCGACGCCGTTCTTCACGACGTGGCTGGTCGGCATCTTCTTCGGCCTGATCGGTGCGCTCGTCCCGCTCAACGTGCTCGCCGAACTGATCAACATCGGCACGCTCGCCGCGTTCTCGATGGTCTCCATCGCCGTGCTGATCCTGCGCCGCACGCATCCGGATCTGCCGCGCGCGTTCCGCTGCCCGGGCGTGCCCGTGGTGCCCGTTCTCGCCGTGGCCTCGTGCCTGTTCCTGATGATGAATCTCCAGGCGATGACATGGATCGCGTTCGCGGTGTGGCTCGTGATCGGCCTTGCGATCTACTTCCTGTACTCGCGCCGCCACTCGGTACTCGGACGCGCGCCTCTCGAAGCGCCGCGTGCCGCCGCGTCGGCCGCCAACGCGCAGAAGAAGCGCGAAACCGTGGCGCACTGAGCGCCATCGTCCTTCGCAAAAGCGCCGCCCGAGAGGCGGCGCTTTGCTTTTGCGGCCGCGATTCCGTGAATATGGGACGGACGTTCGCGCGGATAGCGACGCCCGCCGATTTGTGTTTTACTCGATGTCACAATCACATAACACCCAATCCGGCTGAACGCTCGCGGCGGCAGTAGGCAGGTGCGTGGCGCAAGGCTGGTCCATCCCACAGCAGTGAAACTGCATGGGATCAGAGTGAGGCGCAAAAGCGCCGGCTCTGATCGCAAAGGAGACAGTGAAAATGGCGCTCAGCATCAGCCTGACGGTCAACGGGAAACCCGTGACCGCCACCGTCGAACCGCATCTTCTGCTCGTCCAGTTCCTCCGCGATCAACTCAGGCTCACCGGCACGCATATCGGCTGCGACACCGCGCAGTGCGGCGCGTGCACCGTTCATCTCGACGGCCGCGCGATCAAGTCGTGCAACATCCTCGCCGTGCAGGCGGATGGCATGACAGTGACGACCATCGAAGGCATGGCTAAGGACGGCCAGCTTCATCCGATGCAGGCGGCCTTCAAGGAATGTCACGGTTTGCAGTGCGGCTTCTGTACGCCGGGCATGGTGATGACCGCGAGCGCGCTGGCCGCGCAATCACCGGACCTTTCCGAAGAAGACGTGCGCGAACAGCTCGACGGCAATCTGTGTCGCTGCACGGGGTATCACAACATCGTGAAAGCCGTTCTCCACGGCGCGCAGGCCATGAAATCCGGCGCCTGACGCGACGCCCATCTCCCTTACGAAACGATGAATCGCGCCTTTCTCGCCCTGTGCGGGCTCGAGCAAGGCGTTAAAGCGCCAACTCCGGGCGCAAGGAGACCGTGATGAATGCCCCTGAGCAACAGAAACTGATCGGCGCCGGCGTCAAGCGCAAGGAAGACTATCGCTTCCTGACGGGCGCGGGCCAGTACACCGACGACGTGGTCATGCCGCAGCAAAGCTACGGCGTATTCCTGCGCTCGCCGCACGCGCACGCGAAGATCAGGCGCATCGATATCGAAGCGGCGATGAAGTCGCCGGGCGTGGTCGGCATCTTCACCGGCAAGGATATGGCGGGCGAGAACGTTGGCGGCCTGCCGTGCGGCTGGCTCATCCACAGCACCGACGGCTCGCCGATGCACGAGCCGCCGCATCCCGTCATCGCGCACGACAAGGTGTTGCACGTGGGCGATCAGGTGGCGCTCGTCGTCGCGGAATCGGTGAAGGAGGCGAAGGACGCGCTCGAATTGATCGAGGTCGATTACGACGAACTGCCCGCGACCGTCGATACGGCAAGCGCATCGGATGCCGGGCAGCCGCTCGTGCACGACAGCGTGCCGAACAACGTCTGCTACAACTGGGGCCACGGCGACAAGGCGAAGACCGACGCCGCGTTCGCCCAGGCCGCGCACGTGACGACGCTCGATATCGTGAACCAGCGCCTCGTGCCGAACGCGATCGAGCCGCGCGCCGTCAATGCGAGCTATTCGAAGCACGACGACAGCTACACGGTCTACGTCGCGAATCAGAATCCGCACGTCGAGCGTTTGCTGATGGCGGCGTTCGTGCTGCAACTGCCGGAATCGAAACTGCGCGTGATCGCGCCGGACGTAGGCGGCGGCTTCGGTTCGAAGATCTTTCTCTATCCGGAAGATGTCGCGCTGACGTGGGCGTCGAAGAAAGTCGGGCGGCCTATCAAGTGGACCGCCGAGCGTTCCGAAGCCTTCCTCTCCGACGCGCATGGCCGCGATCACGTGACCAAGGCCGAGCTCGCGCTGGACAAGGACGGCAAGTTCATCGGCATGCGCGTGCATACGACGGCGAACATGGGCGCGTATCTGTCGACGTTCGCATCGTCGATCCCGACCGTGCTTTACGCGACGCTGCTCGCCGGTCAATACACGACGCCCGCGATCTACGCCGAAGTCAAAGCCGTGTTCACGAACACGGTGCCCGTCGATGCCTATCGCGGCGCGGGCCGGCCGGAAGCGACGTATGTCGTCGAGCGCCTCGTGGAGACGGCGGCGCGCGAGCTGAATATCGACCCGGTCGAATTGCGCCGCCGCAACTTCATCCGCGAGTTTCCGTACGCGACGCCGGTCGGTCTCACCTACGACACGGGCGACTACGACGCGTGTCTCGACCGCGCACTCGAACTCGCCGACGTGAGAGGCTTCGCGGCGCGCAAGGAAGAATCGAAGAAGAACGGCAAGCTGCGCGGTATCGGTTATTCGTGCTATATCGAGGCCTGCGGGCTCGCGCCGTCGAACGTGGCGGGTGCGCTGGGCGCGCGCGCGGGCCTCTTCGAAGCGGGCGAAGTGCGCGTCCATCCGACAGGCTCGGTCACCGTCTTCACCGGCTCGCACAGCCACGGACAAGGGCACGAAACGACGTTCGCGCAGGTCGTCGCGGACCGGCTCGGCATTTCCATCGATAACGTCGAGATCATTCACGGCGACACCGGCCGCATTCCGTTCGGCATGGGCACATACGGCTCGCGCTCGATCTCCGTTGGCGGCTCGGCGATCATGAAGGCGCTCGACAAGGTCGAAGCGAAGGCGAAGAAGATCGCCGCGCATCTGCTCGAAGCGGCGGTGGAGGACATCGAGTTCAAGAACGGCGTATTCAGCGTCGCGGGCACGGACCGCACGAAGTCGTTCGTCGATGTATCGCTCGCCGCGTACGTGCCGCACAACTTCCCGCTCGAAACGATGGAGCCGGGCCTCAACGAAAACGCGTTCTATGATCCGACCAACTTCACCTATCCGTCGGGCGCGTATGTGTGCGAAGTCGAAGTCGATCAGGACACGGGCGAGACGCGCATCCAGAAATTCACGGCGGTCGACGACTTCGGCAACGTCATCAACCCGATGATCGTCGAAGGGCAGGTGCATGGCGGGCTGGGGCAGGGCATCGGCCAGGCGATGCTCGAACGCTGCGTCTACGACGACAGCACCGGCCAGCTGCTCTCCGGCTCCTTCATGGATTACGCGATGCCGCACGCGATCGATCTGCCGAACTTCACCGTGGAGACCGCGAAGGGCACGCCGTGCACGCACAATCCGCTCGGCGTGAAGGGCTGCGGCGAGGCGGGCGCGATCGGCTCGCCGCCGGCCGTGATCAACGCGATTCTCGATGCGCTCACGCCGCTCGGCGTGAAGGACTTGCAGATGCCCGCGACGCCGCACCGCGTCTGGACCGCGATGCACAACGCCCAACACGCCTGAGGAGCCCGAAAAATGTACTCATTCGACTATCAACGGCCGAACGAAGCGAAGGCGGCGGTCGGCACGCTCGGCGCGAACGGCGACGCGAAGTTTCTCGCGGGCGGCCAGAGCCTGCTGCCGACGATGCGCCTGCGCCTCGCGCAGCCGTCGGCGCTGATCGACGTGACGCGCATCGCGTCGATGAAAGGCGTCACGCTCGATGGCAGCACGCTCACTATCGGCGGCGCGGTCTGCCATGCGGAGGTCGCATCGAACGCCGACGTGAAGAAGGCGCTGCCTGGCCTGGCGGACCTTGCGGGGCGCATCGGCGACCGGCAGGTGCGCGAGCGCGGCACGATCGGCGGCTCGCTCGCGAACGACGATCCGGCGGCGTGCTATCCGTCCGCCGTGCTCGCGCTGAACGCGACCGTCGTGACGGACAGAAGGCGCATCGGCGCGGACGATTTCTTCATCGACATGTACACGACCGCGCTCGAACCCGACGAGCTGATCACGGCCGTCGAGTTCCCGCTCGCCGAGCGTGCGGGCTACGAGAAGTTTCGCAATCCGGCGTCGCACTTCGCGCTCGTCGGCGTGTTCGTCGCGAAGTTCGGAGACGGCGTGCGCGTCGGCGTGACGGGCGCGGCGTCTTCCGTGTTTCGTCCGGCCGAGCTCGAAGCGGCGTTATCGAAGGACTTTTCGGTCGCATCGGCGCGGGGCGTCAGGATCCTGCCCGACGAGCTGAACTCGGACATGCACGCGAGCGCCGAATATCGCGCGCATCTGATTCCGGTGCTCGCGGGCCGCGCGATCGAGCGCGCGATGTCCTTCTGATCGCGATGCAGGGCGAGCCCGGCTCCATCGACGACACGCTCGCGCGGTTGCGCGAGCATCGGTACTTCGCGAACCGCGAGCTCGCGACGGCGCTCTTTCTCGCGCTCAGGATGCAGCGGCCGCTGTTTCTCGAAGGCGAGCCGGGCGTCGGCAAGACCGAGCTCGCGAAAGCGGCGGCGGGCGTGTGCGGCACTACGCTGTTGCGTCTGCAATGCTACGAAGGACTCGATACTGCCAGCGCGCTCTACGAATGGGACTATCCGCGGCAGATCATGGCGCTGCGGCTCGCGGAGGCCTCGGGTGAGACGCCTTCGAACGATTCGCTGTATCGCGGCGAGTTCTTGCTGAAGCGTCCGTTGCTTCAGGCGCTGCTGCCCGATCCCGCGAACCCCGATGCGCGCCGCGTTTTGCTGATCGACGAGATCGACCGCGCCGACGAGCCGTTCGAAGCGTTTCTGCTCGAATTGCTGTCGGATTTTCAGGTATCGATTCCGGAATACGGCACCGTGCGGGCGGCGCGGCCGCCGCTCGTCGTAATGACATCGAACCGCACGCGCGAAGTCCACGATGCGCTGAAGCGCCGCTGTCTCTATCAATGGATCGGTTATCCGGAGCGCGACGTCGAACTCGCGATCGTCGCGGCGCGCGCGCCGGAAGCGGGGCAGGATTTGCAGAAGCGCGCCGTCGCGTTCGTGCACGCGCTGCGCACGCTGGATCTGTTCAAGGCGCCGGGCGTCGCGGAAACGATCGACTGGTGCCGCGCGCTCGCGGCGTTGTCGGTGTCGGAACTCGATCCGCAATCGGTTCAGGACACGCTCGGCGTGCTGCTCAAGTATCAGGACGATCTCGCGCGCATGGACGCCGACACGCTCGCGCAATGCCTCTCCGCCACGCCATGACGATGGAACCCTTCGCCCGCAATGTCGTGCATTTCGTGAGGCTCCTGCGGGCCGCGGGTCTCGGCATGTCGCCCGCGCACGCGGTGGATGCGCTCGACGCGCTGCGTCTCGTCGATCTGAATCGCCGCGACGACGTGCGCGCGACGCTCGCGTGCCTTCTCGTTCACGCGAATGACGAGCGCGACATCTTCGACGCCGCATTCGATCTCTTCTGGCGCGATCCCGACTGGGAAGGCAAGCTGCGCGCGCTATTGCTGCCGAAGGTGAAGGGCGGCCTGCCGCCGCCGAAGCGCAACAACCGTCTAGCCGATGCATTGGCGACGCGCGCCGCGGCATCGAAAGCGCAGGCGTCGGAATCGAAACCCGAAGAGGCGCACGCGCGCATCACGTTCAGCTCGCAGGAACGCCTGAGTCATCGCGACTTCGATACGCTCAGCGCCGACGAATGGCGCACGCTGCGGCATCAGATCCGCGCGCACCGGATGCCGCTCGCGACCGAGCCGACGCGCAGGCTGAAGGCGGCGTCGCGCGGCACGCACGCCGACCTCAAGGCGAGCGCGCGCCATGCCGTCCGCTCGGGCGGCGACTGGACCGTGTGGAAGTATCGCGCGGCGGTCGAGCGCAGGCCGCCGCTCGTCTTGCTGCTCGACATTTCCGGATCGATGAGCGCGTACTCGCGTGCCGTGCTCTATTTCTGTCACGCGCTATTGCAGTCGCGCGAACGTCTCCAGGTATTCTTGTTTGGCACGCGCCTGACCAATGCGACGCGCGCATTGCGCGAACGCGATCCCGATGTCGCCATCGCGACGCTCGGGGCACAGGTGGCGGACTGGTCGGGCGGCACGCGCATCGGCGCGGCGCTCGCGGAGTTCAATCGACGCTGGGCCCGCCGTGTGCTGGCCGGTCGGGCGACGGTGCTGCTCGTCACCGATGGCCTCGATCACGAAGCCATCGACGTGCTCGATGCCGAGATGCAACGGCTCAGACGCTTCGCGCATCGGCTCGTGTGGCTCAATCCGCTGTTGCGCTTCGCCGATTTCACGCCGCGCGCGCGAGGCGTGCGCGCGATCCTGCCGCACGTCGATGCGATGCTCGCGGCCCATAACCTCGACAGCCTCGGCGCTGTGGGCCGCGAACTCGCCGTCCTGTCGCAACACAAGCCCTTGGGAGGCCCGCGATGGAACTGACCGAAACACACACGTTACCCGTGCCTCAGGCGCGCGCGTGGGAAGCGCTCAACGACACGTCGATGCTGAAGGTCTGCATTCCCGGCTGCGACAGCATCGACGCCGACGGCGAGAACGCCTACAACGTCGCGATGACCGCGTCGGTCGGGCCGGTTAAGGCGCGCTTCAAGGGCAGAATGGAGCTCACGAATATCGACGCCCCGCATACTTACACGATCGTGTTCGAAGGGCAGGGCGGCGCGGCCGGCTTCAGCAAGGGCAGCGCGACCGTGAACCTCGAACCCGGCGACGAAGCCGACACGACGAAGCTCAGCTACAGTGCGCACGCGCAGGTCGGCGGCAAGCTCGCGCAAATCGGCTCGCGGCTTGTCGACGGCGCGGCGCGTAAGATTGCGGGTGAATTCTTCAAGCGGTTCAGCGCGCAGTTGCAGGGCGGGCAGGAATCGCAGGGTGCAGGCGCCGCCGACGAAAACGGCGGAGAAGTGCAGGAAGGGCAGGAGAAAGGAAAGAAATCATGGACAGCGTGGATCTCGAAGTCCTGAAGAACAGCGCGCGATGGCTCGAAGAGGGGCATCGCGTGTTGCTCGTGACGGTGGTGAAGACGTGGGGTTCGTCGCCGAGGCCCGAGGGCGCGATGCTCGCCGTGCGCGGCGATGGTCACGTCGTCGGCTCGGTGTCGGGCGGATGCATCGAGGACGATCTCATCGACCGCGTGCGGCAACGGGGCATCGAGCAGACGAAGCCGGAGGCGGTGAAGTACGGCATCAGCGCGGAAGAGGCGCACCGGTTCGGCTTGCCGTGCGGCGGCACGATCCAGCTCGTGCTGGAACCTTTGACGATGTCGAGCGGCATTGCCGAACTGTGCGCGGCGGTGGAAAGCGGCAGGCTCGTCGCGCGCACGCTCGACATGGCGACGGGCGATGTGCACCTCGAACCCGCGCAAGCCACCGACGGCGTGCTTTTCGACGACGCGCGGCTTCTGACGATTCACGGCCCGCGCTACCGGATGCTGGTGATCGGCGCGGGGCAGCTGTCGCAGTATCTGTGCAGCATCGCGGTCGGGCTGGACTATCAGGTCACCGTCTGCGATCCGCGCGAGGAATATACGGAAGAGTGGAACGTGCCGGGTACGACGATCGTGCGCACCATGCCCGACGACACCGTCATGGACATGAAGCTCGACGAGCGCTGCGCGGTGATCGCGCTCACGCACGATCCCAAGCTCGACGATCTCGCGTTGATGGAAGCGTTGAAGACACGCGCGTTCTATGTCGGCGCGCTCGGTTCGCGGCGCAATAACGCGGCACGTCGCGAGCGCCTCAAGGAGTTCGATCTCAGCGAGGCCGAACTCGCGCGGCTGCATGGACCGGTGGGCATCTACATTGGCAGCAGGACGCCGCCGGAGATTGCCGTGTCGATTCTCGCGGAGGTCACGGCGGCGAAGAACGGCGTGTCGTTGCCGGAGTTGTTGCAGGTCGAAGGCGCGAAGGCGGCGCGCGAGGTAGCGGGGAGAGGCGAAGTGTGCGGCGTCTGAGCGCGCCGCAATGACTACGAAATCCTGACGATGCGTCCTTGGTCCGCATCTCTCGTTTGCGTGGCCGGATAGGCTGACGCGAAGCCTTTCCCTCCTTGGCTCGAAGTCTGCATCGAATGCCCGGGGAGGTTTTGATCGGCGATGTGCTGCCGGGCGGAATGCCGCTCAAGATTTTCTGAGCGGCGTTCGATGTGCTGACGATCGTGGTGCTGGGGAGCGGCCTTTATCTGTGACCCACGCGGCATAACCCGGGGACGGGAAAGCGCGCCGCGTAGCCGGAAGTCACATCAACCCGCAAACAATCGCCGCGATCAACGATGTCGCGACGATCACCACGCCCGCCGTTCGCTTCTTGTTCAACTCGGTCCACAGCAACACGCCGGTCAGCGAAAGAAGAACGATGCTGCCCGCAAACGTGTCGATGAGCAGCACCCAGCCCACGCTCAGGCCCACGCCCTTGTGCAGGTTGGTCATCATCGCGAGGACGGTGTTTTCCGTGCGTTTCACCGACACGAAGTTGTTGCCCACCCAGTACTCGGCCATCACGCTGCCGCCGGGGGATGCCACCATCACCGACCATTGCTCCGGCTGCATGGTGCTCCTGTCGCCCCAGCCGACCGGATGCGCCGGCTCGCGGCGCGTGCGCCCGAGGTTGCCATCGAGCTTCAATTCCTTCTTCAGCCACGCGCCCATGTCGCGCGGCGTCTTGAAGCCTTCGGCGGGCAGCGGCATCTGCATCTGCGAAACCTGCGGCTCGCCCGTGGAAATGCGCAGCGGCGGCGCGCGGTGATTCAGCAGAAAGCCCGTCATGCCGAACAGCAGGCCGAGCAGCGCGCCCCACAAGCCGATCCAGCCGTGCACCTTGCGCAGCCACTTCAGAAACGTCGAGCGGCGCGAGCGGTTCTTGCGCGCGAATTGCTCGGCATCGTCGATGAGGCGTCCATGCGGGCGATAGTGCGTCGGGCCGCTCGTCGCGGGCGGCTGCGGATTGAGGGTGTCAGGCGCGTTCACGCGTCTCTCCAGATCGGGCGTTAGCAGGCAAAGCCGCGCCCCGATCGGCTATACGCGAACGAACGCGCGGCGATCGACGAAAGGCGGGCAAATGAGAATTGTTATCATTACACGCGGCAAAGCGCTTTTCAATGCTTTGCGATTGCCTGACAGTGCGCGAATGTCACGAAAAGTTTCAGACGGGCCAGAGCGGCCCTTCCTGCATCGCGCCGACTTGCTCGCGCAGTTCGAGGATGCGGTCTTCCCAATAGCGTTGCGTGTTGAACCAGGGAAAGGCGGCCGGAAACGCGGGATCGTTCCAGCGGCGCGCCAGCCACGCGGAGTAGTGGATCAGCCGGAGCGTGCGCAAGGCTTCCACGAGATGCAGTTCACGCTGATCGAACTCGCAGAAATCTTCGTAGCCGGCGAGCAGATCCGTGAGCGCGCGCGATGCGTCCGCGCGTCCGGCGGGCAACAGCAGCCATAAATCCTGAATCGCCGGACCCATTCGGCTATCGTCGAAATCGACGAAATGGGGGCCCGCGTCGGTCCAGAGCACGTTGCTCGGATGACAGTCGCCGTGCAGACGCAGATGCCGCACGTCGCCCGCGCGGTCGAAGCATTGCGCGACGCCTTCGAGCGCCATCGATACGACGGTTTCCCAGGCTTCGCGCACATCGGCGGGGATGAAGCCATGCGTCAGCAGAAAATCGCGCGGTTCGTAGCCGAACGTCTCGATATCGAGCGTGGGTCGCTCGCGATAAGACTCGAGTCCGCCCACCGCGTGAATGCGCCCGATGAAGCGCCCGAGCCATTCGAGCGTATCGGTGTGGTCGAGATCGGGCGCGCGTCCGCCGCGGCGCTCGAAAACCGAGAAGCGGAAACCGTCGAATTCGTGCAGCGTCGCGCCTTCGAGCACGCGCGCCGGCACCGCCGGAATCTCGCGTTCGACGAGACTGGCGACGAATGCATGTTCTTCGAGGATCGCCGTATTCGACCAGCGTTCCGGACGATAAAACTTCGCGACGACCGGCGCGCCGTCTTCGACGCCCACCTGATAGACGCGGTTCTCGTAGCTGTTGAGCGGCAGCAGGCGGCCGTCGGTGCGTGTGCCCACGGGGATCAGCACGCTGTCCAGCGCATCGAGCACGCGCTCGGGCGTGAGGCCGGCGAAGGGCGGCGCGTCATCGGCAGGCGCGCCTTGGGAATCGGGATCGATTGGGTTCATCCCGGCATTGTGCCGCGCCTTCGCGCGGGCGGCATCATTACATCAACGATGCGGCGCCGTTCAATGAACGACCGTGTTCGACGGGCGCACGACATCGCCCGTATCGATCAGGTCTTCGAGAAAGAACGGCTCCGTATTGAGCAGCTTGGTCACGCCGGGCTCGCCCGCGTACCAGGCGACCATCGCCATGTCACCGAGAATGCGCATGACGATGCCGCGCGCACCCTGAGGCACGGCAATATGCACAGAGCGGACAATCGAACCGATTTGCATGATGAATCCCCGTTTCAACGCCGGCTGAGGATAAAACGCCGGTCATATATTTCACCAAGCACAGGCTTTTCACGGCTCGTGCACCAGACAATCGCCGCGTCTTTGTTGCGGGAAGCGCGACATGCGCGGCTTTCATGAACGATTGTGCTCTTACTTTAGCGCATCGCGATGCGTCGGCGCGACGCCATTTGGCTCGTTATGTTGCCGATCGCAGACGACTCGCAGTAATTACTCGGTGATCGTCGCCGAAGAGCGTGTGTCGTATTAGGCAAAACCCTAGGGATCGGCGTATCGTCGAGAGTTTTTCAGCGGAGACTTCATTCGTGAATGCTGCACCGGCGCCCGAGCGCCCGAACGCCGACGATAATGCCAACCGCGCCGCCGACGCCGCGCCGTATCTCGAACGCGGCTCGCGCGCCTACTGGCGTGCATCGCTTGCGCTGCTGTTCGCCGGCTACGCGACTTTCTCGCTGCTGTATTGCGTGCAGCCGTTGCTTCCCGAGTTCACGAAGGCATTCGGCGTCAGTCCGGCTGTCAGCGCGCTTGCGGTGTCGGTGAGCACGGCGGCGCTCGCGATTGCCATCTTCATCGCGGGATTCGTCTCGGAAAGCTGGAGCCGCCACCGTTTGATGACGCTTTCGCTGCTTGCATCGTCGGTGTTGACGGTCATCGCCGCGGTGCTGCCCGATTGGCACGCGCTACTCGCGGTGCGCGCACTCGAAGGCTTCGCGCTCGGCGGCGTGCCCGCCGTCGCGATGGCGTATCTCGCGGAGGAAGTGCATCCGGAAGGCCTCGGTCTCGCGATGGGTTTGTATGTCGGCGGGACTGCAATCGGCGGGATGGCGGGGCGTGTGATCAGCGGCATCCTCGCGGACCTGTTCGGCTGGCGCGTCGCGATCGGCGGCATCGGGCTGCTGGGTTTGCTCGCCACGCTCGCGTTCCGTTCGCTCCTGCCGCCGTCGCGGCGGTTCAAGCCTCGGCGCGGCGTCGGGTTCGCGCATCATCGGCGCTCGCTTGCCGGCCATTTGAGGCACGGCGGCTTGCCGTTTCTGTTCCTCATCGGCTTCGTGCTGATGGGCAGTTTCGTCACGCTCTACAACTACGTCGGTTACCGGCTGCTCGGCGCGCCGTTTCAACTGAATCAGACGCAGATCGGCGCGATCTTCACCGTGTATCTCACGGGCGTCGTCGCGTCGCCGTGGTCCGGCAAGATGGCCGATGTCTTCGGACGCGGCCGCGTGCTGATCGCGAGTCTCTTCCTGATGATGCTCGGCATTGCGCTGACGCTGTCGAACGCGCTGCCGGTAATCATCGCCGGTATCGCGTGCCTGACGTTCGGCTTCTTCGCCGGCCACGCGGTCGCGAGCGGCTGGGTCGGGCGGCTCGCAGCGCAGGCCAAAGGACAGGCGGCGGCGCTCTATCTGCTCGCGTATTACATCGGATCGAGCCTGATCGGATCGTACGGCGGCCACTTCTGGACCGAGTTCGGATGGACGGGCGTGGCCGGGCTGATCGGCGGATTGCTGCTCGTCGGACTGGCGGGCGCGACGTACCTGAACCGGCGCGAGCGCGCGCCGGTCGCGTGAGTCGAAAGCCGGTTGAAAAGAAGCGAAGCTAAGGGTTTTCCGTGTTTGCTTAAAAACGGGCGCGCGTCAAGCCTTGTCAGGCAAGGCTTTCGTGCATCGCTCGGGTTTCCCATCGCACGAAGATCACCGACGCCTTTGACTTGAGCGGCCTATACTCGAATCGTCGATGCAGCTTCTCACCGCGCGACGATCAAAGCCAGAAGCAAGACGAAGGGAGACGCACTATGACGTACTTCACGATCGGCGACTTCATCCTGATCATCCCGATGGCGCTCGCTGGCGCGCTGTTCCTTGGGGCCATTCCCTGCGCGACGCATTTCAAGAACAACGTCCTGCGTGTATTCGGTGCGCTGCTCGGTGTGCTCGCCGCCTTTCTTCTCGTCGAAGGCTTGCCCGCGCTGATATAACGAGCGCCCCGTGCGGGCGCGCTCGCTCATGCAGTTTGCTTTTACAGATGCTCGCCGAGGAAGGTCAGCGTGCGCCCGTGCGCGAGCGCTGACGCCCGGGCGTTGTACGACGCGCGATCGCCGCAGTTGAAACCGTGGTCGGCTTGCGGGTAGACGTACAGCGCCGAATCCTTGCGGCCGGCGAACTTCTGGCGCACGGCATCCACCGCATCGGGCGGAATGTGCGCGTCGAGTTCGCCGTAGTGGAACTGCATCGGCACTTTGACCTGATCGGCTTTATCGAGCGCATTCTGAATGCCGCCGCCGTAGTAGGCCACCGCCAGATCGACGGAACCCTGCGCCGCCGCGAGATACGCGAGCCGGCCGCCGAAGCAATAGCCGATCGCGGCGATCTTGCCCGTCACCTCGGGCAGCGCGCCCAGCGCATCCGCGGCCGCGCCGACATCGGCGACAGCGGCGTCGAGCTTGGTCTTTTGCAGCAGTTCCATCGCCTTTTCGCGATCCGCGCCTTCGTAGCCCAGCTCGACGCGCGGCTGCGTGCGCCAGAAGACGTCGGGCGCGAGCGCGACATAGCCATCGGCGGCGTATTGATCGGCGACGCTGCGTATGTGGCCGTTCACGCCGAAGATCTCCTGCAGGATGATCACGGCAGGCCCGGTGCCTGTCCTGGGTAGCGCGAGATAGCCCTGGAAGCTGTCGCCATCGGCCGGGATGTCGATCCAGCGGGAAGTCACGGGTACGGTCACGTCGATACTCCTTGCGTATGTGAAAAGGTTGGCCGGGTGAGTTTGCCAGCTTTCCCTTTCAGTCGCCCTGACCGTCCGCCCTGCGCTTGGCACGCCGTTTGACGCGCAGCCGGTTTTTAGAGCCTCCGATCTAAACGCAAGCTAAAAAGAAGCTTTAAAAGAACAGGCTAATGATGACGGCCGGCAGGGATTATCGGTGCGTGCCAATCGAACTTGAATGACAGTCAAACCTTTGCGCGCCGATGTCGCGCAAACCCGCATGCACAGGGCGTCTTCGCGCGAACACCACCACAAACGGCGGCGCATCACAACTGGCCGTTAATTGGTAGTGACACCACTATCTTAAAAAACTTCCCTAAATTAATTTGACAACCCTACACTTGCGCGCAGTGCGGATGGCGGCTGCCACGAACGGCCGCCGGAAGGACTTGCCAAGTGCATGACGATGCATCCGGCGTGGTCGTCCACGGGACTGAGCGATCGTGATGAAAGACGGGGCACAGGGCGATTACGTTGTTTTTGGGACCGAAACTGGAGACTTACATGAACACCAAGCTTCACAAACTGTTGCCGATCAGCGCTGCAGCCGTGCTGTTCGCTACGTTGGCAACGTCCGCAGCAGCCGACCAGGTCGTCAAGATCGGTCACGTCGCTCCGCTGACCGGCGGCATTGCTCACCTAGGCAAGGATAACGAAAACGGCGCGCGGCTCGCAGTCGAAGAGATCAACGCCAAGGGTCTCACGATCGGCGGCCAGAAGATCACGCTGGAACTCGACGCGCAGGACGACGCAGCCGACCCGCGCACCGCCACGCAGGTGGCGCAGAAGCTGGTCGATGACAAGGTCGTCGGCGTCGTCGGTCACTTGAACTCCGGTACGTCTATTCCGGCTTCGAAGATTTACAGCGACGCGGGCATCGTCCAGATCTCCCCGTCGGCGACGAACCCGACCTACACGCAGCAAGGCTTCAAGACGACGTATCGCGTCGTCGCGACCGATGCGCAGCAAGGCCCGGCGCTCGCCAACTACGCGGCGAAGAGCCTGAAGGTGAAGACGGTTGCCGTGGTCGACGATTCGACCGCTTACGGCCAGGGTCTCGCGAACGAATTCGAGAAGACCGCCAAGTCGCTCGGCCTCAAGGTGATCTCGCATGACGCGACCAACGACAAGGCTGTCGACTTCCGCGCCATTCTGACCAAGATCAAGGGCGAAAACCCCGACGCCGTGATGTACGGCGGCATGGACGCGACCGGCGGCCCGTTCGCCAAGCAAGCCAAGCAGCTCGGCCTGCGCGCGAAGGTTCTCGCGGGCGACGGCGTCTGTACCGAAAAGCTGTCGGATCTGGCCGGCGACGCGACCGACAACGTCGTGTGCTCGGAAGCGGGCATGGCGCTCGAGAAGATGGACGGCGGCAAGCAGTTCGCGGACAAGTTCCAGAAGCGCTTCGGCCAGCCGATCCAGATCTACGCGCCGTTCACGTATGACGCGGTGTACATCATCGTCGACGCGATGAAGCGCGCCAACTCGACCGATCCGGCCAAGATCGTCGCCGCGATGCCGAATACGGACTACAAGGGCGTGATCGGCCAGACGACCTTCGATTCGAAGGGCGATCTGAAGCACGGCGTGATCTCGCTGTACAACTACAAGGGCGGCAAGAAGACGCTGCTCGACGTCGTGAAGATGTAATCGACGCGGGACTTCGGTCTCGGAAAGCGCGCGGAGCCGAAAGGCCCGCGCGCTTTATATTTTCCAGCGCTTCAGAATGCGCGGCCCGATGACCGTGATGATCAGGCAGCACGCCGCCACGACGCACAGGCCGGTCGGCAGCGTGCTGATCTGCGCGACCCCGCCGATCAGCACCGGCCCGAGCAGCAAGCCGAAGTACGCGAGGCCCGCGACCTGCGCGAGTCCTTCGGCCGCGGTGACGCCTTCGACGCGCGCCGCCGCCGCGAACAGCACAGGCATCATGTTCGCGAGACCGAGGCCCATCAGCGTGAATCCGGTCATCGTGGCGATGGTGTTCGGCAACACGAGCGCCATCACCATGCCGATGAACGCGAGACCCGCGCTTCCGAAGATCAGTTGCGGCGCACCGAAACGCGCGCGCACCGCGTCGCCGCCGAAGCGCCCGGCCGCCATGCCGCCGGAGAACGCCGCGTAGGCCGCGCTCGACACCGACGGCGTGGCCTCGACGACATCGCGCATATAGACGGTGGCCCAGTCGTACATCGCGCCTTCCGCGATCAGCGCAATCAGCGCCAGGCCGCCGAGCGCCCACAGCGCGCCCGAGCGCCAGCGGTTCGACGACGACGCCTTTGCGTGCTCGTCGTGATGAGGAACATGCGGTAACACGGCGGGCATCGAAACGAGCAGGACGATGAGGCTCACGCCCGATGCGAGCGCGAGATGTGCGGCGGGTGAGAGCCCGTGCGCGAGCAGCGCGCCGCCGACTGCCGCGCCCGCCATCCCGCCGATGCTGAACATGCCGTGCAGCGACGACATGATCGGGCGCCCCAATGCCTGTTCGACCGCGCTCGCTTCGGCGTTCATCGCGACATCGAGCGTCGCCATGCCGAAGCCGAAGATCGCAAGCACGATCAGGAGCAGCCAATACGAAGGCGTCACCAGGATCAGCGAGCCGCAGAGCATCATCGTGATGCCGCCCGCCAGGCAGGCGGTGCGCGTGCCGGCACGCGCGATCCACGATCCGGCCGTGAGCATCGCAAAGATCGAACCGCCCGCGACGGCGAGCAGTGCAAACGACAGCATGCCCGGGCTGAGCGCGAACTTGTCGCGCACGGTCGGCACGTGCACGCCCCACGACGCGTACATCATGCCCGCGATGAAGAAGACGGCCATCGTCGCGTAGCGTGCACGGACGCGCGTGGCATGCGGAAGGCTGCGATGCAGCGCGAGCGTCGGATTGATTTCGCAGGCGGCGGAGGCGGTAGTCGAGTCGGACACGAGAGGAACCGTTTTGAAGGTTGCGCGAAACGAGAGCGTGACCGGGCATGATGCCATCGGACGCGAAGGCTTTCGATTCTATCGAACGGCCAGGCGACACGCTGGGATGCGCTGCATTACCATCGTTCGACGAATCGACGAACGAACGAGACCTGCATGAACATTCCACCGCAAGCGCCGCTTCATTTGCTGCATCGCATGTCCGAAGGCACGCTCGCCACGCATTCGCGCGAGCCGCGCGGCTTTCCCTATCCGACAGCGCTGCCGTTCGCGCCGACCGCTCGTCACGTGCCGATGCTGCTGATCAGCCATCTTGCCGAGCACACGCGCAATCTTCACGCCGATGCGCGCGCCGGGTTTCTGGTCGCACATCCGGCGGACGGCGGCGTGCTGGACGGTCAACGCCTGACGATGCTCGGCAGCTTCGCGCCCGCGAGCCCGGAGGAGGGCGCCGAACTCGCGCGCCGTTATCTGCGGTATCACCCGGATGCGGCGCGTTATCTGGAACTCGGCGATTTCTCTTTCTGGGTGATGTCGGTGGAACGCATGCGGTATATCGGCGGATTCGGCGCGATGGGATGGCTCGCCGGCGAAGAACTCGATGCGCTGCCACCGGTTAGCGCGGCAGACGAATCGTCGTTATGGGAATATTTTGATGCTTTCGCGGGCCGCCCGGAGAATCTCCGCTTATTGGGGGTGGACCGGTACGGCTGCGATTTGCTGCTTACCGCTACGCGCAATCGTTTTACATTCGATTACCCGAAACAGACGAACGAGGAATTGAAAGCGGCGCTAAAGGATTGTTTCGAGCGGCAACGCGACATTTCACAGCGATAAATCCGGCTTGTTGCGGCCCGATTTCGCGGCGATCGCACAGACTGGCTCAATGAACCGGGTAAATTGTCATCTCATGAAACTTTGCGGCTGACTTTATCGTCGTTGTTTTCATCGGATGCCACGCTGCCGGCGGCAGGTCAAAGGAGCGGGTTTTTTACACCAGCTCATCAGCCGCGCCAAACTTCGGAATTTTCGGCAAATGTTACGAAGAAAGTTGCGAAACTTTTTATTAAGTGGCGATTCGCACATGCCGCGTTAAAGAGAACTGTGTTAATCTGCGTGCCAGCCGAGGCTATACTGATAACTGAAAGCGAGCGCGTTGATTCGCAAGCCAGCAAACCACTTAGGGAATTGCCATGCCGTCATACAAGGAACTCCTCGCACAACGCGAGTCTCTCGAACGCCAGATTGAAGAAGCCAAGTCGCGCGAATACGCCGAAGTGCTTAATGAGATCAAGCAGAAAATGGCGGATTACGGGATCACGCTTCAGGAACTGGCTGGCGGTCGGGGTGCTAAAGGTACGAAGGCGGCGCGCAGCCGTTCTGGTGTGGCGCCGAAATATCGTGATCCCGAAAGCGGCAGCACGTGGTCCGGTCGCGGCAAGCCGCCGAAGTGGATCGCCGGACAGGATCGGGACAGCTTCCTCATCGGCAAATAAGCGCTGAGCAGGATCGTGCCTGAAAAGCCGCGTCTCGACACGCGGCTTTTTTATTTCGCAGTTGCATAAACGGCCTCTTCGGTCACTTATTCTGCACGCAGCCGGCGTGTTCAAGGCCGATTCCGGACTATTGTCGTTGACGCATAAAAGCGTCGCGACGCACCGCTGATAAAATAGGAATCTGAAAAGGCCCGAGTACACCGAGCATAATTACATGCCGCTTTCAACAACGCACGCTGCGGAAAAGCAGGAGGTTGCCCGAAGAACCACCTGGACGAGCATCGCGGTAAATAGCGGGCTTACCGCAGCGCAACTCGTCGTGGGCTTTGTTGCGCACTCACAGGCACTGATTGCGGATGGCGTTCATTCGCTTGCCGACATCGTGTCGGATTTTCTCGTGTTGATTGCGAACAAGCACGCAGGCGCGGCCCCGGACGTCGATCATAACTACGGGCATAGCCGGTATGAAACCGTGGCGTCATTATTCCTCGGCGGATTACTCGTCGCGGTGGGCGTCGGAATGCTATGGCGCGCAGGCGCGCGAATCGTCAACCTTCAGGATATTCCGCCGGTAAAGGTCGGCGCGCTGGCTGTTGCGATAATCGTGCTCCTTTCCAAGGAAGCGCTCTTTCGCTATATGCTGCGGGCGGCTGAACGGGTGCGCTCCTCGATGCTCGTCGCAAATGCGTGGCACGCGCGATCCGATGCCGCTTCTTCGCTGGTTGTCGCGCTTGGGATAATCGGCAGTCTGGCCGGATTCCGCATTTTGGACCCGATCGCCGCTGCGCTCGTCGGTTTCATGATCGGCAAGATGGGATGGACGTTTGCGTGGGACGCATTACAAGACCTTTCCGATCGCGCGCTCGATCAAACGACTACCGAGGATTTGCGAACTATTCTGCTGGCCACGCCCGGCGTGCGTGAGGTCCATGAGTTCCGCACACGCAAAATGGGCGATCTCGCCATCGTCGATGCGCACATTCTGGTCGATCCGCTCATCTCGGTTTCGGAAGGCCACTACATCGCCGAATCGGCGCGCGCGAACATGCTGGCCGACACGCGGGTCATCGACGCACTCATTCATGTCGACCCCGAACTCGATGAACTCAATCCGCTGCCGGGCAACTTTCCGTTGCGTTCAACCGTCAGCGACGCTGTGCGGGCGGCGTTCGCACAACACGGAATGCCCGTCGAGAGCTTGAACCTGCATTACCTGAGCAGCGGCTTCAATGTCGATGTCATGCTGCCCGCGCCAGGCGCGCCGGACACCGCAGCGAAACTGGAGTCGATCGATTTCGACGCGCTCAGGCGCAAGATCGGAGCGCGTGAGATTCACATCGCACAAGCGCTGGATTACGCGCCCGCCTCGGCGACGAAGCGCGCGATCGATACGCCACGCTAAAACGCCGCTCAGAGCGGCAATTGCGTGTCGAACTTGATTTCGCGAAGCACCACGCTCGTTCGCACTTGCGCGACGGCGGGAATCTTGAAGATGCGATCGTGCAGGAACGCGTCATACGCCTTGATATCCGGCGCAACGATCTTGAGGATGTAATCGGATTCGCCGGTCGTGCTATAGCACTCGGTGACTTCCGGACAAGTGGCGATTTCCCGCTCGAACTGCTCGACGCCGCCTTCGGTGTGACGCGTGAGATGGATATGCGCGAGCGCGCAGACGTGAAGGCCGAGTTTCTCGCGGTCGAGCAGCGCCGTATAGCGCTGAATGACGCCCGATTGCTCCATATCCTTGATGCGGCGCCAGCACGGCGTGCTCGACAAGCCGACCTGGTCGGAAATTTCCTGAACGGAGCGTCGTGCGTCCAGTTGCAGAAGACGCAGGATTTTTTGTGAGAATGTATCGAGAGTCAACTGCGCCTCCGTTCGGTCGCGATTTGACTCTCATGGTAGAGGCGCCAGAAAAGAAACGCAATGCAAGGCGCCCGCACTGAGGGAGTTTCCCTAACTCACTGGCCTGACTGCGCGGTTTTACCTTCGGCATCGCCGCTCGGTTCGGCCGATGTCCGAGCCATCGCGGCCTGCGATGCCCGCAGCTCCGCAAGCATGTTGCAAAAGAGGGCGCCTTGCTCGATCGCGTCGTCGAGTGCGACGTGCGTGTGCGGCAGCTCATCGAACCAATGCTTCGGCAGACGCGGCTTGATTGCCTTGCGATACGGCAGGCCGGTCATCGCGAAGGCGAGCGTCTTGATATCGAGCGCGGACCACGAGAACGGGCAGCGCTCGGCAAAGCGCATCATGTACCAGAACATATACGTGAAGTCGAAGCCCGCCGGATACGCGACGAACACCGGCTTGCCCGGCAGCGCCTCCACCCATTCGACATAAGCCGGCAGCGCGATCTCCGGCTTCTGTAAATCCTTGCGGCACGCGGCCCACGCGTCCGGCTGCGTTTTCCACCATGCGGCCTGGACCGGATGGGGCGCCGCGCCTTCCAGCGTTTCGAGATTGGCCGAAAAAGTGCCGATGAGTTGCTTGTCGGCCGTGAACGCTGCCGAGGCGAAGCTCAGCATGGAATGCGGTCCGGGAATCGGGCCATCGGCTTCGACGTCGGTGCTGACGTAGATTTCGGGAATCGCGTTCACGCTGTCACTCCGTCGCGCACGAACGGGTTGGTGCGCCGTTCTTCGCCGAAAGTCGATGCCGGGCCGTGACCGGGCACGAACGTGACCTCGTCGCCGAGCGGCCACAGCTTCTCGCGGATCGAGCGGATAAGTTCAGCGTGATTGCCACGCGGAAAATCCGTGCGTCCGACGGAACCGGCGAACAGCACATCGCCGACGAACGCGAGCTTGTGCTCACGGCTGAAGAACACGACGTGGCCCGGCGTGTGACCCGGGCAGAAATAAACTTCCATCGACTCGTTGCCGAATTGCACGGTGTCGCCGTCGACCAGCCAGCGTTCCGGTGTGAACGCTTCCGCGCTCGAGAAGCCGAAGCGCTGAGTCTGCGCGGGCAACTGGTCGATCCAGAACGCGTCTTCACGGTGCGGTCCTTCAATTTGTACGCCGTAATGGTCGGCGAGCGCCTTTGCTCCGCCGCAGTGATCGAGGTGGCCGTGCGTCAGGAGAATCTTGTCGACGGTCAGGCCCTGCCGTTCTACTTCCTCGATGATGCGTTCGATGTCACCGCCCGGGTCCACGACAGCGGCGCGCCGCGTCGCGTCGCAGATCACGATCGAGCAGTTCTGCTGAAAGGGCGTCACGGGAACGAGAATGACTTTCATATGACTGTCGTCGGTACGCGCAGGACTGTAAAAACGTCCATTGTACCGGTGCCAGAACGCATGCAATGGTGATGCTGAAAGCACTTGGGAATCCGCCGCAAACTGGCAATTCTTACGGTCATAGCGAAAATCAATGACCAAATGTTGGGTCCGGCGGGACGAACCGCTGTTTTTTTGTATAATGGCAGTACTTGTGCATGGACTTAACCATGCCGTCAATAGGCGAAGGTTGAAACGCTAGTGCGTTTTTACAATCGCTGTCAGTACGCTGTTCCGGGGCCAAAAGCCTCGCAATTGCAACTCAAGCACCTCGAGTAGGTGCACACGTCTTGTCCGGCCAGACGCCGCGCGTCTGTCTGATGGTTTTTGCAGCCATCATGCCGGATGGGGCCTACGCCGCCGTTCCTGCGCTCTAAGGGTTTTCAGCGCACGAATTGATGCCAAGTTCGATGGCGGCTTGTGGGGTCTGGTCAGGCTGCCGGGGACAGGTTGCGCCAGACGTGAACAATAACCGGGCGTTTGCGGCACGAGTGCGCCGCATCCGAGCACAGTTTCGCCGTTCGCTTGACCGAGCGGAGTTCTGCTTTGCACGGCAAAGCCTCGAGCAGCCATGCGCGCGCCGACCAGCGCAGCGCGGCCGCTCCTTTTATCGTAAACACGTCTATGAATGCTCGATTTATTCGACATGTCGGAAGCCTGCTAGCAGTTGGTGTGCTGGCCGGTTGCGCCGCGCCGGGTTCGGGCGATGTCGCAGCCAATCCTCAGAAGACAGACTCTCTGAGCACGAGCAATGCCCGCTCGACGGCGCCGCTCGCGTTCGATTCCCATCTTTCCGCCCTGCCGGCCGACAAGCCGGCCCAGGCTCAGTCGCTTTCGAGCGCCGAGCCGATCACGACCGGCCCGGACGCCGGCAGCTTCGAACAGAAGGGCAAGGCATCGTGGTACGGCCGCATGTTCCATGGCCGCAAGACGGCGAGCGGCGAGAAGTTCAACATGAACGCGATGACCGCGGCGCACCGCACGTTGCCGCTGGCGTCGTGGGTGCGCGTGACGAACGAGTCCAACCACAAGACGGTGGTCGTGAAGATCAACGACCGCGGTCCGTATGTGCGCGGGCGCGTGATCGACTTGTCGTATGCTGCCGCAGCGGTGCTCGGCATGCGCGGCGCCGGCACGCAGAAGGTGAAGATCGAAGGTCTCACGCAGCAGGAAGCGCGTGCGGCGCGCGAAGAGCAGGCGCAATCGCTTGCCGACGACAACGTGAACTGATCTCACGCCGCGCCTTGCAGAACCGGACGGGCCGTCTCGCGACGGCCCGTTTTCATTCGTCTGCGCTTTCGTGCCGCTTTGCCAGCTTGAGCGCGCGCTCGTACAGCGCGCTGCGCGATGCGCCCGTCAACGTCGCGGCGATGCGCGCCGCACTCTTCACCGACAACTCTTCCAGCAGCGTCGCGAGCAGTGCGTCGTGCACGTCGTCGGCGTCTTGCGGTTCGGGCGCGCCTTCCACCACCAGAACGAATTCCCCGCGCTGACGATTCGCATCGGCTTCCAGCCACGCTGGCCCTTCGGCCAGGGTGCAGCGATGCAGGCTCTCGTGTAATTTCGTCAGTTCACGGGCGATCAGCAGTTGCCTCTCGCCGCCGAGCGTCTCGCCGAGCGCGCGCGTCGTCTCCACGATGCGATGCGGCGCTTCATAGAACACCAGCGCCATCGGATGATTCGCGAGCGTGCGCAATTGCGTGGCGCGCTGCTTCGGCTTCGTCGGCAGGAAGCCGATGAACGAGAAGCCGCTTACCCACGCGCCCGCCGCGGAGAGCGCCGTCGTCAGCGCGCTCGCGCCAGGCAGTGGAATGACCGGCAGCCCGGCTTCGCGCACGGCGTCGACGAGACGCGCGCCGGGATCGGAAATGCCGGGCGTGCCGGCGTCGGATACGCACGCGATGCGCTCGCCGTTCCTGAGATGCTCGATCACGCGTTCGGCGGCCGCGCGCTCGTTGTGCTCGTGCACGGCGATCGAGGGCTTCGAGATGCCGTAGCGCGCGAGCAGTTGCGCGGTGTTGCGCGTGTCTTCGGCCGCGATGCGATCCGCGAGTTGCAACACATGCAGCGCCCGCACGGTGATGTCCGCCGCGTTGCCGATCGGCGTGGCGACGACGTAGAGCGCGCTTGTCGGATAGTGCTGCCCGGCGGCGAGTTCGGAGATCTGGAGCATGAGCGCGGGCGTTGAAGGAAAGGACGTCATTTTGCCACGCGCGATTAGCATGGCCCGCCGACAACTTTTAGGGAGGAGCCTTGTCCAAAACGCTCGGCGATGTTTTCGAGTCGCGTGCGCTGGAATTTCTCCAGCGGCAGCGCATGCGCCTCGTCGCGCGCAATGTGACGTGCCGGGGCGGCGAGATCGATCTCGTGATGCTCGATGCTTGCGGCGCGCTCGTGTTCGTCGAAGTTCGGGCGAGGAAGAGCAGGCGCTACGCGAATGCAGCCGCGAGTGTCGATGCGAGAAAGCGTGCGCCCCTCGTGCACGCCGCCCAGCATTTCCTCGCGACCTGGCGCGGCGCGTTGCCGGCGTGCCGCTTCGATGTCGTCGCGTTCGATGCGGGTCGCGTGCATTGGCTGCCCGATGCGTTTCGCGCCGACGAGGCATGAGCGAGGTTCGTTGCATGATGCATGCGGTAAACTGCGCAACAACCGACGCTTTGAGCGTTCAAGCCACATACCGCCGCGCGCCGCGGCCGATGATCGAGAGTCGATGTCAGTCGAACGTATTCAACAGCAATTCCGCGACAGCGCGGCACTCAAACTCGAAGCACTCGATGCGCTGGCGGTTCCGATCGCGGCGGCTGTCGACACGCTTTTCGGCGCACTTGCCAACGGTAACAAGATTCTCGTCTGCGGCAACGGCGGCTCGGCTGCCGATGCGCAACGCTTCGCCGCGCAGTTGATCGGCCGCTTCGAGCGCGAGCGCCCTGGCTTGCCGGCCATCGCGTTGACGACGGATACATCGATCATCACGGCCATCGGCAACGACTATGCGTTCGAGCAGATCTTCTCGAACCAGGTCCGCGCGCTCGGTCAATCGGGCGATGTGCTGCTCGCGATCAGCACGTCGGGCAACTCGGTCAACGTGCTCGCGGCGATTCAGGAAGCGCATGACCGCGAGATGATCGTGATTGCCTTGTCCGGCAAGGGCGGGGGTGCGATGTCCGACGTACTTGCCGAAACCGATATTCACATCTGCGTGCCGTCCGATCGAACGGCGCGCATCCAGGAAGTCCATCTGCTGACCATTCACTGTCTGTGCGACGGCATCGATGCGATGTTGCTCGGCGACGACTGAAACTGAAAGGGGGAACGGAGTTGATGAACAAGACACGCGTCAAGGCGACGCTGGCCCAAGCCACGCTCGTGGTGAGCATGTTGTCGGGAGTCGCATTGACGTTGCAGGGCTGCGCGCTCGCGGTCGTCGGCGCGGCGGCTGGCGGCACGTTGATCGCCACGGATCGCCGCACGCTCGGTGCGCAGACCGAAGACCGCGAGATTCAGGTGAAGGCGCTTTCGCGGATCAACGAGAACCTGCCCGATACGGCGCATGTCAACGTGACCGTGTTCAACCGGCGCGTGCTGCTGACCGGTGAGGTGCCCGACGAAGCGTCGAAGCAGAAGGCCGAGGCCGTCGTGCGCGATATCAATAACGTGGGCAGCATCGTCAACGAACTGTCGATTCAGGGCGCGAGTTCGATCTCGTCGCGTGCGAACGACTCCTATCTCGAAACCCGTGTGAAGACCGCGATGGTCGGCGAAAAGGACTTGCGCGCGAATTACTACAAGGTGGTGTGTGAGCGCAGCGTCGTCTATCTGATGGGTCTCGTCACGCCGGACGAGGGCGCGCATGGCGCCGATGTCACCGCGCGCGTGCCAGGCGTGGAGCAGGTCGTGAAGGTGTTCCAGTACATCAAGCCTGAAGAGGCGCGAGCGCTGGAGGCCGCGGCCGCATCCGATGCGAGCGCGGTGTCGGCGGCAAGCTCGCCCGCTGCCGCTGACGCGACGGTCGGCACGGTGCCCGATTCGGGCGTGACGTCGCGTCCGCTCGACATGCAGTCGCCCGCGCCGGTGAAGAACTCAGACGTGCATCCGGGCAATCCTAATCGGGCTCCCGCGGCGAAATGAGTATGGTGCGTGTGATTTTCGGCGCGGTGATCGTCGCCGCGTCTTTCGGTGTGTCTGCCGCAAAGCAGTCCGTGTCATCCGCGAGTGCCATCGCGATCGCGCGAAGCAATGCGTGCATGGGGTGTCATGCGATCGATCGCAAGCTTGTGGGTCCGTCGTTTCAGCAGGTCGCCGAGAAGTACAAGGGCGATCCGCAGGCGAGCGCGAAGCTCGAGAAGAAGGTGAAGAATGGCGGCGCAGGCGTGTGGGGGTCCATTCCGATGCCATCGCATCCCCGGATGAACGATACGGATATCAAGGCAGTCGTCGGATGGATCCTGGCCGGAGCGCCGGAGAAGTAGGCGCGAGTGGAATCGTCCGAAGGCTTGCCTGTGGGCGATCTGGCTGTGATACAATCTGCATTCGTTGGGGGGGTAGCTCAGCTGGGAGAGCGTCGCGTTCGCAATGCGAAGGTCGGGAGTTCGATCCTCCTCCTCTCCACCACGAATCCAAAGGGCTCGGCTTTAACGCCAAGCCCTTTTCCATTTGTTCCCCCACCCGCCTCCTTTCCCATTCGCGCTAGACTCAATCTCACATCGACTGTGAGAGGGCGACATGCACTTCAACATCCACGGAATCGATCACGTCGTGATCCGCTGCGCCGATCTCGCCAACATGGTGAATTTCTATCGCACCGTGCTGGGCTGTCCAGTGGAGAAAGAACAGCGCGATCTGGGCCTCGTGCAAATGCGCGCGGGCCGTTCGCTGATCGATCTACTGGCCGTCGGCGCGAAGATCGATCGGCCCGAGAGCGGCCAGCCCGGCAGAGGCCGCAACATGGATCATCTTTGCGTGCGCGTCGAGCCGTTCGATGCGGATGCGTTACGCGCGCATCTTGAAAAGCACGGCGCGCGCATCGGGGAAAACGCACGGCGCTATGGTGCCGAAGGTTTCGGTCCGTCTCTCTATCTGTTCGATCCCGAAGGCAACATGGTGGAGCTCAAAGGTCCGCCGGAAGCCTGAACGTCGACCTTCAGGCCGACCCCGCCTTGAGCACGTTCCAACGAATCGCAACCGGATCGACGGTCTCGCTGCTCAGCGTCACGTCCCCGTCCTGCACCATCAATTGCAAACGCATCGTCCGTTCGGCCAGCCTGCCGAGCGCTTCGGCGACGCCATCGGCGAGGGACCACACGGTCACGTTCTGTAGCCGCTCGACCTTACCCTTCACGCCGTTCCACCAGATGTCAGCGGTCTTGCCGGCATAAGCGATGACGATCACGCGCTCCGAGCGCCCGCTCGCTTTCGAAATGCGCCGTTCGTCGGGCTGGCCGACCTCGATCCAGGCTTGAATCTGGCCGGTGAGATCTTTCTGCCAGAGATCGGGTTCGTCGGTATCCGAGAGGCCTTTGGAGAATTCGAGTCGCTCGTCGGCGAACAGCCCGAACGCGGCGACGCGAACCATCATCCGCTCGTCGGTCTCCGATGGATGGCGTGCAATAGTCAGGGAATGATCGCCGTAGTAGTGGCGGTCCATGTCGGCAACTTGAAGGTCGGCCTTGTAAATCGTGGATTTGAGAGCCATTCAGCATGAGGCGCCGGTTTTTTGGCCGGCGAAAAAGGAATATCGGAACGCCCCGTTCGATGGGCGCGCGAAACCGATATTGTGCGGCGAATCGATGGAAATGTGGAAGGCAGCGGGAGACGCGCGCTCGAGAGCGCGGCGCAGAGCGATGCCCACGAATGCAGCGTCGAATTACGTCCAACGATTAATTCGCGCGCAAATCGAAGCGCCGACGCGATTAGAAATCGCGCCGGACTGCAGGCACGGGAACGGGGAAAACGCTTATTGATCGATGAACCGATCCGCGGTCCACATTCCTTGCGTGTCGCTATTGGCGGCGTTGACGAATTCGACGTCATGGCCCACCACGCGAATCACGCGAAAATGCGAATCGACCGGAGTCGAAATACATTCGAATCCCTCGAAAAATTGCTGCATTTTCTGATGCTCGCCGGCTTTCGCATGCTGGTCGGCCGAATCGAACTTGTCTTTGGACAAGCAGCCATACGAATTGGGACGGAACGTGAAGGTCTGCTGAGCCTGTATGACGCTGTCTTGAGCCTGCACTGCGGAAACGACTGCGAACAAACCCATCATCGCAAAAAGAGCACCGGCGCGTTTCTGCATGTATAGCCTCCTAACGAAGCCGTTTCGCAATTAGCTATGTATTTAAAAGCGGATAACCGCAAGACTCATGCTAGATGAGTCAGCCTAACTTGCAAGCATATGTTGTGTGCGGCTGCAACAAGTCAGAATGTCGCAGGTCTATACGGCGACGCGAGCAAATCGCGGATTAATAAAAAATCGTCGAATTTACGCTTTCAGGAGAATGAAAGCCCACATTTGGAGTCGCGAAAGTGTCGCAATTTGCTTCCGCGCGTCTTTTGGTGCGGCGCATTAAACACGGGTGAGGTGTGCACGACAGTTCACGATCGGCGTGGCGCGCGACGTCAAGCTGGCCGAACGGCCTCTTGCAAGCGATCCGCGTTCATGGATAAATCGACGCATCGAACTCAGGAGAACAAGCATGACCCTCGCCCAATGGCTGCCGTTCGCGATCGCGTCGGCGATTCTCGTCGCGATTCCCGGCCCGACCGTGCTGCTCGTCGTGTCCTACGCGCTCGGCCACGGCCGCAAGTACGCCTTTGCGACGACCCTCGGCGTCGCGCTCGGCGACCTTACCGCGATGACCGCGTCGATGCTCGGGCTCGGCGTGCTGCTGGCGGCATCGGCTGAATTGTTCATGGTGGTGAAGTGGATCGGCGCGGCGTATCTCATCTACCTCGGCATCAAGTTGTGGAACGCGCCCGTCGTCGATGCGGACGCCGTCCAGCCCACCGGCGACCTGCGCACGAGCCGCATCATGGCGCACGCCTACGCTGTCACCACGCTGAATCCGAAGAGCATCATCTTTTTTGTCGCGTTCGTACCGCAATTCGTCGATCCGCATACGGCGAGTGTGTCCCAGATCGCGATTCTCGAAGCGACCTTCGTCGGCCTCGCGGCGGCCAACGCATTCGCGTACGCGCTGCTCGCGTCTGGAGCACGCAAGGCGATTCGCAAGGCTTCCGTGCAGCGCGCCGTGAACCGCACGGGCGGCGCGCTGCTGATGGGCGCGGGCGTTTTCGCGGCGGCGTGGAAGAAGGCAACGTGAGTCAGCCCGACGATTGGACCGCGAATGCGCGGCGCGTGTACTACGGCCTGCTCGACGACTGGAACAGGCAGGACGCGGTCACGATGGCCGCGCGGTTTACCGAGCGCGGCAGCATGGTCGGCTTCGACGGCAGCGCTATTGATGGGCGTGCGAGCATCGAGGCGCATCTTCAGCCGATCTTCGCCCGGCATCCCACACCGCGCTTCGTCGCGAAAGTGCGCGAGGTGAGGCGCATGGCAAACGGTCAAACGCTGCTGTTGCGCGCCGTCGCCGGGATGTGGCCGCGCGGTGCCACGGAACTCGAACCGAGCCTGAGTGCGATTCAGACGATGGTGCTGTCGCTCACCGACGGTGTTTATCTGATCGAAATGTTCCAGAACACGCCAGCGGCGTTTCACGGACGGCCGGAGGAAGCCGAGAAACTCAACGCGGAACTGCGCGCACTCGGCAAACCCCCGGGCGCGTGAATTGTTCGTTGAAGAGAGAAGTCGGTTTGGGCCCCCGCTGGCTGTGTCGCATGTCGCTTCCACGGTCCGCGCGGTCATTCAGTTAGGCTCAGAAGCTTATTTCTTCATCAACGTATGCCGCGGAAGACTGATCGTGAATATGCATCCGACGCCCGGAATATCGCGCACGCTCAGAACACCGTCGTTCAGTTCGACGCTCCGGCGTGCAATGGACAGTCCCAGCCCAAGCCCCGATTTATCCGCTCCGAACTGCGTAAATGGCAGAAACATCTGCTCTGCTTTACCCGGCGGGAGACCGCCGCCATGATCCTTCACTTCGATAAGAATCTTGTCGGCGATGGCATATGCGTTCAGGGTCACTTCGGAATGTGGTCGCGTAAATTTGATCGCGTTTTGTATGAGATTGCCGAGCGCCGAATAAAGCAGCTCGCGATTGCCGCTGACAGCGAGCCGGGCATCGACTGGCGTTACGACAAAGCCGCATCCGCGTAGTTGTGCGGCCAGATTTGCCGCGTGCTTCGTTTCGTTTATGAAGTCCGAAAGTGAAAACAGCGTCCACTTCGCGGCATCGCCAGAGGGTTTGCGAGCGTCTTCGATCGAATGCTCAATGAGTTTCCCCAAGCCCGCCAGACTGCGCTCCAGAACGGCGCCCGTAGCACCGAACAAAGGCAAGTTCCCGGCCTTCGCGGCGGCGAATGCGAGAGTCGCCGTGTGCAGGAAGTTGCGAAGCTCGTGCGCGAACGATCCCATGCGTTCGCCTTCTTCCAGTGCGTGCTGAGTGGCCATGCTGAAATCGCGTTGATAACTGAATTCAGTCACAGCGTCGGCGATCGCGTTGTCCAGGCAGCGGTTCAGCGTGCGGAATTCGTCGATCGAAAACGGGGCATCGCGTTCATGTGCCAGGTCCGTGATGGCCTGACACAGGTCTCCGTAATCATGGACGACCTGGTCGACCGTGTACCCCAGCCGTAGCAACTCGTGTCCGTGCCGGGCTGCGGCCTCGCCAATCTCCGATCGGCCGGAGTTGCCTCCCGACGAGCCTGACACGATGACGCTGTCTGCGGGGCGGTCTGTTTGCTCGATTCTCAACGTTTCTATCAGCTGTTCGAGGAACAGCGGAACACCGTTTTCGAGTTGCAGCACGGAAGCGCCGCGCGCTGGCCGTTGCGCGACTTTGATCCTGCATCGCGATATCAGTTCGTCGCGATTATTGGCCAGAAATGTGTGAAGCATGGCGCCTCCTGCACGGTGGATGCCGGTAGCCGAACTACGAGATCTGGTGCGGCCCTTCGGTTCCAGAACTCGCCGTTCTTCACCGCGGAAAGCCAGACCGGTGCGCCCGCACGAAAATCGTGAGCCTCGATGGAGCAGTCAGTCAAGGTATTCGAGGACGTCGATTGTGTGGCGCGGCGTCGAGGGAGTGCGCTGCTTCATAGTAAAGAAAAAGCGAGAGCCTGACGAATCTGCATCGGAATACCTGCAAGGTCCAGAGCAGAAAAGAAGCCCATAATCGGCTTGGAACGCGCCTGGTTTTTCATGGGAAGGTCATAAGGCCAATCCCCGAAGCCTTCGCGGCGCAGCTGGAACGCCAGGTTGCGTCTGGCTCGTGTCTATCTCCTTCGGTGGCGGGACTTGCGTTCTCCGTGACCGTCCGGTCGACGACGCCTTCCGTGCTAGTCTCCGCTGCCAAATGGGAGGTTTTATGAAGCGGACGATCGAGTACCGAGGTTTTGAGATTCATGTCGAGCTAACTCCTTCTGCGCAGGACCTGTTTGACGTGATCGTCCAGATCAAAGGCGCCGAGAACATCGAGGTACTCGGGGCACGGGCGGATCGCGTAAGACTGCGTAACGGCCCTTTTACGGAGCGATGGGCGTATCTCGTCGGAGAAGTTGCAGGACAGGCTGCAATCGACGTCTTGTTGGGCCCTGCGGACTGAACTCGCGTTAGCTGTTCTGGGTGCACAGCGCGCCGCGACACCGGCGTCGAGAACAGACAAAGGCGCCGCGCGCGATACGGCCGCGTTCGACGGTCCGCCACGCATCGTCAGGCGGTCGCTGAATGTGAGGGATAAGTTTCAGACATCGTCGCCGTGCACGACAGCAGGGCTACTTGCCAATGCAGAAGCGGCTGAAGATCACGCCCAACAAGTCGTCGGACGTGAACTCCCCCGTGATCGAGTTGAGATTGTCCTGCGCGAGCCGCAACTCTTCCGCGAACAGATCGAGCACCTGCGAGTGCTGGTCGGCATGTCCGGCGGCAAATCCGAGGTGATCGCGCGCCTCGCGCAGTGCGATCAAGTGACGCTCGCGCGCCAGATACACGCTTTCCGCGCCCGCCTGCCAGCCTGCGATTTTCAACAGTTCATCGCGCAGCAGCGAGATGCCGTCGCCGGTTTTCGCCGACAGGTTGACCTCGCGCGCGTGACCTTCACCCTCATGTGCCGCGGACGGCGCGCCCGCGAGATCCGTCTTGTTCATCACTCGCACGACGGGCACGCCCGCCGGAAAGCGCGCCGCGATGGCCTGGTCTTCCGGTGTCAAGCCTTCGCGCGCATCCAGCAGATGCAGTACGACATCGGCGCGCTCGATCTCTCCCCAAGTGCGCTCGATGCCGATCCGCTCCACTTCGTCCTGCGTCTCGCGCAGTCCAGCCGTATCGATGATATGAAGCGGTATGCCTTCGACCTGAATCGTCTGCGCGACCTTGTCGCGCGTCGTCCCGGCGATAGGCGTGACGATCGCGAGCTCCGCGCCCGCGAGCGCGTTCAACAGCGACGACTTGCCCACGTTCGGCTGACCCGCGAGCACAACCGACAAGCCTTCGCGCAGAAGCGCGCCCTGCCGCGCGTCGGCGAGCACGGTGTCGAGCCGCTGCCGGATGCGTGCGAGTTTGCCGCGCGCATCGGCTGCTTCGAGAAAGTCGATCTCTTCTTCGGGAAAATCCAGCGTCGCCTCGACGAGCATGCGCAGATTGATCACGTCTTCGACGAGCGCATGGATTTCGCGCGAGAACGCGCCTTCCAGCGAGCGGCCGGCCGAGCGCGCGGCGGCTTCCGTACTGGCTTCGATCAGATCGGCGACGGCTTCTGCCTGGGCGAGATCGAGCTTGTCGTTGAGAAACGCGCGTCGCGTGAATTCGCCGGGCTCGGCGAGCCGCAGGCCGAATTCGCGGCCGGCTTCGAGCGCCCGTTGCAGCACCAGTTGCAGCACGATCGGGCCGCCGTGGCCTTGCAGTTCCAGTACGTGCTCGCCCGTGTAGGAATGCGGCGCGGGGAAATAGAGCGCGATGCCGCGATCGAGGGCTTCGCCGTTGCCGTCGATGAACGGCACATAGCTCGCGTGACGCGCCGCCAGCCCCTGACCGCATAAAGCGTGCATCGCCTTTTGCGCGGCGGTCTCGCCCGCACGGCCGAACGACAGACGCACCACGCCGATTCCGCCACGCCCGGGCGCGGTGGCGATTGCGACGATCGGATCGGTGTCGTTGCTCAGCATGGCGGTCGTGTCGTCGGATGGTTTCGAAGTGCGGGCATTGTATCGCGGGGTACGGATGAAGCCTCTCGCGCCCTCGCGCAGCAACACCGGGAGTGTTAGCCCTTTTGAGATAAAAAGTTACACTGAGGCTGAAACGGAAACTTTCACGCCGTCTGACGGATGAGGCATACGGAAGCTCACGTTGCGCCGGAAATTTGTTGCCACATAGCAGTCAACTCGCGTGCGTATTCAAGATAAAAGCACGCGGAGTCGCGCCAAATCTAGCCCGGATGGTTGACTGGTAAGCAGCGATTGCCTCGCACAATCCAGCCCATGCCTACACCCCAAGAAAAGGCCGATTTTTCCGAGCGGCTCAAATTCTCGATGACCCGTGCACCCGAAAAGATGCGCGGCGCGACTGATCTCGCACTGCATTTCAATCTGCGCTATCAAGGCGAATCGGTTTCGCCACAGACGGCGCACAAGTGGCTCACCGGACGCTCGATTCCCACCTTCGACAAGCTGAAGACGCTCGCCGAATGGTTCAAGGTCGATCAGCACTGGCTGCATTACGGGCCGCCGCCGAGCGGCAATCCGCAAGCGACGCCGAAGCCGCTCGCGCGCGACGAGCGGTATCCCGCGTCCGAGGAGACGCTCGAATTGGCGACGAAGATCGAAGCGCTGTCGCCGCATCATCGATATTTGCTCGAAGAACTCATCGAGCAGTTTTATGGTTCGATGAAGGGGTAAATCCGGTCCCACAAAAGCAAAACGCCCGGCAAGCCGGGCGTTTCCACATCTGGAAGAGCAAAGCCGCCGCTTACGCCGGCTTTTGCTTGCTCTTGCCCATCATGCGCGTGATGTAGTACTGCTGCGCGATCGACAGCACGTTGTTCACCACGTAGTACAGCACGAGACCGGCCGGGAAGAAGAAGAACATGACCGAGAACGCGATCGGCATGAACATCATCATCTTCGCCTGAACGGGGTCGGGCGGCGTCGGGTTCAGCTTGGTCTGCACAAACATAGAGACGGCCATCAGCACCGGCAGGATGAAGTACGGGTCTTGCTGCGACAGATCGTGAATCCAGAGAACCCACGGCGCGCCGCGCATTTCCACCGACGACAGCAGCACCCAGTACAGCGAGATGAACACCGGAATCTGCACGACGACCGGCAGACAGCCGCCGAACGGATTCACCTTCTCGGTCTTGTAGAGCTCCATCAGCGCGGCGTTCATCTTCTGCGGGTCGCTCTTGAAGCGTTCGCGGAGCTGCTGCATGCGCGGCGTGATTTCCTTCATGCGCGCCATCGACTTGTAGCTCGCCGCCGACAGCGGGAAGAACACGGCCTTGATGAGCAGCGTAAGGAGCACGATCGCCCAGCCCCAGTTGCCCACGTAGCTGTGAATCTTCTCGAGCAGCCAGAAGAGCGGCTTGGCGATGATCGTCACCATGCCGTAGTCCTTCACGAGCTCCAGTCCCGGCGCGATGCCTTCGAGCATGCGTTCTTCTTCCGGACCGGCGAAGAGACGCGCATCGACGTTCACGGTCTGTCCCGGCGCGATCGTCTGCGCGGGCAGGGTCATGCCGACGCGATACAGTTCCGGATCGATCTTCTGCACGTAGATGTCGCGCTTCACGCCTTGCTGCGGAATCCACGCGGACGCGAAGTAATGCTGCACCATTGCGACCCAGCCGTTATCCGACGAAGGCTCGAACGTTGCCTTGTTCTTGTCGATGTCCGAGAAGTCGATTTTCTGGAAGTGCTTCTGTTCCGTATAGACCGCCGGCCCGATGAAGGTGTGCGAGAAACGCGGCGTCTCGACCGGCGTGTTGTCGCGCACGAGTTCCATGTAAAGCTTCGGCGAGACGGGCGCGGTGCCGACGTTCTCGATCTTCGTATCGACGTTGATCACATAGCTGCCGCGCGTGAACGTATAGGTCTTGATGACCTTCACGCCACCCTTCACCGGCGATTCGAACGCGATCTTCAGCGTCTTTTCGTCGCCCGTCAGCGACGTCTTGCCGGGCACCGGCGTGAAGATGTCGTTGTGGTTCGGGAAGTCGCCGCCCAGAAGGCCCGTGCGCGCTAGGTACGTGTGGTTCGCGGTGTGATCGAAGAGCGTGATGTAGAGGTCCGGCTGCTTGCCGTCGCCTTCCTTCATCAGCGCGAGCTTCGAGAGCGTGCCGCCGCGCGTGTCGATCTCACCGGAATACACGTCCGTTGTGAACTTGACGAGCTGGGCTTGCGCCGTGGCGGGGGGCGTAGCGGTGCCGGGGGCGGCCGCGCCCGCGGGCGCGTTCGGCAGCTCGGACGGCTGTGCGCCGGATGCGGCGGAGCCCGGTGCCGGGTTGCTGGCGGTCTTGGCGGGTTGCGTCGCGCTCGGGAAGAACATCGACGGGCGCCCATGGTCCCGTTGCCAGTTGTCGAACAGCAGGACAACTGACACGAAGAAGATGACCCATAGGACGGTGCGTTTGATATCCATGCGTTGTCTCAGTGTCGATCGGAAAGCGCTTCAGCGCCGTTTAGTGTTGAAAGCTTGTCTTGCCCCGAATCCGGGCGCGATTCGGACGCGTCGTCAGAGCCGACGTGTCCGCGGGGAGGCGGCACGAGATCGACGCCGCCCGCCGAAAAAGGATGGCAGCGGCACAGCCGTTTCACGGCGAGATACGTGCCATGCGCGGCGCCATGATACTGGATTGCCTCGCGCGCGTAGTCGGAACAGGAAGGATAAAAACGGCACCGGTTGCCGAGCAGCGGGCTCACAGCAACCTTGTAGAAGCGCAACAACGCGATGAGTGCCGTTTGCATAGTCTTCGCGCCGTACGCCGGACCCGCCGTAAAAGGCAAACGTCTGGCGCAACCGCGCTTCATGACCCTGACGGGCCGGATGATTCGTCGACGGCGGGCGCCTCGGGCGGCGCCGCCACGGTTTCGGCCCTGCGGCGCGCGGCTTCGCGCACGGCACGGTCGAACAATGCTTCAAGCTCGCTGCCGACGAGCGCCCTGAGCGGCGGCGAACTCGCGCTCGGCATCGCCTTGCGGTCGATCTTCGCGTGCAGCCGAACGAGGATATCGAATCCGTTCAGCTGCGCACGCCGCAACCGGAACGTGTCGCGCGCAAGCCGTTTGATCAGATTGCGCGTGACGGCGCGCGGCGCCTGCTTCTTGCCGATCACGAGCCCGAGCCGCGCTTGCGTCCCGGACGGCTTGCCGTACAAAACGAAGTGCGGCGAACGCCGCCAGGGGCGCAAACGAAAAACGGATGAGAACTCATCCGTTTTCAGCAGCCTTGCGGCCTTGGGGAACGCGGCCTGCGCCGGCAACTGAACGATGTCCTGTTTCAAGACTTCTGTGCGGCGCGTGAGCGGCTCGCTGTCGAGTGCAAGATCCAACCGCGAGCGGGCATTCGGCAGACTTAGATGGCCAGGCGCTTGCGGCCCTTCGCGCGGCGAGCGTTGATGACCTTGCGGCCGCCAGCGGTCTTCATGCGAACGCGGAAGCCATGGGTGCGCTTGCGGCGCGTCACGGAAGGTTGGTAAGTACGTTTCATGGTGCTCTCACTTGAGTTGATTGACCGCGCGGGCTTGGCTCCAGTGTGGTCACTGCAAGCGCGATGGCCGGAGGTTCAGGAATTCTGTTTTCGCGGAACCCGCTATTTAAACCGTTTTCCTATTGACCGTCAATAGGTTAGCGCGAGCGAACGCGCATTCCGGCGGATTTGCGGCCTCGTCGACGTGCTGATTTGACCCTGTGGATAACTCGCGCGCCGCCCTCGTTTGGCGTTAGAATCTCGCCTTACTCCCAAATATCCGCCCGCTGCTTCGGCCCGCCGTCCGCCCGCAAACCCTTGTGGCGTAAGCCTCCGGAGCATCCCTGCTCGGCTGTGCCGGGACTTGTCCGAACGTTCGGCAAGCACGGCCCGCAGGTGCGGAGCAACCATAACGACCGCATTCGATGAACGATTTCTGGGAACACTGTTCCGCACTGCTTGCGCGAGAACTCACGCCGCAGCAGTACGTCACGTGGATCAAGCCGCTGACCCCGGTCGACTTCGATGCCGACGCAAACACCCTGCGCATCGCCGCTCCCAACCGCTTCAAGCTCGACTGGGTGAAAAGCCAGTTTTCGGGCCGCATCGCCGACGCGGCGCGCGACTTCTTCAGCGCACCCATCGATGTTCAGTTCGTACTTGACCCCAAAGCAACTGCGCGCAACGCGATCGGCGGCGGATTGAGCGCCGCGCCGCGCCCGACCGCGAGCGCACCCGCCGCGCCGCGCGCTCCGGCGCCGTCGGCGGCGGTGCCGCAAGCGCCTTCCGTGGTTGCGCACGCGAATGCCACCGCGCATATCAACGCGCTCGCCGCAGAAGCGGCGCAACAGGCGCAAGCCACGCAGGACGACCAGGCCGATCTCGATCTGCCGAGCCTCGACGCCAACGAAGCCGCCGCCGGCCGGCGCACGTGGCGCCCGGGCGGCGCGCCGTCGGCGGGCGGTGAAACCGATTCCGCCTACGAGCGTTCCAAACTGAACCCGGTGCTGACGTTCGACAACTTCGTCACCGGTAAGGCGAACCAGCTCGCGCGCGCGGCCGCCATTCAGGTCGCCGACAATCCGGGCATTTCGTATAACCCGCTCTTCCTGTATGGCGGCGTGGGTCTCGGCAAGACGCACCTGATTCACGCCATCGGCAATCAGTTGCTGATGGACAAGGCGGGCGCGCGCATTCGTTACATTCACGCGGAACAATACGTATCGGATGTCGTGAAGGCGTATCAGCGCAAGGCGTTCGACGACTTCAAACGCTATTACCATTCGCTCGATCTGCTGCTCATCGACGATATTCAGTTCTTCTCCGGCAAGTCGCGCACGCAGGAAGAGTTCTTCTACGCGTTCGAGGCGCTCGTCGCGAACAAGGCTCAGGTCATTATCACGAGCGATACCTATCCGAAGGAAATTTCCGGTATCGACGACCGCCTGATCTCGCGCTTCGACTCCGGCCTGACGGTCGCGATCGAGCCGCCCGAGCTGGAAATGCGCGTGGCCATTCTGATGAGGAAGGCGCAGTCCGAAGGCGTGAGCCTGTCGGAGGACGTCGCGTTTTTCGTCGCGAAGCATCTGCGCTCGAACGTTCGCGAGCTCGAAGGTGCGTTGCGCAAGATCCTCGCGTACTCGAAGTTTCACGGCCGCGACATCACGATCGAGCTGACCAAGGAAGCGCTCAAAGATTTGTTGACGGTGCAGAACCGGCAGATCTCGGTGGAGAACATTCAGAAGACGGTCGCCGACTTCTACAACATCAAGGTCGCCGACATGTACTCGAAAAAGCGGCCGGCCAACATTGCGCGCCCGCGCCAGATCGCGATGTATCTGGCGAAGGAGCTGACGCAGAAGAGCCTGCCCGAAATCGGCGAACTGTTCGGAGGACGCGATCACACGACCGTGCTGCACGCGGTGCGCAAGATCGCGGCCGAGCGCGGCACTGATGCGCAGTTGAACCACGAACTGCACGTGCTCGAACAGACGCTGAAGGGCTAAGGGCCTGCGGGCGCGGCGCGGAGAACGCACGCGTCATTTATTGCGTTCGAGCGCCTGTTTTTTGATGAAAACGCCCCCATTTTTAGGGGGCGGTTCCGTTTTGAGGCACAATATAGGTTTAGCCGTCCGTGGCCTGGGCGGCTTTCGAGCGCAGTTTTCGCGAGTGACCGGCGGGGGGCCGGCAACGCGTGTTACGAGGTTGTCCGTTGGGCAAATCTGGTGGCGAAACCGGCGGACAGGCCGTCACATCAACGAAGGAACTCTATGCAACTGGTCAAGACCGAACGAGATAATCTTCTAAGGCCGCTGCAAACCGTGAGCGGCATCGTAGAACGCCGCCATACGTTGCCGATCCTCGCGAATTTGCTCATTACCAAGAACGGCGCAGATGTGTCGTTCCTCTCGACCGACCTCGAACTCCAGATCACGACCCACGCCGATTTCGGCGTCGGCAGCGACCAGGTCGCCACCACGGTCGCCGCGCGCAAGCTGCTCGACATTCTGCGCGCGATGCCTTCCGGCGAAGTGGTGCTCGATCTTTCCGACAAGCGCCTCACGGTGCGGTCCGGCAAAAGCCGCTTCGCGCTGCAGACGCTCGCCGCCGACGAATTTCCCACGGTCAACCAGGCTACTGACTTCGGCGCGAGCCTTTCGGTTCCGCAAAAGACATTCCGCCAGTTGCTCGGCATGGTCTATTTCGCGATGGCCCAGCAGGACATCCGCTACTACCTGAACGGCATGCTGCTCGTGGTGGACGGCGACCAGCTGATGGCGGTCGCGACCGATGGCCACCGTCTCGCGTTCTCGTCGATGAAGATCGAAGGCTCGTTCGCGCGCCAGGAAGTGATCATCCCGCGCAAGACGATTCTCGAGCTCCAGCGTCTGCTCGAAGACATCGACGATTCCTTGAAGATCGACATCGCCGCGACGCAGGTGAAGTTCAGCTTCGGCCAGGTGGAGCTCGTGTCGAAGCTGGTCGAGGGCAAATTCCCCGACTTCCAGCGCGTGATCCCGAAGTCTCACAAGAACACGTTCGAAATCGGCCGTGAAGAGTTGCAGCGTTCGTTGCAGCGCGCGGCGATTCTGACTTCCGACAAGTTCAAGGGCGTGCGTTGCCTGGTCGAGCCGGGCCAGCTCAAGATCATGTCGACCAACGCCGACCAGGAAGAGGCGCAGGAAGAACTGGAGATCGCTTATCAGGGCGATACCGTCGATATCGGATTCAACGTCACGTATCTGCTCGATGTGCTCGCGAATCTGAAGATCGACACGCTCAAAGTGAGCCTCGGCGATGCCAATTCCAGTGCGCTCATCACGATTCCCGAGAACGAGGAATTCAAGTACGTGGTGATGCCGATGCGCATCTGACGCGCGCAATACCGGGAACACTCCAAGGGGCGGCGCGCCCCTTTGGCGTTTTTAAGGTGTTTTGAAAAGTTCGAGCAGTAACCCAGGCAGTGACGCAGAACCGGAAAATTCCATGACTGAAAACACAAACCCGCAGCCCGACAACAAGCCCGACAATAGCTATGGCGCTTCGTCCATTCAGATCCTCGAAGGTCTGGAGGCGGTGCGCAAGCGGCCGGGCATGTACATCGGCGATACGTCGGATGGCACCGGTTTGCATCACCTCGTTTTCGAAGTGCTGGACAACTCCATAGACGAAGCGCTCGCTGGCTATTGCGACGACATTCACGTCGTCATTCACGCGGACAACTCGATTTCCGTGACCGACAACGGCCGCGGCGTGCCGACCGGCCTGAAGCGCGACGACAAGCACGATCCGAAGCGCAGCGCCGCCGAAATCGTGATGACCGAGCTGCACGCGGGCGGCAAGTTCGACCAGAACAGCTACAAGGTGTCGGGCGGCCTGCACGGCGTGGGCGTGTCGTGCGTGAACGCGCTGTCGGAATGGCTGCGCCTCACGGTGCGCCGCGACGGCAAGAAGCACTTCATGGAATTCGCGCGCGGCGTCGTGCAGAACCGCGAGATCGTCGAAGAGGACGGCGTGCAGTATTCGCCTATGCCCGTCGTCGGCGATACGGAAAATCGCGGCACCGAAGTGCACTTTCTCGCAGATGCGACCATCTTCGGCAATGTCGAATTTCACTACGACATTCTCGCGAAGCGCATGCGCGAGCTCTCGTTCCTGAACAACGGCGTGCGTATCCGCCTGACGGATCAGCGCACCGGCAAGGAAGACGACTTCGCGTTCGCGGGCGGCGTGAAGGGCTTCGTCGAGTACATCAACAAGGCGAAGCAGGTGCTGCATCCGACCGTCTTCCACGCGGTTGGCGAGCGCGAGAACGTGACCGTCGAAGTGGCGATGCAGTGGAACGACAGCTTCAACGAGAGCGTGCTGTGCTTCACGAACAACATTCCGCAGCGCGACGGCGGCACGCATTTGACCGGACTGCGCGCGGCGATGACGCGTGTCATCAACAAGTACATCATCGATAACGAGATCGCGAAGAAGGCGAAGGTCGAAACGACCGGCGACGATATGCGCGAGGGTCTGTCGTGCGTGCTGTCGGTGAAGGTGCCGGAGCCGAAGTTCAGCTCGCAGACGAAGGACAAGCTGGTGTCGTCGGAAGTGCGCGCGCCGGTCGAGGAAGTCGTGGCGAAGGCGCTCGAAGACTATCTGCAGGAGACGCCGAGCGACGCGAAGATCATCACGGGCAAGATCGTCGATGCGGCGCGCGCTCGCGATGCGGCGCGCAAGGCGCGCGAGATGACGCGCCGAAAGGGCGTGCTCGACGGCATCGGCTTGCCGGGCAAGCTCGCCGATTGTCAGGAGAAGGATCCGGCGAAGTCGGAGATTTATATCGTCGAGGGCGACTCGGCGGGCGGATCGGCGAAGCAAGGGCGGGATCGCAAGTTCCAGGCGATCTTGCCGTTGCGCGGGAAGGTGCTGAACGTCGAGAAGGCACGTTTCGACAAGCTGATTTCGTCCGAGCAGATCGTCACGCTGGTGACGGCGCTCGGGTGCGGTATCGGCAAGGATGATTACAACCTCGACAAGCTGCGCTATCACCGCATCATCATCATGACCGACGCGGACGTCGACGGCGCGCACATCCGCACGCTGCTGCTGACGTTCTTTTATCGGCAGATGCCGGAGATCGTCGAGCGCGGATATATCTATATCGCGCAGCCGCCGCTCTACAAGATCAAGGCGGGGAAGGACGAGCGCTATATGAAGGACGCGCACGAACTCAATCAGCATATGTTGAAGCTGGCGCTTCAAGGGTCGGAACTTGTCCCGAGCGAGGGCGCTGATCCCATTTCCGGCGATGCGCTGGGCGAACTCGCGCGCGCGTATCTGCTCGCGCAGGCTGTGGTCGATCGCTTGAGCCGCATCTACGACGCGGCGGCGCTCGAAGCGGTGATGGATGGCGTCGTCATCGATCTTTCATCGCAGGAAGCGGCTGATGCGTCGGCGAAGCGTCTGGAAGAACGGCTGCGTGCCGATCCGTTGAAGCCTGAAGTGACCGTTCAAGCGGCTTACGATCAAGTGCGCGAGTTGCGCTCGCTGCATGTCAAGCGGCGCCATCACGGCAATGTCAAGGTGACGGTGCTCGATGAAGACCTTCAGTTGACGGCGGACTACAAGCAACTCGTCTCGACGGCCGATACGTTCAAGGGGTTGATCGGCGAAGGCGCATTGATCAAGCGCGGCGAACGGTCGATGGCCGTCACCGATTTCAAGACCGCGATGAAGTGGCTGATCGCCGATGCGGAACGCAATGTCAGCAAGCAGCGATATAAGGGGCTGGGCGAGATGAATCCCGAACAGCTCTGGGAAACGACCATGGATCCGAACGTGCGGCGTCTGTTGCGCGTGCAGATCGAAGACGCGATTGCTGCGGATGGCATTTTCACGACGCTCATGGGCGATGATGTCGAACCGCGGAGAGCGTTTATTGAAAGTAATGCGTTGCGGGCGGGGAATATCGACGTTTGATTCAAAATGTAGACGTAGGGCGCCAGAGTAATTGCGACTGGCGCCACAGTTTTGCGACTGCGCGACGAGAATGATGCTACTGACCTATCGGGTATCCCCGACGCGTCCGCACATTGAAGAACAGGGAACGAGCAGCTTTTTTGGAGAGGCTATCCGTAATTCGGCGCTGCGAAAGGGTCACCGCTTATAGCGCGAGAATTGCCCTCGAGTCTCCGCGAGCCATTGCCTTTACCTTTGTAAAACTGAGAACTTCCGATGCATGCGAGATCGAACGTTTACCGACGCTGAAGCGAAAGATATTCCTCGATTACAAGGCGTTTATGCCTTTTTTCTCGACTTGATTTCGCCAGCCAAAATTGGGCTCGCGGGGAAGGGGCCTTGGGATCAATCAACCTTACAGAAGGCAAAGGTTGCTTTAGTGCGACGCGCTCAAAGACACATGAGCATTGCCCACTCGATCGAACTGCAAGGCATGTTGGCGGAGGCAGATAAGACTGGCCCCCTTCAGGCAGCCTATTCAATTTCAGCTCGAAAGAAAACGTCATTCACTTCAGCGCACGAATTAGAACAACTCGCGCTTACAAGCGTCCGGGAATACGCGGAGATAATGCACGAGACGGCGACGTTTTCGCAGCCGCTTTATGTTGGCATCACGTACGAGCAAACGCTGTATGAGCGCTATGTTCAACATAGGGCCGCATTCCGTTCAGACCTCGGGACCCTAGGTTTCGGTGGCCGTGTTCGCGATCTCGAGCTCGATTGGGACGACTTGTTATTTTGTTGCAAACCATTATCCCACCCGACTACAGATCGTTCTGCACTTCGCAAGGCGGAACGTCACCTTCACGCATTGACGCATCCGATTTGCAGCCTTAAATAATAAAGGACCAAAATGTCATCGATCGCACGTAAACTGAATCCGAAGCCCGCACTCTTTGAAAAGTGGGGCACTTTTGGACGATTTCAAACCGGGATGTCCTACCCGATCGAATACATTCTTACGACTTTCGCCGTAAGCGAGCTCCAACACCTAACGTTAGCACAGGACTTGTCACCCTCTGAACCCGATTTTGAATTGCTTATGCAACGGGACATCGACGTCGATCGCGTCGATAAACAAATCATCAAATATTTGAGTCCAGAAAAGACTGAAGCCGAGCTGCGCACACGGCCGACATTCTTTCCGCCTCTCCTGGCCGCCATTATTCCGCTTCGTGGCCGAGAAATGCTCCCCTATTTACCGGCTGAAGTCAGAGAAGAGGCGATGCTGAGCGAGGACGGCGATGCATTCGTACGTAGCTGGGGTAAGCTGGTGCGGATGACATACTACGTCAATCGCGACGGCGATGGCTCGTTCGAATTTGAAAAATCCCCTAGTAATGCAGGAACGGGCGTAAGCGTTGATGCCTTTCCCGTACGGATTCAAATTAAAAAATTTCCAGAATATGGGAACGACGATGGCATTGGACTGGTGGTAATCGATGGCCAACATCGCTTGTCGGCTATCAGGAAATTGGCGACCATGTCACCAGAGTTGCTTAAACAAATGGTCGTCCCCGTATGTCTGATTATTGCTCCTCAATCGACAGAAGCGCGAGAGGCCGATGAACCGTCCCTGACGCTTCCAATTTCGCGGGTGTTCCGAGAACTTTTCGTCGACGTGAACAAAAATGCGGTGGCTGTTGGCGGACATTTTAATTTGCTCTTGGCTGATAGCGACATTGGGAAGTTGGCAGTTAGAGTTTTTTGTGAACAAGTACTTCACTCGTACCAGAAAGAAGGACTAGCGTTAGTAGAGTGGAATGTGCGGAGTGTTAAAGATGCCACTCAGATTACGAGGCGCTATTCACTGACAAGCATCGGCGTGATTGAGTTGGCATTAATGAAAGCAATTGGAAACAAGGCGAAAAGTCGCGGGCTCATGAAGCGGTTGCTTTCCTTGGGCCTGGTTGAACCGCAACTGTATCCAGCCGAGTCTGGATACGACTACCCTAAACCTATTGAGTGGGATCGATTTTCCCCGGCACAAAAACTCATTCTTGAGGATCAGATCAGAATCGAACTGATTAAGAAGGGACTGTTGCGCATCTTTTTTGAGCCCGAAGCGTTTCGTACGGCCCGCACAGAATTTATGGCCGTTGTGAATGAGTATAGAGAGTTCGTTAACAAAAAGGAAAACTTCGAAGCGGCGAGTGCCGTCTTACAGCATGTTCTCGAATATAGGCCGATTCCGGATTCGAATAACGTAGTCCGCGCCGAACTGAAGAAATTCGGTGATACGGTCGGTGGTCGGTACGAAGCCAATACAAACGGAATTATCCGTTACTCAATATTTCAACGTGCCATGATTCACGCGTGGCTCGAACTCGTGGATTTCTTGAGAAATCGAGATGATATCTCGCTCGATCAGATTACGAGTGGATTCATCGCATTACTTGATTTTTGCTTGAAACGGGAGCGAGGTCTATTTTCGGATCGTTCTCGCTACATGTCACATTCGATTTTCAAGGTGGCCGGCGTGATCAAGCCGTCCGAAGGAACTCGTGGAGCACTCACAGCTTTGATCCATGCTTGTCTCGGAAATCGCGACGTTTTGCGAGAATTTGTAGAAAAGTTGGGCGTTGCTTCTGAAGACAGACTTTATCAAGAGCTCTTTGATTTCGGCTTCTCAAAAGCCACCGTATTTGCGACGCACTATCGCACTCAACGGCGTGATGAATTTATCGCATCTTGGGTAACAGATTTTCGTTTGCCACAAGATGAGCGCGATGAGCTTCAACAACTGCAGGAAAGACACGAATCAGTACGAAAAAACCTTCGTGACAAAAAGGCCACGAAGGGAGAGGCTCTCGCCGCTGAGTCAGCATTCCTTGCGTGCGTGAATAGGCATGTCGGCACAGAGGTCGAGTTGGCGACCAAAGATCTTCGGGACGCGCTGGGTTACGACGTCGAGATTGTTTTGGACAACACCCTCGACGGTAGCGAGGAAGAGGAGTGAGTGTCTTCGTAACGTTGCACGATTCAATCGGCGCCGATGATGTTGAAGACGTAATTCTAATGGCAATGGGAAGTTGGCAGAGTGCAGAAGAAACGACGACTGAAGAAGTGGTCGTTTCCTGTGGCAATCTGCCCGCGGATTGGACTGCGACTCGTTTACCGGCGGCGGTACGTTTATATGATGTGCCTAACATCGATGCTTCCTTGCTGCGCGCGTGTACTGCCTTCTGGTTGGGGGAGACGCACCGATTGCACGTGATCGTTGATGCAGACTGGAATGTTGTTCACAAGGAGGAAGCCAGGCATGACGAGTTAAACTTTTATCTCGCCGAGCAACTGCTGGCAAACGGCTTCCTGCTTCCGGCGTCGGCGGTGGCGGGAGCAACGCGACGGCACCTGCAAACCCAGCCACGTCCCTTCCCAGCATCGCTGGCGGAGAGTATCAAGTGGTCCATGCTCCTCGGGGAGTGTATGGAGCGCTGTAGGACGCCTGTTTTTCCAGGCACGGGCGATATTCTGTGCAAGAGAGGTATTGACACTGATTTAAAATTCTTTCTGAAGGCGCAAGTCGATAGCCTCGCAGATCTCGTTCGTGAGCAGCCGGATTTCAAACCGCTTCTAGCGGCTCAATTGAAATTCATGATCGAAGGCACCAACTTGGTCAATGTCGCTTTCAGGGCCACCCGGCCGCAGTACGCAATATTCGCATGGCTTTCGATATTCTTACTTAGAATTTCATACTTACGACATTCAATCAATGATACCGCTGAAGCGCTTGCATTATTGGTGCGCAGCATTGAGTGTTATTCGACATATTATTTGGCAGAAGCCGGTATTATTCGATTCGATTTTGGATCGTTTTTTTGGACTGCGAATAACGTCAAGGTGATCGGCGCCGGCGAATTGTGGAATGAAGTCCTAAATCGCATTGATGACTCGACCAAGTCAGCACTTTCCGTAGCAATTTCAGCAACTGAAACAGTAATAAGGCTGAGAAACCGCGGTTTTTATGGGCATGGCGTACAGAAGCTACCGAAGCAGGTCTTCGCATCGTACTATTCAGACGTGCGTCGAGTGCTTGAGGCTTTTGAGGAAACTGACTCCGCGTCTCACGCCAGATGGACTGTCTTGTGGGACCTATCGCAGCCCCCTTCACTCTCGGTGCTGCGTCCGCTTATCGCTAAGGCTCTGTCGGGCTTCCAGCGGCACAGATAAACAAAACTGCTTCTCACCGGGCTTCGGACAATCACCTGTGCCGCAACAATGCCCCAGCCATTAGTCTTTCAGATTCTTTCGTGAGAGCTGGTGTTCGGAGCGAAGTTCTTGAAGTCTGCATCGTCCATCCGACACAGCTCGCAGCTTGCTCTAGTAGGCGATCGCATTTACACCCTAATTATTCCGGGGGCATTGCCGTCGCGGTTTGGCAATCGGTCATGGGTATTTACCCCTAGCCGCCCCGACCCGTAGTTGCGACGCAGTCCTAGTCAGTCGCACGCCCCCATTTGCCTAGAATTGCCTTCCTGGAAGTGATAAAGTTACGCACGTGACATCATCGATACTGCGTCATGGACGAACAAGGATACTTCCATACTTTTCCGGCGGCGCAGGGGCGACAGGCCGGACGAGATTTTTTCATTGCAATGTGCCCGTTGCGGATGATTCCTCGTCTGTTCGTCTTCGACGAAGAGGAGGTGCCGCCGGAGCTTCGAGCGCAGAGAACGCTCAACCGAGCCCGAGTTCCGGAGATCGCACACTATTTGACAAGCAACCCACAGTCATATGTGTTGTCTGCGCTGACGGCGTCAGTCGATGCACGTGTGCGATTCGTGCCTTTTGATGTGGAGCGCAATGGTTCATTGGGACATCTTCAAATCCCTATGGATGCCAGGATCCTAATTAATGACGGACAGCATCGCCGAGCAGCTATCGAAGAAGCGATACGGGAGACGCCGGAGCTGGGGCAGGACAATGTTCCAGTGCTGTTCTTTGTAGACGAAGGCCTGATGCGCAGCCAGCAGATGTTCGCCGACCTAAACAAGTACGCTGTTCGGCCAAGCAACTCTCTGGGGACCCTCTATGACTACAGGGATCCCGGTTCCGATCTCGCCCGATATCTCGCGGCAGAGTGTCTAGCTTTTCGGGGGCTCACAGAGATGGAAAAGTCGAGCATATCGAATCGGTCGACGAAACTGTTTACGTTGAGTAGCATTAAACACGCAAGTCGGGCGCTACTCAGAAAACAGCTCAAAGACGAAGTGTCTACAGAAGAGAAGCTCGTCGCAAAGGAGTATTGGGATGCGGTGGCAGACAATATTCCTGATTGGGGAAGAGCTCGGGCACGAGAGGCATCTACTGCGGAGCTGCGTCAAGAGTTCATTCACGCACATGGTGTGACTTTGCAGGCACTCGGGATTGCCGGGGCTGAACTACTAGCTAGGCGGCCACGGAATTGGAAGAGCTCTCTCAAGGCCTTGCGGCAAGTCGATTGGTCACGTTCCAATCACAAACTGTGGGAAGGGCGCGCTATGGTGCATGGACGAATCAGCAAAGCCTCCTCGAACGTCCAACTGACAGCCAACAGTATCAAGACTACTTTAGGCCTTTCTTTGTCGCCGGACGAAGCAGAACTAGAGCAGCAGCTCCAGTAATTGCCGTCCCTCCACTGATCGAATCTTGAATAAATGGAACATCTCGAGCTTTCCCGCGAAGACATCCTCCGTGTCTACCAAGCTGACTCCCGGCCTTGGGTTATAGGTTACAGCGGCGGCAAAGACTCCACTGCTGTTGTTCGGCTCGTTTTCGAGGCGCTACAACTACTACCGAAGTCAAAGCGCACGAAGCCCGTCTACATTGTTTCGTCCGATACACTCGTCGAAACACCGCTCGTGGTCAACTTGATCCGCGACACCTTGGCTAGCCTGCGAGTGGCGGCGGCCGAAAAGGGGCTTCCAATTGAGGTCGCGGACCCCGTCACTCCGAAGGTCGCTGAGACTTTTTGGGTGAACCTGATTGGCAAAGGATATCCGGCACCAACGCGTCAGTTCCGCTGGTGTACTGAGCGGATGAAGATCGACCCCGTAAGCGAATTCATCACAGATAAAGTCGCAACTCATGGGGAAGTCATAGTTGTATTGGGCTCGCGCATGCAGGAAAGCGCTTCTCGCGCACAGGTGATGAAAAAACACCGCATCGAAGGTTCGCGGTTGGCGCGACACGTCTCGCTTCCTAACGCCTATGTTTTTACGCCTATCGATCTGTGGAGCGCCGACGATGTATGGGAATATCTGTTCTCTGGCCCGGCCCCTTGGGGCGGCGACCATCAGGCGCTGTTTGACCTCTACAAAGATTCGAATGCGGGCGAATGTCCGCTCGTCATCGACACGAGCACCCCATCGTGCGGGAATTCGCGCTTTGGTTGCTGGGTATGCACCGTCGTGCAGAAGGACCGAGCGATGGACGGGCTTATTGAGACCGGCCACACATGGATGATTCCGCTGCGGGACTTCCGGAATCAGCTCCACGCCACAACGTCGCCCGAGCGAAAAAGCGAGTTCCGGAACGCTCGTCGAAGAGACGGGTCGATCACCGTGTTCGTTAAACAAGAAGGTGCTGAACAGGTTGGTAAGCACGTCCTTGGTCCTTATCGGCTTGAGTACCGGAAACAATTGCTTCGGCAGCTTCTGGAGAACCAATTGTTAGTCAACGAGAACAATCCTGGCGTCGAGTACGAGTTGATCACGAAGCCAGAGCTGGAACGCATACGCGTAGAGTGGCGTCAGGATCCCAACGAGCCCGATTGGGAAGACTCGGTACTTGCAATATATAAAGGGGTAACGGGTAAGTCGCTCGATTGGGATGTCAATGACGACTTCATCTTCACAGGTGAGGAGGCAAGACTTATCGATCGGCTCTGTTCGGAGCAGGGGCTTCCTAAGCAACTGCTCATGAAATTGCTTGAGCTTGAAGTCTCGTATGAAGGATACGCCCGCCGTTCCAATTTGCAGCGGGAGTTGTCTGAACTCCTCTCCCGCGATTGGTCCGAGGATGCGATCGCCGTGCGTCGAGAGACAGACAAGAAGGTCAAGATCGGTAGCTACGTGAAGCAGGAAGAAGATTTGTTGAAAAAATACGCTGAACTTGGAAAGGTATTGGGCGATGCTGCTTGAACGGCTAACAATTAATGACGTTGGAACGTATCGCGGTCAGCACATCATTGACCTTGTTCCGAGAACGAAGTACGGCGTGAAACGGCCGATTGTGCTATTCGGCGGACTAAATGGTGCAGGAAAGACGACGCTTTTGGGAGCAGTGCGCCTCGCGCTTTACGGCCGGCAGTCGGTCGACCTTTCCGTTACGCAGAAGGACTATCACGCCTTCCTCCGAGGCCTCATTCATGCGCCGGCGAACCAGCTCGTCCGAGCAGATCGAGCATATATCGAACTGACATTCGCATACGCCCGCTTTGGAGAGCGAGTCCACTACCGCGTGCAGCGTAGTTGGGTGGACAGAGGCGCGACCGTCGACGAGACGCTACGAGTATACAAGGACGGCGCTGACACGCCACTCCTAGCCGGCGAGCAGGCGCAAGCGTTCTTATCCCAACTAGTTCCTGAAGGCGTATCGCAATTCTTCTTCTTCGACGGCGAAAAGATTGCGGAGCTTGCCAACGACGACGGCAACGAAGTCTTGGCAGATGCAATTCGTCGCCTCTTAGGCCTCGATGTCGCAGACCGCCTTTCAAGCGACCTAAGTATCTACCAGCGCAACCGAAAAGCGTCCGACATGGACGACGGCGTCAAAACGGAGTTGGCAGAGCTCCAGCAACGTCACGACGAGCTTATACGCGGCATCAATGAGGCGGAGAAGTCTTTGACGAACGAGGTCTATCCGCAGCTTGATGCCAAAAAGCTCGAGATGGAGCGTAAGCAGGCTGCGTTGAGTGATCGTGGCGGAGCTTGGGCGGTCGACCGTAACGCTATTGTCCAGGAGCTGGAAGAGCTACGCGAGAAACGCACAGCGCAGGAGGCCCTACTTCGCGAGCAATTGTCCGGATTGGCTATCTTCAACCTTGTACCAAAGCTATCTGTAGCTGTTCTCGGCACGCTTGAGGAGGAGCATGCTCGCGCGGAGCGTGCCGCAGTTGGCCGCGCGCTCGCGTCGAAGATTAGGGCTCTGAAGGCCCAGCTAGCCAAAATTGAAGAGATCCGAAAAAGCAAGCGAATGGTTGATGCGTGTGTCGACAACTGGGTTGAAGCAGTATCGGGCGATTTCGGCGCCGGAGGCGAGAGGCCGCTGCACGGATTGACGGCTGCGGATGCCTCGCGGTTTACGGACGCTTTCAAGCGAGGAGTCGTAGCGGGTGCTCGGGACTTGTTTACTACACATCACGCCGCCGAAAACATCTTGCAGCGCGAGGTCGAGCTCCAGGATAGGCTCTCGCACGCGCCGTCGGATGACTCAATCCGCGATGCATTTGCTGAGCTTCAGGACGCGACCAAGGCAGTTGCTGAACTTGAAATCCGGAAGCGGACGCTGCTCGAGTCTATCCGTAGTCAGGTGTGGGCTGCGATCGACGTGACACGGAAGCAGAAGAAAGCTGAAATGCGACTTCAACAAGTCGGGACCTCAACGCAAGCGGACGTGTTGGCCTCGGATATCCAGGGCGTTCTGACATCCTTCAAGATCGCAGCTGCCGAAGAGAAATGCAATCTACTCAGAATGCACTTCGTCCGGGCTTTCAAGCGCCTGGCAAGAAAGGACGACATCGTTGCCGATGCGCGGATCGACCCGAAGACATTTGAATTAACTTTAAGTGATCGGAACGGTTCAACGATTCCGAAGAAGCGTCTCTCGGCGGGAGAAAAGCAGATTTTTGCAATCGCGATGCTTGAAGCGTTGGCCAAAACCTCGGGTCGGAACCTGCCCATCATCATCGATACACCGCTCGGCAGATTGGACAGTCACCATCGAAGCAAACTCGTTGAATCATACTTCCCGGTAGCGAGCCATCAGGTCATCGTATTGTCGACCGATACTGAGGTCGATCAGATGTTCTATCAGGGTTTGCAGCCATATATCTCACACGCTTATCACTTGAAATATGATCAGCAACTAGGTTACACGAGCGTCGATGAGGGATATTTCTGGAAGCGCGAGGACAATGCTCATGCTGCCTAAGAGGATTCGCATATCAAAGTCCGCGGCGGACACCTTGAAACTGCTGAAGGCAAGGACGGGCGTAACACCAAACATCGTATGCCGTATGGCCCTCCTAACCTCGCTTGAGAGCGGGAAAGAGGGGGGCTTGAAAATCACGGACACAGCCGGAAGCGAGTTCAATGCGCCCACCCTGTTCGGTGAATACGGCCTTCTTTTCGAATGCTTGGTTCGCCAGGTCCATGGGGAGCTCGACAACAAAGCGACTGCAGCGGTGCTAGCTAGTCATATCGACGACGGGCTCGAAGCTCTTCGAAAGTCGCGTTCGTTGCTGGACCTCGTTCGGCACAGCGGGTTAAGCAAACGACCTGCGTGAGACGAGCGAAAATGGGTCATCGCTCGATGCGTTAGTCGGCTCCGGTTGGATTCATGTAATGGCCATTGTTGACCGGCGCCCGCTGGCTCGCGTTCCATGAATTAATGGCCGAGGGGTGAGCGCGGATAGCAAGCACTCTCAATCGTGCCGGCCAACGCGCCCGCCACTATAAAAAGGCCGAGGCATCAGCTTTCCGTCTGGTAAGCGAATCATCATAAACGCTAGGCCCGACGGAACATCCGAGTAACTGACATGGATGGGGCGGTCTGCCCCATAATAGTAGAGGCGGTCGAATGGCGTGTGGTCAATGATCCACTGCGCGACTTCGTCCATAGCTTCGTCGTCGACGATGAAGTCACAAGCGGCGCCTCCACGCTCGCACAAGAGCTTGCCTCTGGCGGAGTGCTCGCAGCTTGAATGTTGATCGAGTTTAGGGGCGATGCTACTTCGGATTTGCTTCGAAAGTTCAGGCGAAGAGAAGCCGTACGTGATTCGAATTGACCCAAAGTAGTCGATCACGGGGTCGAGGACATTGACAGCAAGCGCGTAGAGTGCGTTGTATGTGGAAACATTGAGTGGTAGATTTTGCAAACCCAGTCGACCGCGGGTTTCGCCGCATTCAATCAACTCTCGATAGGTGATGCGGGTACCGCACAACGTGTCTAGGTCTGGGAAAGTCACGCTAGGCGCGACACTCGATCCGGCGATGCGTAACCTATGGGCTTCCAACATTCGCGCGAGTACTTCGGCGGTCGGGCCGAATTCATTATCACCCGGCACACCGATACGATCTAGCGCCTCATCGAAGGCCTGCTGTTCCGCGTAACCCGGGTATTCCTCGTGCAGATATTGACTCTTGCGATATAGCAAGGGCATCGGATATTCGGCGCTACCGTAATCGAATACTTGATAATCAAGCCTTCTCAAGAACACTTTGATCCTACGACGTAGCCTCGGTAGAGGCGACGTGTCAAAGTCCTCGTACTCCATTAGGCTGAGCTTGCCAGAAACAATGTGAATCTTGACGAGCTGGACGTCGCTGACCGAATCCCACAGCCGTAGACCGCAGGAAATGTAAAGGCGCAGGACGGACGGTAAGCGTTCAACAAGGGAGATGTGTATTTGGAGCGAGTGTGTTCCATCGAGATATCCCAATCCAGCTGAAGCCGCTTTCTGGCAAGCATCGAGTATTACATTGGGGTCTGCCGCGCCTTGTAAGAGACGCAGTCCCGCGTCCTGAGCCGTACGGTAAGTGCCAAAGAATGCTTTGATATCGCGTTGAAGCCGCCGCTCCAAGCTTTGGAAAGGCGCCTTGTTATCGAAGCGTTGCATAGCTAGTGTCAAACTCAGCTCGTCGGCACGCACGCGAGTAGCGGCCTCAAGGAGCCGGAGATCAAAGTGTTTTCGGAGCCGGCGCAAGGCTTCGTTGACGCTTCCGAATTCCTCGAGCAGAAGTGCCCCACCCAGCACCTCCTCAAGCTCTGGATACCGGCCGAGCTCCAACGTTGTTGTCCATAACGATTCTAGTTTCTGCCGCTCGGCGTTTAAGAGTGCGTCCGCCGCAAGCAATCTATCCGCTTTAACCGTTGATCGGGGGCGATGGATTTGATGCACGCGTGTCAAGGTTCTCGATATTCCGCGCCGTCGATATCGATTGACTATGAAACGCTGTTCTGCGTCGGACGTCGCAAAAACGAACGCGATTCCTGGTCCGACCATGAAGACGTCTCGACCGAGTGCGACTTCAAGATAGTCTCGGAATCCTGCCTGCGTGAAGTACTTCTGAAAAGTATTCCTGGAAGTCAATACGCCATCTCGAAATGGCCTCCCGGTTGCAGTACCCGTATCTAGCATCACGCCAACGCAAAGGACCACGTTTGTTAGCGCAAAAGCCTTGGTCAATGCCTCCGTGCGTTCAGCTGCATCTTCAATGACATTGATGACAAACCCGAGATTGACGACGTCTGCTTTTGCGAACGATTCAGCGGGACGATAGTATGGATCCCAACCTGATGCCAGGATCCCGACGGCACCCAACGCATTTATGTCCCCGCCCTTCCCGCATCCGTAGTCAAAGAAGGTCCGTCCAGGCTCTAGATAACCGTACCTTTGTAACAATTGTACGGGCGCTGAGATCGAGTTGCGTGCAAGCGCAGTCAAATGCCTTGGGACGGCCCCGGCATCGCATGCCTCAGTCGATATTTCATCCGCAGTGGAAACAGCATTGCCCAGCGGAGAAATTGAGTGACCCACGACCTGCAAACCCTTCTCACGGAGCACCTTGTCCCAGTTTGCAGAAAATCCAATGGTTCGCGTGTCGTCAAATAAACCAAACGCCTCAGCTGTCGCAGTTAGCTCCGCCCACTGGGAATAGCTTGGGTGTTTATTTCCGACCAGGAGCTCCTTTCTGTGGAGGATCGGAGGATTAAGTGAATCTAGGTAATGGCGACACGAGGTGGGTTCCCGTGCGCCGTCAGGAACGACCCAAGAACGTGCCAAGCGAGGAAAGGGTTCGTCGAAGAACTCGGGATAGTCGAGAAGAGTGACGCGTCGAGTTTGAGAGTTGTACTTCGCTATATTCGGCGTCGCATCAGTGCAAGCAGACACCGCCCGGACGGCAGCTTCTATTCGTGATCTGACTTCCGCATCTTTCAGCTGCCCGACGGCCGAGAGATGAATATAGAAGTCGTTGACTACGATCTTACCAATGGCAGCCATTCGCTCACCCTTGGACTTTCAACTTGCGTTTCTTAGTGTAACTCGCTAGGTGTGGCTGCGCTCACCGCACCATCCGCTTCCTTTCGCGCCATCGGCGGAGACTACTCGACTATACCCTCGCAGCCGAGACAATCGCGCAGTGTGTTGAGTCCACACGGCGTTTTCGTGCCGCGAAGCATGAAATCGATACACAAAGAATCGATAACGGGCCCTCGTGGAACACCGAACCGGCGAAAGTCACGAAAAATCAATAACTTGCCCGCAATACACAACAAGTATCTATAAAAATATCTATAAAAATCAATAAGTTACCGTAGACGCGGGAAGAATCTTGTAGCACCATTCCTAGACCAACTGATCACCGCACTGGGTTACATGAGTCCGTTCAGCATCCTTCTTCACGAGTTCCGCCTGCGCAGCAACCTTAGGCAATCCGACCTCGCCGAAAAGCTCGGATACGAACAGTCGTACCTCTCGTCTCTGGAAGTGGGGCGCAAAGGGCGGCCGACGCGCGAATTTGTGCTGAAGGTTGTCGAAGTTCTGAGCCTGCGCGATCAAGACGCTGAAGAATTGCTACAGGCATGGGAAGACTCATGCCGAACGATCGAAATCCCTGCTGACGCGCCGCGAGCGCTGTACGAGGCCTTGAATGAAATTCGCAGGGCGATGGACCACCTTTGCCCAGCTCAGATCGAGATTTTCCGCCAAACCGCGCGAATGACTGGCGAGTCGCTCGATGATCACAAGCCCGACAGGCTTCGTATCAAGCGGCGCAGAGACCGACCGATCAAACAGATGGAGGACACGGAAATGGAGTGAGACAGAAAAGCAAAAAGGCGAGCTAAGCGCTCGCCTTTTCGTGGAGAACAAGAGACGTTGCTCCGGGCTCCGTAGAGCTAATACTCACTGTTGGCGCATTGAGTATTGCTCCCGGCTGTCCCGAAGTCAACTCCCCTCTTGTTCGTCCAGTGACCGCGCGCGTCTGCATTGCCAGAGGCAGGCATTTGTACGCCCCCGTTCAGCACTGCGGGCGCGTGAAACACATGTCTGTTCGGTGCCGCCAAGTCATTGCGTCAGACACGAAGGGGAGGAACGAACTTATGGACTAGGCAACAAAACGTGATCGCGGCGGTCTACAAGCCATCGCGACGGTTTCGCCGACGGAATGCCGTCAGACGCGTGCGTAGACGGACTACTACGCGATGACCACCAATTGCCTCCAAGTGCCATTTTTCATTTGCGCGCCATCGCACGGTGCGCAGGAGCATGCTCATGCCTACGAACCGCAAACGTTCCTGCAGTGAAATCCGCAATGACATGATTTCGGAGTGGCAAATCGCGCAGCCACGTCGCGTGCGTCGAATCGTGACCCGATCAGGTCGCGGCGTCCGTGGTGTGTTTCCTAGCCGGAAATCCTCGAAGCCGGCCGAGTTCGAGAGCCTCGCCGAAGAGATGGCGCTGCTCGTACTGGAAATCGCGACATCGATCACGCATATCGAGACGCAACCGACTGTCTTTGAGTTCTGTGACAGCGATGCGTCACGTCGATACACCCCGGATATCGCCACTCAGTCAGCCGTAGGCACGACCTACTTCGAAGTGAAATACGACAAGGCGTTGGCTCCCGACGGTGACACCGTTACCCGACTGCGACGCGCAGTCAACCACCTGCGAGGCGAAGGCCACGTACTTCGATTCCTGCTTGAGAGCGAACTCGCAGCGAGCCATCTGCCGAACAAGATCCGTGAATTGCTACGCGCCCGCCCGCCGAGAGGCCGCTATCGGGCGAACATTGACCCGACGCTTTGGGACCCGGAGTGCGGAACCAGTCCTGGACCCGCGATGCTTGAACGATGGCAGTCCGCCCAGCGACAGTGCGACGAGTTGCTTGCGCGAGTCATGCGCCGGGATCCTGACGATCTGCTTCCCGCTGAACAGCGCTGAGGGAGGAATCGATGAGCACTTTTCCGAAAGACCAGATCGTTTTTCGTGGCGATGCGAGCTTCCGGATCATCAGGTCCACCGAAGGCAACGTCCAACTCGAAAACACCGCTACCGGTGAATACGTCAACAGCTCCACCGACGAGCTAAGCGAAGAGTACATGCGCGGGTATCTCCGCGTAGGCATCGGGAGAACATTTCGGGCGCCGTCAATCAGGGCGAGCATAGACGTCTCGCGAGACGCTGCGTGCAATCCAGGCAAGATTGATACACGTCGCCGAGTCGAATATCTCGTTCGCCTGGAACGACTGAAGGCGTTTGGCGCGAATCACAAGGAGTTGCGCAGGCTAATACAGAGCGTCTCAATCGAGTTGAACGATCCCCGTCCGCCGCACATCACGACGGTCTATCGTTGGCGCCGGCGATACATCATTGCGCAAGCAGACATCCGATCACTCATTGCAAACGTCGACCGTCGTGGCGGACGCGGAAAATCGCGGCTGTTGGACACGGTCGAGGCACTTATTGAGGAGAAGATCGAGTCGGTCTATCTCGCCAGCAAGAGCTGTAATGCGGAGGACCTGTACGATGCCGTCTTCCTCGCCATCCAGCACGCGAATACAACGCGCGTTGAATCCGAGTGGCTGCGGGTCCCCTCCTTTCGGACGATTCAAAGACGCATCAGCCAGATCAGCGCCTACGACCGTGCGGTCGCGAAATATGGTGAGCGGGAAGCCCAACGACGATTTGCCGATCAGAAGTACGCGCGCAAAGTCAGTCGTATCCTCGAACTGGTTGAGATTGACCATACGCCCATCGACTGCATGGTGGCCGATGAAAACGGCGTCACAATTGGACGGCCAGTTATCACCGTTGTGCTCGACAGGTTCTCGCGTTGCGTGCTGGGCTTCTCGCTTAGCCTGGCTGGTTATGGCACACACACCGTCTTCGAGGCTGTACGTCATGCGCTGATGCCGAAGACATACCTCACGGAACTTTTTCCCGACTTGCAACTAAGCTGGGATTGCTTCGGGTGGTTCGAGCGCATCCTCGCGGATAACGGCTCAGAGTTTCACGCTGACGCGTTCAAAGACGCGATGATTAGCCTGGGCATCGTTCTCGAATTCGCGGCGTCCAGAGATCCGAATGACAAACCTCACGTCGAGCGCTTCCTGAAGACGCTCAACTACTCCCTCTTCCATAAACTGCCCGGGACAACTCTTGCAAAAATCCACCAGCGTGTTGGCTTTAAAGCGGAAGAGGATGCCTGTCTGACCTTCGGCCAGGTGAACGAGATCATTCACATATGGATCGCCAGCTACTACCACATTCGACCTCATCGCGGGCTCAACCGGCGCAGCCCAATTCAAGTCTGGAACGAGAGTGCGCAAGCCTTCCCCCCACAACTGAAACTTGATGCAGACGAGGTAGAGGTAGAACTGGGCGCACTGGCGGAGTCGGCTTTGCAACACTATGGCATTGACCTGAACACCTTCACCTATGTTTCGGCTGAGTTGCTAGGTCTTCGGCGTCTGCTACCACCGAAATCGCGAGTAACCGTCAAGTACCCGCTTCACGACGCCGGTCACATCCATGTATGGGACCCCATCGCCAATACATACATACGCGCCGACAACAAAGAGGACGATTACGTGGGTCTCACAGTTGAGCAGGCGAAATTGGCAAAGAAAGCCATCGAGGATGAGTATCGCAGGACGCGCGCGAACGCGAAGGAGGTAATCCGGCAGAAGGCAAAAGAAGCCATGGCCTCGAAGGAACTCAAGAAGCGCAAGCGTGGAGCACGGACAGCAGACACTGCGTCTCGAAACATCAATAAGCCAATGAAACAACGCGACGTTTCGGTGCCGCGAAGCGTTGCGGTCGGGAATGAAAACGATGACGTTCAAGACTTCAATATCGATGTCCTTTAACCAGGAGACGAAATGAAAGGAAACAACGATGTTTCGGTCATTGTGGCGGCCATCCGTCGATGCTTCGTGAATTTCCCGCACGTCGAATCAACCGTCGCTGCCTTGGATCGACTGTACTCGTACGAGTGCGAGCATGAGGAGCCCGCGCACCTTTTCATCATCGGTGAGTCGGGCGTAGGTAAATCAACCTTGTTAAATCGATACGAGAAGTCCCATCCGAGGATCATTCACGAGGATTACACCGAAATCCCCATTCTTTTAGTCAGGCTGGACGAAGCACCGACGCCGAAGACGCTCGCCGGAATTTTGCTGAAGGCCATGGAATCGCCGTTCTGGAGCAAAGGGGACGCTGTGGAGCGCAAGGTGCAGCTCCTATCCCTGCTACGTGCGTGCAAGGTTCGCCTCGTTATCATCGATGAGGCGAACCATCTGGTGGACCGAGGAGGCGAAAAGACGCGTCATAACGCTGCGGACTGGCTTAAAACCGTCGCAGATGCGGCGGGGATCTCCTTTGTGTTAGCTGGCATTCCTCGCACGATTCGTCTGCTCGAGACGAACGACCAGTTGCGCGGTCGATTCCGCGAGGTGATCTCAATCGACCGCTTTTCTGTAGCTGACCAGGAGACAGAGAAGCGCTTCAGAGGTGTCCTTAAAAGCTTTCAACGGTTGTTCTGCAACCTTGATTCGATCGACCTCTCGAGCCGCGAACTCACGCGTGCATTCGCCTTCGCAACGGACGGGCGTCTGCGGGAGATTCGCTCGCTTCTTGTCAGATCGGTGGAGCTGGCATACGCGCTGCCGAGCCCACGGCTCACGATGAGCATACTCTCACAAGCTTTCCGCAGCGCTATTTATGCGGATGCACCGCCAGACCGGAATCCGTTCGAAGCCGCATTTAAGGCGGTTCCGCTCACCATTGTCGGCGAACCGTTCGCGCCGGTGGAGCGTTAGCATGCAATCTCATAACGCATCGCTGCCGGTGCGTCCACGGCGTCGACCGGACGAATGGACGGAATCATACTTGGGCCGTGTCGCCCGCGCCATGGGCGTCAAGCGTCCATGGCGGAACGATCTCGATGTACTTCGCAGATTACTTTTCCCCGATCCACCGCCCACGACGGAGGGTATTCCTCAGTACGGGCACTTGCCTTCGCCTGGTTGGGCAGTCGCCGGACGCGCCGCGAAGGTCCGCTATTGCCCCGCCTGTATGGCGGAAGCGAAATACATCCGCGCTCGCTGGCGCATGCCATACATGGAGGTATGCACAGTTCATCACATCCGGCTTAAAGACGATCTTGTCGAACCAGCGTTCACGGGCAATTACGCGCGTCCGGGACGATACGTCATCTGCGATGCGACAGTCGAGCAACTATGGGAGGGAGCCGTATGCCCGATTTACGACGAACTCGACCATGTGATGGAGCTTTGGCGTCCCTTCGAGAAGGCTGTGGTGGCAGGTGACGAAGAAAGAGCAGCTGAACACCTCGGGTGGACGCTGCTCGTTGAGCGGTTGCTCGATGCTCTCGCAACATCGATCAGAGGCATAGATTATCCGCCGAAGGACATTGCTCGCTTGGCCCATCGAGCCAGTTGGTCGAAGAAGTTCGGCTTGAGTGCGACTCCGACGAAGGAGGCCGTTGTCGCCATGCTTGACGGACTTCGCTTGCCAGCACATCGACGGGCGGCACTGAGGTTCCTTGCATATCAGATAAAGGAAGAATCGCGGAGACGAACGTGTCTTTCTTCACTGCCGCTCCAGACGTTGCATGACAGGCTCATGGCGGCCCATCCGGAAAGCCATCGGATCCGCGGGTTCGGCGCGTTGCCCAAGCCCACGCATCCTGCGGGGCATTTGAGCCTCGAAGCGGCGGAGGCAACGATTGGCTGTCCGCCGGGTATGCTGTACGAGCTGGTGAGAAAGGGCGCGTTCTCAAACGTTCAGTGCATCGAACATGGCCGCAAGCGGTACAAATTCATCCGCTACGACGAGGTGCTCGCATGTCGCCGATGGTTCAGCTCCTTGATGTCAATCGACGAAATCCTTGCGCACTTTGCTATTGATCGTGTCGGCTATTGGTTCCTCCTGCGTATGGGCATTCTCCGACCGCAGAACATCGCCTGCAGGGCTTGGTTCCATCGGTGCGACGCGCAAGCGTTTCTCGCGAAGCTCGAGGATGTGTCGTGCGCTATCTCCGATGAAAGCGCTCATCTATTTCCGTTGTCCCACCTTTGGGCGAATCGTCGCGGGTGCTCGGATGGAGCATTCAAAGATGCGTTCGTTGACCTCGTGAGTGGCCGACGACGGCTGTATAAGAAGCTCGGCGAGCCGGGACTTTCGGCGTTCTTCCTTGATGCCGAGACTTTGGAGGGCGTTCGTCGTGCCAGCGCTGCGTATAAGGCGCGGGCGCTGCGGGCGCCTATTGTGGATCGTCAGCTCACGCTGGAGTTGCCGGGATGACAATTGAGTTGGCTCTTCCTTGCCTCAATCACTCAAGCCTGCTCAGACTCTGCCAGTGTTGCCTATTGGACCGCAGTCTGGGCAGGCGAGCTTCTCTTCGTATGCTAATGCGATGGAACGCTTTCGAATCGATACACGCTCCGCTCACCTCGCCATCGGCGTCAAAGGCTGCGACTTCCAGCAGAACAAAACGAAGCGCACTTACCGCTCACGCTACCGCGGACGTTGGCCGATATGCGGCGGACAAGATCGAAGCGACGAGCAATGGGGATAAATCATGCCGAAATCAAACGTCGATGACGCCTGGCGTCGCGCTGGCAGCGACCTGTTCGAGGGAGGGCTGCTTGTTCGCCCTCGAGTGAATCCAGACGAGGCGTACCACGGCTACCGGCTTCGCGTGGCCCACGCCAACGGGCTCGTGAGACCAGCGTGGCTGCAGTCACGTGACGTCGCGAGATCCAGGCGCAATAGTTCAGGCAAGGCTCGACGGTGTCAGCTCTGTCTTTCAGGTGCCGACGCCTACTGGAAGGAAAGCTGGGACTCGGGAGCGGGGGCATGTTGGGAACATGGGTGCTGGTTGACGGACACATGCGCTCGCTGTGGCCGCGCTACGACCTGGAAGCGCTTGCGCTTTCTGACGTGCGCGTGCGGTGCGCTCTTGTCAGAAGCTGAAACGCAGTACCTATCGGCGCAAGTCGTTCAATTGGCCGCGGGAGAAGCCGGTCCAGATGCATGGCTGAGTCCGCTAGATGCGAATCAGCGATGGCGCCTTGCTGGCTTCGTTGGGGCGTTGGAAACGTACGGTCTTCGCGGGAAGCCACTCAAGAAAGCCTCTTCATCCTCTGTCGAAGTCGAACGGCGGGTTATGACTGCTGGCGCTTCGCTATTGATGGAGGGTGTCGCAGCGGGACACCGACTTCTTGCCGCAATTCGTGCTCCGACACACGCCGACGGAAATCTACAGTTATTGTCTCAGGCCTTTCCGCAGCTATTGGTCATGGCAAGGAAGCAACTTTCTCCCGTCGAACGTCAGTGGATATTTGACCTCGTTGCCTCTTATGCTCATCAGACAATCGACAGTGACACGCCTGTCATCTGGGAACGGAAGTTCGATCGCAAGACGCCCTCACCGTCTAAACGAATGGCGAAGACAAAGGCTCGCTCCCGGCGCATGATCGCGATGTTGTCTCGCGCTGGCATCACTCCACGGGTGCGGACCACGCGGTCCGGTCGCACCAAAGTTATCGTTGGGGAATCGCAGTTGATCGGTCTGAAGGGGCTGCGAGACGATTCCTTGTCTTTCAAGGCCACCGTCAGACAATACGGCCTTTCCACGAACCGTTTGCGCTCCCTAGCGGAAGCCGGCCTTCTGGCGTTGGACCATGGTCGTGTTCGTCGCAGTTCCATCGACCTGTTACTGAAGGGGACCGGGAAACATGCAATACCTTGTCCTGACGGTGCCGAAATCGACTTAATATCTGTCGCGGAAGCTCTCAGATATCGGGTGCCTGTTTCTCGAACAACGGAGTTTTTCGACGCAGTGTGCGAGGGTCGCCTGCCAGTCTTCACGAGGATGAACGGTGACGTTGTTCATTTCAAAACGCTACATCTAAATTCGTCAGCCCTGCAAGCTTTCATGGGGAACGTCGAAGCCGAGGAAGGCGAGGCGTTATCCATACCCGAGGCGGCCAAGGCGCTTCGTCTGAAGCAGGAAGTCATGTATCACCTGGTCAAGGTAGGGCTTGTTCGGACGGTCGTCGCTCGACTGGGCCGCAGGTCGGCGAAAGTAATCCAACAGTCAGAAATCTTGCGTTTCACAGAGGAGGTTGAACCGCTAGTGCAGGCGGCGTCGCGCGCCGGGGTCGGCACACGTGAGGCGGTTCGGTGGGCGCGGGCAAACGGTATCGACCTGATTTCCGGTCCGTCGATCGACAACGGCCGCCAATATTTCGTCATGTGTGTTCCCCCGGATTGTGAACCGGCACGCCGGGGCCGCGGGAAACTGATGAAAGTGGACCATCCGGCAGCAAGCGAACTACGAGGCGAGGACTGAAATGACACTGACGATAACGATCGCCTTGCTGGGTGCCGTTTTCATCGGTGGCGGCGTCTGGCTGGCCAGTCGCCCGGTCGCCGACCGCCCAGTTCATTTGTCGCGAGAGCTACTCGCGGCAGCGAAAGAGGCTGCGGCAAACGAGTACAGGACAGTCGAACAGCAGATCGAACTCTGGGCGTGGAAGGGTAGAGACGCGCGATCAGCCGACATCGAAGCGGACCGAGGCGTAGACCTTGGGCCAACCGGGAAAGACTAACATGCAACCTAAGCAAAGGAGACACCGCACCGATATCAACTACCCTATGAAGAGCGGCAGCAGACTATGCCTGGTAGGAACCGCTTCGGTAGCGGATGTCGTGCAGCACCTTCTAAGGGCGACACCTAAAGGGCGACCGATGGACGCAGCGGCTTTGCGGACCTTTGGGTTAAGCATCAAAACTGCGAACCAGCTTGTCGACGACGGATGGATGGTCCGGTTATCAAAGGGCGCGTATCTCATGACGGGCGACGCTGCGACTCGGGACGGTGTTATATCGTTCCTCGGTCGCCGCATTCACGGACTTCATGTCGGTGGCCAGACCGCGCTGGCATGGTATGGCGTGCGGCACTACATCGCTTACCGGGAGAGAGTGGTTCTCTGGGGAACGAGGCGGTACGTGATCCCGGGATGGGTCTCCGATACGATGCTCTATTCGTACCAGACGACGCGGTTATTCGATGCTGATATGGATTACATGTTCCAACTCAAACCTATACCCAATGGCGACCCGAGCGTTCTCGTTTCGACGCCGGAAAGAGCACTGTTGGAACTCGTCAGTGAAATCGGCAAAGGTCTCACCTATGAACATGCTGCGAACCTGACAGGGGGGCTCCGAAACATGAGACTCGACGTGCTCAAGCTTCTGCTGTCACATTGCAGGCAGATCAAAACGATTGATCTGGTGCGTCGCCTGAGCCAAGGAACTGGCTATGCGTGGGCGTCCGAATTGCCAGAATTGGCGCGACATCTCATCGCCATGAGAAGATCGATCTCCAGCGATAGTTAGTGAAGGCAACTCCAACCCGGTGTCGCTTTGAAGGGTTTAAAAATCGCTCGTTAGAAACACAAAAATATGGCCGACATCGATCTCGTATACAACACCGACGCCGAACCACGACATATGGAGGCGATCACGCAATCAATTCTGTCCGCCAACAGGATCGTCATATGCTCGGGCTGGCTGAAAATGGGTGGTCTCCGGTGTGTGCTTCCACAGCTTCAAACCGCGATTTCGAACGGGGCTGAAATTGCCGTCTACGTCAACGACAAGACTTCGAAGGATGCCAAAGCTCGCAAGACCCTTAAGGCAATGAACCTTCGCTTTGTTGTCGTCGACACTTGCTACATGCATTCAAAACTTTACTACTTTGAAACGTGCGATCGCTTCACTGCGTTTGTCGGATCAGCCAACATAACGCACGGCGCGATGACAACGAATGAAGAACTGTCTGTAAAGATCACTGGTCTGATCGGTGAGCCGATCCAGAAGGAACTGCAGACTTATCTCGATCACTTGTCGGAGCGCTCGAAAGCCAACATATCTGCTGCTGACCGGCTTGCTACACCTCGCTGATGCGCAATATTTCCATTGACCAGGAAGCGTTCAATCCTACCTTACGCCGCAACTTATTCAGTCGTTTGCCCTGCTATTTGCCGACGGAGTCAACGGGTCGAGCTGTTCGGCGACCGCTAATGCCCAGCGAGCCCAGGCTTCGCGGTCTCCGTCGAAGGCGCGCCCTTGGATCGCAAGGGGGAAAGCCACAACCTTCCCAACGTACTCGCGGATCTGTTGCGCCTGCTGGTAAGCATTAACTTGTGCGAGCAGCCGTCCGACCCGGTCGCGTTCGGCTTGCGCACGCTCTTCGCGCTCAAGTGCTTCGGCAGCTTCGCGTGCCTGACGGGCTTTTTCGCGGCGCTCTTCAAAATCGTGCTTGTCCCATTCATAGGCAAATTGGCGAGCCTTCCGATACTGTCGTTCTCCAGTCAGCACCAGAGCCACAGCAATGTCACGTAGTTGATTTTCGAGCCTCCCGGCGTCACCGTCGCTCCAGAACAATCGCTCTTCTGCCTCGCCATGTTTCCAGCGGGCAACGCGCACTTCGACCGCCATCGGCTCGCCGCGTCTTCCTGCAACTCGGCCTTTGCGAGGTCTCAGCGCCTCCAGTGCGTCAACCTTCAATTCCACATGCTGACAGCCTACTTGCAAGAGGAGCTCGCGCGCTTCCCGTCCGCGGACGGTAGCGTACACGTCGACCGCCGCGAGCAACGTGAACAGGTTGCTCAAGATGGTGAGTCGCCGCTGCTCAAAGTGGCTTTCGAAGCGTGGCTTATCCCAGCTATAACCCGATCTCATCGTGGCTTCTCGCCGTGCGTCGTCTTCGCGCAGGAGGCGAGCAATGAGCGGATGAGGATTGTCGAGCGCGCGCATGTAACGGAATTTCGACGGGAGCGCCTGTCGGATGCGCACCTCGACCTCGTCGAGTGTTTCGTCATAAGTCGGTGGCTCAGGGGGCGTATCTTCCAGCTTCGCGCACCCATCGACACTGTCGGCCCGATACGCATGAGGCGCCCCGGCTCCAATACTGACGCGACTTGACGCGCCGGGTCCGCGAGGCGGCAGTGGCGGACGTGTCACGCGTCGGCCGGCGTGCAGTTTCGCCCAATAGCCTCGCGGTGGCAACGGGATGTCGCCGCGCCGACAGGCCTTTGCCAATCCGACGTCGGATACCTTCAACGATTTGGCGAGCGTCGAGATTGGTCCAGTCCACACCAACTCGTAAAGTTGCTGGCGCGTGAACGAGTAACCCATGCCCACCCCTCGATCCATGGTCAAAACAACGATGCACCACAAAAAGATGCAGACCGGAGCCGGCTCCGACATCGTCAACTGCGTGCCGCGTCTATGGAAATCGTTCTTGACCTTAGAAGCCTCCGGCGTTCGCCACATAGTCGGCAGGCGAGACCAAAAACGCGTCAATATCAGCGACACGCCATCCCACTGAACGGGCGCCGAGGCGCACAGGCGGTGGGAAGGTTCCGGCCCTGATACGCTGATAGATGGTTGATCGTGACAAGCCCGTTTCACTTTCGACCTCAGCTCGACGTATGATCGCGTTAGACGCACGTCGAATCGGTTCCGGCCTGATTTCTGTAGTCGCAGCGGGTCGTGGCGCGGTTTGCGGGAGATCCGCTGGCGCATGTGTCCGGCGACTGGCTGTCAAACCAAGCTCAATCAGCATCGTTGCCAGTTGATCCCCAGCTACACGCCATCGCGCGTATGCTTCGCAATAGCAAACCAGAGATTCGCCACCAACGGAATCCAGCACACCTGCATCGGACAACTGTGTGGCTACGGCTGGCCAATTTGCTAGTGCCGATGGGGACAGACGTGCCAAAATCCCTGCGTCGGCAGCACGTGAGTTGATTTTTCGTCGCGCACCCCGAAGGTGCGCAGCTTCACGCCCTGCTCGCCCGGATAGTTGGTTCTCTTGACGCATGCCGACCTCCTTCGGTTTTCCGTGAATGAAAGAAGTGTAGATGCGCCAATCTGGGGGTGCATCGAGCATTTATTGAGTGGCACACTGGAGTAGCGTCGGGAAGATACGAACGGAAACGCTGGATGAGGCACGGCGACCATCATGGTACCGCCGGGTCGAAGGGCGTACCCCGTGGCAAACCAGCTAGGTCTTCGTCAGGCAAAACAGTTTGTCTCCCTCTTTGCAGGCAAGCTAGGTCATGACACGGTCTTCGCGAGTAAGAATATCGGCCCCAGTCGCATTCATCGAGGGTGACTGGCGTACCTGAGATCATCAGCTCTCGACTTCGCATTGCGAGAACGAAAATGAAAACGTGCGTAGCGGGCTTTATTGCCTTTACTGCAAAATATTGAGACCCGCAGCACGCGACAACCCTTCCCTTCAACGCGATGGCGACAATTACGCAACGAGGACCTTCTCAGTGGCGCGTCCAAGTGCGGCGACGCGGCCACCCGGCGCAAAGCAAAACGTTTGATACGAAGGCGGAAGCAGAAGCTTGGGCCGGAATGGTCGAATCGGAAATGGCTTGGGGCGTGTGGGTGAGCCGCGGTCGGGCGAAGGCTGCCACCCTCCTCGAGGCCTTGCGACGGTATGAGACTGAAATATCCCGAGAAAAGAAAGGCTGGGTCCAAGAGGCGTCCATCCTCAAAGTCTGGATGGGGCTACCGCTGGCTAGGCGACCGATGGCGTCGATTCGTAGCGTTGAGATAGCAAAGCTGAGAGACGAATGGCTGGGAGACTACAAGGCGGCGACTGTGCTGCGGCGAATGGCCGTCTTGTCGCACGTGTTCAGTGTGGCACGTAAGGAATGGGGGATCGAAAGTCTCCATAACCCAGTGGAACTGTTGCGCAAGCCGGAGCCGGCCAGCGCCCGTAAGCGCCGCCTGGTTGCAGACTCGGCTCACAAGGCGACTGAAGAGGTCCTCGAAGCCGATAGGGGCACGTGCGATAGTGAACTCGAGCGGGTTGTGACAGCCAGCGAATCCGCACTGTTGCCGTCCATTGTCTGGCTGGCGGTCGAAACCGCCATGCGTCGCGGCGAAATCGTGTCATTACGATGGGAGTATGTGGACCTGCAGCACAGGGTATTGCATCTACCAGAGACAAAAGGCGGGACGGCCCGCGACGTACCGCTTTCTTCTCGGGCAGTTGCCGTCCTCCGATCGCTGAAAGATAGCGGTAGCGCTGCGAAGTCCGACGCTGGAGCGGACCGGACCGGCTCCATTTTTGACATCCGGAGCGATGCCGTAACTAGGGCATTCGAACGGGCAGTAGCAAGAGCACGGAAACGCTACGAAGACGAGTGCCGGGAGGCAAAAGGGACGCCAGACACAAGGTTTCTTGTTGATCTTCGTTTTCAGGACCTGCGCCATGAGGCGGTCTCACGGCTGGCGTCACAATTCTCGCTGCATGAGTTGACGACCATTACGGGCCATAAGGACCCACGCATGCTGATGCGCTACTACCACTCAAGCGTCGAGGCCCTCGCGAAGAGGCTTTCGTAACGTCTCGGGTTTTCGTCTTGATTGGCGCATCCACTGGTGTGACAGGCCCGGGACGCCGACGATTGCAGCGTCCCGCATGGCGGGCAACACGGTCTCGTAGCGCGTAGGACTGAAGCGGCGGGCGTGGTAGCCGCCGCGTGCCACTTCAAATGCAAAACAGCGCACCACATTCGAAACGTAGTGCGCTGTTTTTAAAGACAATTTCTTGGTGGAGCGGAGGAGGATCGAACTCCCGACCTTCGCATTGCGAACGCGACGCTCTCCCAGCTGAGCTACCGCCCCACTGCCAAACGATTCTAGCACAAGCCGTTTTTGACTTGCGCACAGCGGGGGCACTCTGATTCGCGCGAGGTAAATCTTCTCACAAGGCTTCAGATTCACACCGGCAAGCCGATAAAACGCTCGGACTGCCTCGTGTGCACCGTCTCGATTGGCGCATGTGAGCGTGCTATACCGCGCGGACGCCCCAATTTCGTGTGTGATTCGGGTGCGCTCGCGTCGGGAGGTCGTGCCGCGACGCGCTACTTTGCCGTCGCTTCGCGGGCACCGGTTCGAATGCGGCAAACCTGAGAGGCCGCGACGGCGGGGAACATCGAAAAGAAAAGAACATCGGGGAAATCATTCATGACCTTGAGTTGGGGGCTACTCGGCCCGGGCGAACTGGCGGCCGAAAGGCGTGTGAGAACGCTTGGTGTTTCCGCATCCGTGCGGCATTTCAATGAGCTGGCCGTGCCGGGTTTGGGCGGAGTGTGGTTCGGCAAGCAGGTAATGCTCGCCACTCTCGGCGTGATGGTCGCGCAGGGCGCACGCGAGTATCAGCGTCAGGTCAACAACATCGAGACGGCAAATGCGATCGAGGCGCTCGCGTGCTGGCTCGGATTCGAAAGGAGCCGCTGGCAGGCGGTGCCGCGCCTGCGCGGTGTGAATAAGATGCGCGGCGTGACTAAGGAAAAGCTGACGTTCCGCCGCCTTCGCGAGCAAAAATTCTATGTGACGCAGCCGATGCGCATGTCGACCGTTGAGGCGCTGCCCGCGCTCGGTCTCGTCGATGCCAACGGCACGCGTTTCAACACCTTCGCGTGCTCAGAGGCGGGACAGGCCTTCATCGAGGCGGCGTGCGCTCACGCGCGTCCGAAGAACCGCACAGTGGCCGATCACCTGATCGGCTGGACCGGGGACGGGAGCTCGATCGGCTCTCTTGACACGCTGGGCATTGCCCTCATGCCGACCCTGCCGTTACCTGAACGCGCGCGCGCATTGCTGACCGAGCGCCTCAGGAGTCGCGGCCGCAACGAGTCCGCCAACATACAGAAGCGCCGTTGCGAAGCGCTCGATTGGGTCGAGGCGATTCGCCTCAGACCTTCGGTATTGATCGGCTGGGACGATCGGCCGTACGAGATCGAGAGCGACGCGCATTGGAATGACCTGCGCGCCGGCGCGTTCTTCACGCTTGCCCGCGATGCCGCGATTGACGTGCTCGACGCGCTTGAAGCGCAAATCGGCAAGAACGAGAAGAGCGGCAACGGCAAGGCCCTGTCGCTACGCGATGTTCTTCCCGGCGGAATCCGCCCCAAGCTGGACGCGCTGCGCGGCGCCGCGCAACGCTTCCATGACGAAAAGCGCACCGAATCCGAGGCGAACCATTTTTGCGACGACTGCCTCTTGCCTGACGACAAACGCCTCTTACGCGAACTCGTTAAACGCGATGGTCGGGTGCTCCGGTTACGTGGCGACGACGTTGTGCCCGGCTCGGCTTATCAGGGCCGGGAGCAGCGCGAAGCCGGACCGGCGCGCAATGAAGGCGACGGCGAATCCGCTGCGCCGGACACGTCGATCGATTGGCCGGCCGGCCTTTCGTTCCGAGTTCGGAACCTGTTCCTGCTCAACGCCGACCTGCACGGTGATCTTGAGCGCTGGTTGAATAGGGAGAATGCCGTCACGCCCATGAGCGAAAGCGAGTTGGAGGAAGCCGTATGAGAGGCGACGAGAAACTTCACCCACCGTCGCTTGCACAATGGTTCGCGGGTCCGGAAGAGGCTTGGGTAGGCCGCTTCGGCTGGCTGTGCGGCTATTCCGCGGACGCCGATTTTCTCGATCTCGCCGCCGAACTCTTCACGCGTCAGACCGCGGCGCAGCGCGCGCATGCGGGCGGCATCGCGCTTGGCGTGATGCTCGATCCCGGCAATCCCGCCATTTCGATGTTGGAAGCGCCTGGCGTTGCGCATCTGCCGATCCGTGCCGACATAGAAAAGAGATTTGCATTGCTGCATGCGAAGGTCGCGCTGCTTGGCTTTCGTCATCGTGACCGCGGGGGCGAGTGGATGGTGCGGCTCATCGTTTCGACGGGCAACTGGACGCGGCAGACCGTCGAAGAAAGCCTGGATCTCGCGTGGTGCGTCGACGTATATTCGCACGACTTGCGCGAAGCCCATTCGCCCGACGCGGAAACGCTGCATCGTTGCGCGGACATCCAAGCGGCGCGCGGCATGCTCGAACGTCTTTCCCTGCTGTTCGACACGCGTCTGCTGGACGCCGCTGCGCCCGTACGAGAGCGCGACACGGGACTCGCCATCGACGACTTATCGGCGTGGATCGCGCAGTGCGTCAAACACGCGCCGAGCGGCGTCGCGCGGTTTGTTCATAGCGAGGATGAGTCGCTGCTTGACCAGTTGCCCGAACGGATCGCACAGGCGGGCATCGACGTGGCAAGCAATCGCCTAGCAATGGGCTCGGGCTTTTACGAAAGCGCCGCGCAGTCGAACGCCGTGCCCACGACGCTCTCCGCGATCGTCGCCCGACTGAAGACCAAGAAACTGCTGTCCACGAATCCGGCGGTGGACGTGTTCGTCAATCCGCTCGCGTGCCAAGCCGTCGCACAAAGCGCCAAAGCAATGAACAAGGCCAACATGACGATCCGTGCGGCAGCGCAGCCGGCTACGATTTTCGGCGACGGACGGGCCCGCGCGCTGCACGCGAAATTCTTGCTCGGCTACAGAGCACGCAACGATTCGCCCTATTGCCTGAGCGCGTGGGTCTATCTCGGCTCAGGCAATCTGACCGGGCCGGGCTTTCAGCGCGCCGCGCGGCAAGGCGGCAATCTCGAAGCGGGCGTCGTGTTCTCCACGTCCGATTTGATCTGGTCGCGCGAGCGGGAATTTGAGCCACATCATTTTGTGGAGAACGTGCTGCCGGTGCATAGGCGGGACACCCTTGAACCCGACGCGCTGACCGTGGGCGGCGACATGCCCGAGCGCGAGGACGCTTATCTTGCAGCCCCGGTGGCCTGGCTCGCGTGGCATCCGACAAGCGACGACAGCGGCGAACTCGCCGTCAGCGACGACGCTCGAGGATCGTTCGAGGTTATAGGCGTGTCGGGCGAAGCCTGCGCGCGCAAGAGCGGCGCGAACATATTCCTCTGGCACGGGCCGCGACCGCGCGTCGTCACTGTGCGCTGGCAGGCGGGCGATCGCGTTGGGATCGCGGACATACCGGTGGTCGACGAGTTCGGCCGTGTCGCGGCTGCGGCGCTGCCTGCGCTCGAATTGGAGGACGCGTGGTGGCACCTCGCCAGTTTCCCCCAGCCGCCCGGCGATGACGTTGATGGTGGCGACACCGACATCGACGGCTCGCCGAACCCGGCGCCGCCGAGTGGCGAGCATTTACACGCGCGCTATGCAGTACGCGAAATGATGAACTTCATCGAGCGACTGGCCGAACGGCAGACGGCCGTCGCTGAAACGGACTGGAGCGCGTGGTGCTGCCGCCTCGAACAGACGCTCGCGCTGCTCTCCGACAGCGACGGCGTGCGCGCGTTCCGCGAGATGCAACTCAATCCGCTCGCGGCGTTGCGCGTTGAATCGTTTCGGCCGACATATGCCGAATGCGGTGCGACGCCGCATGGCCAAACGTACGAAGCGTTACTCGATCGCATCGGCGAAAGATGGCAGATGGCGCGTGCAGAACCAATCGGGGAGGCATCGTGAAGCAGCAATTCAAGGGCTGGGCGGCGGTAGCGGTCGGGCTTGGGGACATCGCGCGCGAGAGCCGTAGCTCGTCCTGGCTTGACGATGGGCAATGCGCGAGCCTCGCGCGTATCGCCGAACAGGTCGCGCAGAATGGGCTGCTGGTTGCCGATGAGGTAGGCATGGGCAAGACCCGCATCGCGGCGGCCTTGGCGAGCGCGGTGATTCGTGCGGGCGGTCGGGTCGCGATTCTGGTGCCGCCCGCGTTACCGTATCAGTGGAAGGCAGAACTCGATGAGGCCGGCATCGCCGACGTTCCCTTGTTGCGCAGCCTGCGGCAGTATATGGACGCGTGGTTCCCGGCCAGCGACCGACCGGAACGCCCGTGGTTTGACCACGACGCGATCGTGATCTCCCACGCGTTCGCCAACTGGCGCTTCGGCGGCAGCAGCGACACGTGGCGTTGGGCGCTCATGCCCGAGTTGTACGCGCAATGGCATCTGCACACGAACAAGCGCCTCCCTTATGGCTACTCCGCCGACGGCGAAAAGCGCGCGCAGCGCGCACGGCAGGCGAGCGTGGCGAAGTACATCGCACAGGCCATGTACGCGCCGCCGCGCGCCGTGCCGCGCCGCCTTGCTGATGCGTTGTTCGGCACCATCACCGATTGGCGGCGCTCCTGCCACGCCGACGCCTATCGCAGCGACGGGCCGATGCGCGGCGCGCTCGAAGGCTCGATCGGACTCGGCCTCGGCGTCTTCGACCTGATCATTCTCGACGAAGCGCACAAGAGTCGCGGCGAACAGTCGGTGCTGTCATCGCTGTTCGGGCGCGTCATTCAGCGCAATACAAACGCGCGCTGCCTCGCTCTGAGCGCGACGCCCGTCGAATTGAGCGTGCAGGACTGGAAATCTACGCTCGCGCGCCTAGAAGTGGCGTCTTCCGAGATCGACGCGCGCATCGATGAATACGCGCGCGCGGTCGAGCGCGTGCGTGAAACGCCAATGGATCGGCCCACGCGTGATGTGTACAAACATGCTGCGCGAGCGTTCCAGGACGCGCTCGCGCCGTATCTGCTCAGGCGTGACAAACGCGAGGATCGACATGTAAGCGACTTCGAACGGTACACGGGTGAGCCGCATCATGCCTATCGCGCGATCCAAGAAATTTTTGTGGAGACGGCTAAGCTTTCGCTGCCGTGGCGTCGCGCGGTATGCGCAGCGGAATCACTGTCGCTCACCACGCGGCGCGCCGAGGACGCGGGCGCCAACCGGTTGTATCTGACCTTAGCGAACGGGCACGGCATCGCGGGTTGGCTTCGGCAGACCGAGCAGGATGAGACCGTAGATGAGGCGACACCGCCACCGATTGACGACGGCGCCGATCCGCCCGATGTGGTTACCTACAAGCGCAAGCAACGCGCCGCTTGGTGGAAAGGCGTGCTTGGCGCGGCGTTCCGCGATGATGACTCACATCCGCTTTTCGATCACCCGGCGATTCTGGAGGCCGTCAAGGAGATCGAGCAGGTGTGCGACCGCGGCGAGAAAGTGCTCGTGTTCGGGCGTTTCACCGCGCCGCTGCGCGCGCTGACCGAATTGCTGAATGCACGCTCGATGCTTAAGAGCCTTGACGCGGGCCGTCCGTGGCCGCAGGCCACGCTGTCGGATAGCGAATGGACCGCGGTGCAAGCGGCTCACCGGCAACTCAGACGTACCGACGATCTTGCCTATGAGACGTTCAAGATCCGCCTCGCCAATCAATACCGGCAAATCGAAAATCAGCGGCGTTCGTTCCGCACGCGGCTCATCAAACAATTGGGCGAAGGTCTCGGCGCTGTACCAAAGCACGCGCTCGCCCTGCGTCTCTTCGATGCTTTCCAGCGCTCCGTGACCGCTGCTGAAGAGAGCGACGAAGCCTCGCCGCTCGCGCAGGTCGCGCGCACGTTGCAAGAGTTACTGAACGCGGCGGACGCGCCCGTGGAGCCGGCGGCGATCGCGGGCGCGTTCATCGAGTTCGTGGATGCGTCGGTGGACCGCGGCGAGCATATTGACGACACAGACGCTGACGAACAGGACGCGATGCCACTGTGGCAGCGCATCTCGAGCGAACTCAGGGCGCCCCAGGGCGGCTTCGCGCGCCTGATGAACGGCGACACCGCGCAGCGCACGCGCCGTTTGCTGCAACTAGCGTTCAACCGCGATCACAGTTTTCCAAGGGTGCTGGTCGCTCAATCGATGGTCGGGCGCGAGGGGCTCAATCTACACAAGGCTTGCAAGACGGTCGTGCTGCTGCATCACGAATGGAATCCAGGCGTGGTTGAGCAGCAAATCGGGCGTGTCGACCGCATCGGGAGTCTGTGGCAGAAGTCGCTCGATAAGGCCGTCGCCGAGGCGACCAGCGCAGAAGACACGCCGCGCATCATCGTGCGGCCGGTGATCTTCACGGGCACCTACGACGAGTGGAACTGGTACGTGCTACGAACGCGCTGGGACGATCTGCGTGCACAACTGCACGGTGTAGTGATCTCACCTCGCATGGCGCAGGAAGCAGGTATTCCGCAGTCGGTCGTCGATGAGATCAACGAGGCCGCGCCGAACTTCCGGCCGGCGGGACTATTTGGACCATTCATTCAACACAGCGCGTAAGAATGGGACCTTCATCGTTGAAGCCGACCGCGGCGTCGAACCTGAGCAAGCCCGACTGCGGTGCCGCGAATTGCGCGAGCGCCGCCGCGTGAGATAACAAGAAAACCGAATATTCTTCGAGACTAGACATGTCCAGGGAGCAGCAGATCGTTGAAATAATCCGACAGCTTCACGCCAACGGATCGACTGAGTTCACGATCCACCAGATCAGGGACGCCCATTCCCGGCACTCCGAAGAATGGACGCCGCTTCCGAAACGTTGGGAGCCGCTCGTTGGCGCCGTGCTGCGAACGCTTGAATCCACTGCGACGGTGAGAGGAGATGGCGCTGGCCGCTACAAGTTGATACACCCGCTCGAGCCGAGATCCGACCTCGCGCGCCCTTCACTTCTCGATGCTGCGTCGGACGACGAGCCACAACTGCTGCCGCCGGGCAACCGGCCGCCAGATGTGCCACCGGGAGGCACCGACAGTGGTGGTGGGGACGGCGAGGGCGCCGGATATCGCGAAGTGCTGTCGCATCCTTTGTTATTCTCGTCCATGCCCGACGATTTCGATCGCCTGCTCGCTCGTATCGGAGGCCGCTCGTGACGAAGCGAACCAATGGACTTGCGCTGCTGGCGCACAAGTGCGCCGCAAGGACGTTCGACCTCTCGACGGGCGTAGTCCATGCCAGCATGCGCGATCAGATCGTGCGCGCTCAATTGCTGATACGCGACTTGAGGGAAAACGATCCGACATGCAATCGCGTCCTGATCGTTGGCGGCGGAGTCGGCGGGGTTTCCGCAGCCACGATGGCGTGCGAACTCGATATGGATGTCGTGCTCGTTGACAGCCAGAACAAGCCGTTCAGCCTGCAGGCTGGCGTGACGAGCCGATTTGTCGGGCCGTTCATGTATGAATGGCCGGAGCTTGGGCACGACTGCCAAGACTATCCGCCGCCGGGTGCCCTAGGTCAGCCGTCCGATGCGACGCCGAAATGGACGGCTGCGCATCCGATTCCGGCAGCCAAATTCGCGGAAAATTTGGACGACTGGTTGGTCGCGCATCGGTTTTTGCCGGGGACGGCACGCTTCTATTTTGGTGTCGTGCCTGCGGAAGTGGAAGCTTACGTGCGTGCGTTCGTCGCATACCATGGTACGGAGACGGTCGCGGGTGTGCCGCCAGGTCCCGAGTATGTGCTTCCCAAAGGGTGCCTTGATCACCAAGGGAAGCCCGCACATGGGGGAACGTCATTCCGCCCGGACTACATTGTGCTCGCGGCGGGGATGGGAGAGGAGCGTGTCGCACTTCCTGGCTTTCCGCGCATCAGGGGGAAGTCCTTCTGGGACAATGACGAGCTGAAGTTGGACAAAACTCGCCACGCCAACTCCTGCGTCTTTGGTGGTGGCGATGGCGCGCTGCAGGACGTCCTGCGTCTTCTGACGAAGCATGACCATCCGCTTCAGCTGATCCGCGATTTGAGGCTGGATACGGCGGTTGCAGAAGCGATTGATCGTTGGGCGCCCAGTCTCGAAGCGCTCGAACGGCAGAGTCGGCTTGTGACCACCTGGTCTGGAACGGGAAGCTTCGAGGATATCGATACGCGGTGCCAATCGGTTGCAGCGGCGCTCGCCGGGGAGGCCGTTGTGCGGGAGGCCGTACGGCGACAACTACGCGAGGGTCGAGGTGAAGTCCATCATGTCATGCGGGAGCGGTGTTTTGGCAAGGCATACCTGCTGAACCGGTTTGTGGTACACCTGATCGAACAATGCCAGAAGCTCGGGGCATACAGGCGCGTACTTACCTACCGCGTACATCGGGAAGCGAGCATCACAGACGCCAGGCCGACCGTTCGTGATGGGAAACGCGGGTTCTTCATTTCCCTCGAGGACGACCCGAAGCATTATTTCTTCCGCTGGATCGCAGTCCGCTATGGTGCCGACTCCGACACCGTACCGCAGTCGAAGATGGTCAAGTTGAACCCAAAAACCCGCGCCGACCGTACGAGTATGGCGGCTATTCCGCTGCCACTCATGGTTCCGGATTAACGGAGCAATCAGCAAGGGTTCGGGCCCAATAACAGCGGAGTGGCATCCTCGAATCGGATTAGCAAGGTAGCGTGAACGGCTACGGAGTGTCCGATCGAGTCAGAATCGGACGGGCCGGTACAAGAGACGCTAGCTATTTGCGTCAACCTCATCGCCACACTGAAACCGCAAAAAGGGTGCCTTTCGAATCCTGAGTTGCGTTTCATGGTTTCGCACACATTTGCTCGCGCGTTACGCTCATGTGTTGGCCCATTTGCAGCGGCTAGCTTACGGATGGTGTACTTGCGGGTAAGTTCTGTACTCCCATAGACCGCTCGAAGTCCCAATCACGGGTGGTACACTCGATCGGCGCGTAGCGGGCAGTGGGAGAGGTCAGCGCATTGCCCGCTCAAATAGAAAGCAAGTTAGACGTGGCTTTACAAAGGCAATGAATATCAGACCATGATTGCGGGGCGCAGATAGGTGACTGAAAAAAAAACGAATACGGCAACGTTTGATGAAATTTTGGTTGACGAGAAGAAGCACTATCTCGCGCGGCGCAAAGAATTGGGTGTAGATTCCAAGGCCGACAGTAGGATTGGTCTCGCTCTTTCTGGCGGCGGGATACGTTCCGCTTGCTTTTGCTTAGGCGTTATCTCGGCCATGTTTACGCAAGGACGCTGGAACGAAGTTGATTACGTGTCCAGCGTTTCCGGCGGAGGTTACACAGCAGCCGCTCTCGCACGACGCATGAAAGGCAACGTACGTCTGAACGAACGGATGATCAGTGAGTGTCTCGAAAGAATGAAAACTCGAGGCGGCTTCCTGTCCAGTTGGTTGCTACCGGTAATTCCGTTTCTGCTCACGTTTGCATTCTCAGTCGCCCTCCCGATCACGGCGTTTCTATTTGTAGCAGCGACGTTGGCAGTAGCCGCACTACAACACTTATGGCTGCCAGCAATTGCTTTTGGAGGTGGCACTATCATTCTTCTTGTGTGCAGCTTTGTCTGTTATTTTAGAAAGAACGATAAATTTGCAAGTTTTCTAGATCTTACGATCACCTATTTCGTATTTTCAGCTCTGTTCCTCATAGCCCGCTCTTTTGGATTTTCGTCGTCAAATGCCCTATGGCTCTATGCTTCGATCTCGGCCGGACTGATTTTCGTCGCTCTTGCCTTGTTATGCGCCACGCCCGACAAACCCCACATCAGGCGGCGTCAGAGGTTGATCAAGCCCGCCGTATTGCCAGTGGCCATGCTCTCGGTGACGCTGTGTCTACTCGCTGGACGGGGTCGCATCGAGGGGTTCGGCCGGTGGTTAGGGCTCGAAAACGTGTCGATCTTGACTATCCTCATTGCGTTGGGTTGCGCGCTGATCGTATGGGTAAGTCCAAACGCGCTGAACGGCGCGCTGCTTTACTACCGATTCAGCTTGCGATTTACATTTAAACCATCATGGGAAAAGCTTTTCGGGTTGAAGTTACGGGATACCGCGTCAACAGAGACATTCCCTATACACATCATCAACTGCTTTGCGCAATTTTCGCGCGTAAATGGCCGATCAAAAGATGTATTGAAGAAGAGATTTGAAGGTGCGCCAGTTGATCCAATCAATGAAATGAAGCGTCGGGGCGGGGTAAACTTCGCTTGCACGCCTCACTTTTGTGGATCGCGAGCGACAGATTATCTTGCAACTTCCCGGTGGGAATCGCGAGGAACGTTCACGTCCAGCGCGCAAGACCGATTCTGGACGCTTGTCGCAGCATCGGCCGCTGCGGTGGACACACATCCAACGCGAATGTCACCACTGAAGCGTATGACGCTTGCGTTCTTGAATATTGGCTTGGGCGTATGGGTTCGCAATCCTGCCGTAACCGCGAAGCTTGCGACATCGTGGCCGAGCTTTACGTGCAATATCAGAAATTTCCTTGAAGTGAATGCTCCGTCGGACGCGTGGATTCGGTTAAGCGACGGCGGTCACTTCGAAAATCTTGGTTTGTATGAACTTGTGGCACGCAAATGCACACGAATCATTGTTGTCGACGCAGGCTATGATCCCAACTACGAGTACTTTGACCTCGCGATCGCAGCGCGCCGCTGCTTCGAGGACTTCGGCGCTACTATCAATCTAGATATCAAACGGGGTCAACCGACTGTGGTGACACGTGGAAAGATAGAATACGGGAAAGGAAGCAAGGCGATACCGGCAGAGCTTATCTATATCAAGCTGTCGGCACTCGAATCGCACTCTTTGCCTCTGCGTTTGCGCGCGGCATACGATGCCGGTTTCCCTCATGAGCCGACGGTCAACCAGTTTGTCGATGACGATTTCGTCCAAGCCTATTTCTCGTTGGGGAAAGAAAGTGGCGAGAAAGCATTCAGGCGCGATGTTGCTGACAGGGGAACGTCAGACATGGCATCGTCAGTCGTCGCATAGTGCATGCAATGTTTTAGCTACCGATGCGGTCGCATCCATCGGTTGTGCTGTAATGGGCGCAGCAGATGCACCTAGACTTCCCTGAGTCCGCACGAGCTGGCCTATGTCCGCAACCGGACGGCGCTCCAGCATTCACGACGCCCGAGCGCTGTGCTCCCGTATCCACCGTACAGGGCCATCCAAATGGGGCTGCGATGGCAGGAGGCCGACAGGACGGCGATGTACGTGGTCCACGGGTTCATCTTTGCAATGAGGGCCCCGACTACGTCGCAGAGGAGGCAGAAGGCCGATGCGCACAGCTTGACGGGAGATGACGCAGTCAGTTTTGCGATGCGTCCAGCATCTCGCCTTGCGTTCCGCTCGCGCTGCAATCGCGCGATTACTATCACGACACGTCGGATGCCTGGTCATGTGGTCGTTCCGGCAATGTCTGCAACTTTCGCGGAGTGTCAGTCGTTTCAATCTCGGTGCCGTTAGCCCGAGCGCGCTCCCCGTCGCACCAATCTCGCGTCCTGCGGGTTCGCAAATTCACAACGTCACTAAGAAGTAACCCTGTCCTGATCTTCGGATCGGCTTGTTTGAGAACAAGGGGGCGATCAGTTATTTTGTGGCCGAGCGTTCAATCGCCCACTAAAAGCCTGCCAGCTGTTGGTCTTAACCGAAAGCTGCGCGAAGGGAAGAAAATCACTGTAGGAACACAGCGAGCGATGCACCAGTGGTATCGAATACGGGGGCGCTGTTCATTTGGGAGACGCAGAGTCACCGCTTGCTCGCTCGCGCGCTCTCTTCGGCGCTGCTACTAAATTGCCAGCTGCACTGGCGATCCCGAACTGCTGTTGCTCTAGGGAAATCGTTGCAACAATCGCTTCGAATTCCGAAAACAGATCAGGATGGTGCCGTCGCAGGTATTGACAGGCAGATTCGTTTTCCAGCAGTTTCGCAAGATACCCTTTAGCGAGCACGAGGTTCAGTACATCCTGCCCGTATGTCTGCTCCACGAGCTTATACTGTTCCTGAAGGTTGCCCATCTCGTTTTCCATCTTGAGCATTTGCTCCGACGTGATGCCGCTGACCTTGGCCGGCTTCTTGCCGGCAATCAAGGAGTTGACCGGTGTTGCCACCAGCAGAGCTTCGGCATACCGTACCGTCACATTATTTGCAGCGACCATCAGCTCGACGCATTCGACTTGCCGTGTCGGCTTCATTTTTCGAAGAACCCTGGACAGCTCTGCGGAGAACTGTCTGTCGCCAAGTAGCTCTGCAGCCTCATCGCAGATACCTTCGAGCAGTGTCATCTTTTTGATGATTGAGGTGACATTAACGGCAAGTGCCCTCGCAATGCGGTCCGGAGAAACGCCGCCTTCGACCATTCTCCGGATCATGAAGTGTTCTTGGATTGTCGGAAGCCTGTTGAGGCGATTATTGTATGTATAGCTTTCGTCGTCCGTGGCGATCAGACACACGGCCTCTGGGAACTGCAGCTCTTGCATTGCAAGCAGCCGAATGTGTCCGTCAAGCAGTACATGTTGCCCAGTAGACTTGTCTTCCGGTGTTACTGACAATGGTTCGATAACGCCGATCTCTTCGATAGACGCCTTTATCTGCTTGAATTTCGCTGATCCTAGGACAGTCGCTGGCAGCTTCCGGGAGGGGAGTATGTCGTCAATGCCCACCAAGAGCGGTTCGGGAATGAACCCCAGCGTGACACCAGTCATACGGTACTCCCACCAGGCCATACGCGCTCAGATAGATATTTCGGCAAGGTGGCGAGGCCTTCCGCTCGAAGGAGATTAACGAAGTTTTCATCTACGAACAGTTGTCTAAGCGCACCTATTACAAGCATTAAACGTTGTTGCGCGAACTCTGATTTTCTAACCATAGCCTTTTGACGGGCAACTTCGGTTTGGTAGGCGCGAACGAGACTGGAGGTCGTGATGTCCGTCGCCTTCTTGGACATGATCCGGTTGGATGATCTTCCAAGAGTTTTTCTTCGTTCAATGATCCGCCGAGCGGTCATCAAGTTCTTGCCACGCAATTTCCCTGATTCATATGCTTCCTGCAGCACGGCCTGAACTGCGGAGTCGCTGTCGCCGGCCCCCGCGATCATAAGCGCCGCAGTGAGCGGGATGCGACCGGATTCGACTGCAATTACCAGCCGTTCCTCACCTTCGTTGAGCAGCTTCAGAATTCCGTACACGTACTCCTGTTTAAGGCCTGTTTTTCCTGCGATGAGCTTTGCGCCATACCCTCGAACCTGAAGCTGCCGGATGCCTTCCAGCAATTCGAGCGGACGATAGCAACGTCGCGCAACATTCTCAGCGAGGCTCATGATGAATGCATCTTCATCAGTGACGTCCACAACGAGGGCGGGAATCGTTGTTTCACCAAGCATCTGGTAGGCCTTCAATCGGCCCTCTCCACAGACGAGTAGATACTTCTGCACGCCATCAGCGGTAAGCCGAGGCGTAACCTTGATCGGCTTCTTCAGGCCGATAAGCTGGATGTTGTTGACGATCTCGGCAAACACCTTCGCGTCGCGCTCCCGCGGATTGATGACCTCGATTTGCTCGAGCGGGATCATCTGGACACAACCAGCGTTTCGATGGTTCACGCTGCTCTCCTCAACCGTGCCCGTTCGGCCATTCCGTAGAGATATTCGAGGGTATCGAACCGATAGCTCTCAAACTCGATGGAGTTTCTCTCGGCAAGATGGATGCGCGCTTGCGCAAAGTCGAGTCGCGGCAGCAGGTAGTAGTCGAGCGTTCCGGAGTTGGCGTGATTGAGTCGTACGGCGACGGTGATGTCGGGCAGCAGACTCGTGTCAAACCTGATTTTCCAATGACTATGACTCGAATCGTACGTCTGGCATCTGGCCAGCACGAGGCAAACCGTGAATTCGCTGTTCACCGTTAGCATGTCGGTCGCGGTGTCTCGCACGACTGCTCCACCGAGATCCGCAATACGCCGCTCGGTTTGTTCGATAATTTCCGGATGTAGCCGGCGGAGGAAGCGGTTCGTTTCGATGTAGCGATAGTCGCGCCCCGGGGTGAAGCCGACGGTTTGATACGCACGGATGAGGCTACCGAAATGGTAGACGTAAACTGACGTCGACGGCATACCCTCCGTTTCGTCAATTACGACGCCAGAAAGGAACCCGCGATCCCGGTACAGGTTTCGTAGGCGCTCAATCAACTCCTCATTCGAGTAGCGACGGGCACGCGCCCGCATGATGCCCTGTGCCGTATAGAACGCCTCTGCAGGGACGATTGGTTGGAACGCGCCATCTTTCCGGATCCACATATCCGGCGAGTTAGTTACACGTGCCTTCTTGAGTTTGAACGAAACTCGATTGTAGATGTTGTTGCCGATATATTTTTCGTTGGTCAGCACCTCTCGCACGGTTGCTCTGCTCCATTCGCGTCCGAGGTCGGTTCGTACATTCATACCGTTGAGGCGACCGGCAATCTCGTACTCGTTAAGCGATTCGTCAATGAACCAGTTGTAGATGAGATTGACGATACGGACTTCGCTATCCGGGCCGGGTATCAGAATCACCCGGTCCGTCTGCAGGCTCTTATGTTCACCGCGAGCCAGTTCACCTTTCATCAACCCGTGCTGGTCGATCAGGACGCGGCGAAGGCCATAGCCGGCCGGGCCGCCTTGTCGAAACCCGAGTTCGATCAGGCGACACTGACCTGCGAACACCTTGGCAGAGAGTTCCCGGCTGTACTCGCCTGCCATTGCGCGCTTTACGCCCTTTACGATTGTCGAGACCGGTGAACCGTCGTTCTCAAACTGCTCCGCACAATACGCAACGTGAATGCCGGCGCGTCGGCAGACATACTCATAGTAGGCGCTCTCGTCAGCGTCCTGAAACCGTCCCCAACGGCTGACGTCATACACGAGGATGACTTGAAACTCGGCGGCTCCGCTTTCGACGTCGCGGATCAATCGCTGTAACGCTTCGCGACCATCGATACGCAGACCGCTTTTACCTTCGTCGGCATACGTGCCAACGACCTCGATATTGTGCCGACGCGCATACTCGCGTATTTTCTCGCGCTGGTTTTCTGTCGAATACTGCTGATGTTCAGTGGACATACGCACGTATTCCACCGCACGCATTGCGGCGCCCTGCGCAATACCATCAGTAGTTGCATTGTCGGGTGGCATGGTCCTGCTCCAGGCAGAATCATCGATGTCTCGCGAGACACGCTGGACCGGTGAACGGCTTCGGTGAATCTCATGAAAGAATCACACAGCGGCGTGCGGTGCTAACGGTCGACGAGAGGGATATAGAAACAAGGTAGCAGGCGCGTGCTCGATGTCGATCAGGTCATCTCTTTGCAATCGGATATCGCTCCTCGTCGGGGCACGACAGGACAGCGATGTGGACTAGGCAGGCGTTCATCTTTGCAACACCGGTGCTAAGCGCTCGCCGTAATACATAGAACCCCGTGACGATTGGGTTCGACGCGTTTGACGCGTCCATTTTTGCAACCGGGGCAGCGCGTCTGTAGACGTTGCGCGCTCGCTGCGCGGAACGATTGCGTTCGACATATGCTGGGTGAGCGGCGCGGTACCGGCGCCAGTAGTCTGGATTGCGGGCTCTCCACCCCGCCTGCGCCCGCGCCTGGTTTTCCCGGTAGTCCGGGTCGTTGCGAACATGCTCACGCTGCCAGCGACGTCGGCGCTCGCGTTGGCATGTCGGATTGCAACAGTACTGTTGGCTTGGAATTTGCGGACGAGGCTGGAAGAGAATTCCGCAGGCAAGACAGCGACGCGCGAGATTCATCATGCGCTCCATGCGTTGGCTATAACTGGAGCGCGGTCAGAACGGGAAGTTTGGATCGGCCGGGCATCCAACCCGCCGCGAGAATCCTGGACGTCGATCAGAAGCCGGTGTGACGGAGGCGAGCAAGCCAGTCTAACGAATTCGCCTCACAAATCCGGACAGATCCGCTTGAACAGCAAGCCATCCGCCTCCGGACGTCACGGCGCCGGTGACGTCAGTCTTCATGGCAGGACTCCGCGCCAATATCGCGCGAGTGCCCGTTCGCGCAAAGCGGCTAGGCGCCGAAAACCTGATCGGCTCCGCTAAACCCTCGCCTACTTTCCCTCTCTTGCTGAAACTTGCATTTTTCGCGACGTACAACTGGGGTCGTACCAAAACGCTACTACTTTGGCGCGAACGTAGGTCAGTCGCGCCAACTCCGACACACCCGACAAGACAACTGTGGCGCGGCCTAGTGCAAGTCTTTGATTCTTTGTATGCGCCGTATCATCAACTATGGCGCCCTACGGTAGATAGACGCATAACCTGAGAAAAACAAACCCATAAGTTGAGAAACTTATGGGTTTATTTTGTTAGTAGCCTGCGCCTATAGAGCGAATTACCTGTGTGAGACACAATGCTTTCCACGCCATAGTCCTCAAATCGCAGAATCCGCAAAGTCGCTGATAGTGACAGACGCTAAGACACGGCTCGTGTCGGCCCATTTTCCATACGACGGTGAATCCGAAACAGCCGCACGGCATCATCCTTTAATTAGGACAGACGCCTGGTCGGGTCACGCTACTAATAACGTACGGAAAGTCATCGGCCAACGCCGCCAACACGAGCGCAGATTTGATACAGAGTCCCGCATCATCATCTTTCCAGCAAATTCGTTCGATTGTTACGCATTAAATTCTCAAAATTTTACGATGCGAGCAACAATATATCTGCGATACAAAACAGGAACAGAGAGTCCTTCACGTTCGGTCGGACGAACTGTCGCGGCATCTTTTTCAACCGAAGGTGAGGCGGAGAAATCGGTGATTTTCACCGATAACGAAGCTGATTCGCAGGAAAAACGGTAAGATTCGGTCCCATAAAGTGCGGAACTGCGCGCTCTCGGCGCTGGTATCCGGAAGAGGTGCGTAAGTGAGCACTTGCGCGACATGCGTCACACAATCATTCGAAAAGCATATGGAATTTACTGCGGAACGATTTTCGGGTCATGAATCGTTTGTCTGCCGCTACGGCTGGTTGCGTAAGGTTTTCGATGCCGTCAACGCCTCGCCTGAGATATTAAAGAAGGACGCTGAAGCTACGGAGCGGTTAGCCTCGTGCGAACGTACGAGCGAGAAGTAGAACGTCAGAAATCCATGGTCAGAAAGGCTGAATTCGCACAACAGCGGTTGTTGTTTGTCGTCGGTGCATTGAGGCAGCTGTTTTCTGATGAGAACTTCATCAACCTCTTACGCGCGGAGGGACTGGCCAGCCTGCCGAAGTACCTTGCCGAGCGTGTTTGGCCAAGCGGGAGTGCTACATGACTGGCGTCACTCTTGGATTTATTCCCGAGCCATTGTTGGTGCTTGTTTCCAGTATCTTGCCATCGCGCAGGATTGCAGCACCCGTCGTAGAGTCGCGTAAATTCAAGCAGATAAGAACCTCCATTGAGGAGGTGGGACTGATTGAACCGCTCTCTGTAATGGCTGCGGACCAGTCTTCCGGGCAGCATGTTCTTCTCGATGGCCATCTGCGCTTACTCGCCATCCAGGACCTGAAGCATGAGCGTGCCGCCTGCCTTGTCGCGACCGACGACGAAAGCTACACCTATAACAACCGTGTCAATCGCCTGTCGACAATCCAGGAGCACTACATGATACGGCGCGTAATTGAGAGAGGCGTATCGCCCGAGCGGTTGGCGAAAGCTCTTTCCGTCGACGTATCCCAAATCTTAAAGAAGATGTCGCTCCTCGATGGCGTGTGCCCGGAAGCGGCTGAGCTTCTCGGCGACCGGCAGTTTTCGGCGGAACTTGTTCGCGCTATCCGCAAAATGAAGCCGACGCGGCAAGTTGAATGCGTCGAGCTGATGGTCGCCGCGAACAATGTGTCCGTTGCCTACGCCGAGGCATTGCTGGTTGCTACGCCAGCAGCGCTTCTGGTGGAGGGTAAGAAGCCACAAAACTGACCGGTGTCAGTCCGGAGCAGATGGCGAAAATGGAGCGGGAAATGAGCAATCTCCAAGGTCAATACAAGTTGGTCCCATCCTCCATCATTGAAGAGGAGTCGACCCGTTGGCCCAGCAACATGGCCTTTGCCGTCCCCACGCGCTACTTGAATAACGCCTGTCGCTTCCCCCCAGAACTGTAGTGACCTAACCATGTTGCGGCCGACACCTAGATGTCGTGACGGCGGCAGACTTGCTGGTCATATTGTGTGCGGTGCTTCGTCCGAGTGCCTTTCTTCGCTCAATGACACGACGGGCGCTCATCAGTTGCTTGCCCCGCAATTTTCCCGATTCGTACGCCTCCTGGAGCGCGGCCTGTATCTGGGTATCGTCGTCGCCGGCTCCGACGATGATGAGGGCGGCATTCAGGGGAACGAGGCCTTTCTCCACCGCAACAACAAGTCTTTCTTCACCCTGATGCAGCAGCGTAAGGATGCCGTGAACGTAGGTCGCGGTGAGCCCTGTCTTTTCGGCGATGACCTTTGGCGCATATCCCTGTTCCTGCAATTGCCGAATGCCAGCGAGCCGTTCGAGAGGGCGACACTGTCTGCGCGCGATGTTTTCAGTCAGACTCATGACGAACGCGTCCTCGTCGCTGACGCTGACAACGAGCGCGGGGATGGTCGCCTCTCCAAGCGAGCGGAATGCCTCCAATCGGCCTTCGCCGCACACAAGAAGATATTTCTCTATGCCGCTGGTCGTCGCTCGCGGCGTCACCACGATGGGCTTTTTGAGGCCAATGGTCTTGATGTTATCGACGATTTCTTTGAAAACCCGACCATTCCGTTCTCGCGGATTGATGACTTCAATCTGGGCGACGGGGACCATCCGAATTTCTCTGGGCTGCTGCCGCGAATTCACGCTACTCTCCTGAGACGGGCGCGTTCGGCCATGCCATACAAGTAATCCAGTGTATCGAAGCGATAGCTCTCAAACTCGATGGGATTTTGGTCCGCCAGATGAATGCGAGGCTGACAAAAATCCAGATGTGGCAACAGGTAGTAGTCCAGCGTCGATTCGTTGGTCTGGTCGAGGCGCACGGCAACCGTGATGTCCGGCAGAAGACTGGTATCGAAGCGCACCTTCCAGTGATTGCGACCATTGTCATGTGCCTGACAACGGGCGAGTACGATGCAGGCTGTGAACTCCTCGTTGACCGTCAGCAGGTCGGTTGCGGAGTCGCGTGTCACTGTGCCACCCAAATCCGCGATTTTCGTTTCCGTTTGCGAGACGATTTGCGGATGGAGTTGCCGCAGGAAGCGGTTGGTTTCGATGTAACGGTAATCCCGGCCGGGTGTGAAACCCACGGTCTGGTATGCGCGAATCAGACTGCCGAAACGGTAAACGTAGACTGACGTGGATGGCATGCCATCGGTTTCATCAATCACGACACCAGAAAGAAATCCTCGACTCCGGTACAGGCCGCGCAGCCTCTCGATTAATTCCTCGTTTGAATAGCGACGCGCACGGGCTCTCATGATGCCTTGAGCCGTGTAGAACGTCTCGCTCGGAACGATTGCCTGGAATGCACCTTCTTTTCGAATCCACATATCAGGTGTGTTGGTCACACGCATATTCTTCAGCTTGAACGACACACGGTTGTACACGTTATTGCCGATGTATTTCTCATTGGTCAACACCTCGCGTACCATGGCTCGTGTCCATTCCCGCTCGAGGTCAGTCCGAACGCGCATACCGTTCAGACGCGCGGCGATTTCGTATTCGTCGAGCGACTCATCGATAAACCAGTCGTAGATGAGGTTGACCGTTCGCACCTCGCTTTCCGGCCCCGGCATGAGAATCACCCGGTCCGTCTGGAGGCTTTTATGTTCGCCGCGGTGCAATTCTGCTTTCATAAGGCCATGGTCATCGACCAACACGCGCCGCAATCCATAGCCTGCCGGCCCTCCTTGCCGGAACCCCATTTCAATCAAGCGGCACTGGCCTGCGAACACCTTAGCCGACAGTTCCCGGCTGTATTCGCCAGCCATGGCCCGCTTGACGCCTTTGACGATAGTCGAGACCGGTGAGCCGTCGTTCTCAAACTGCTCGGCGCAGTACGCGACCTGAATGCCGGCGCGGCGGCAGATGTACTCGTAGTACGCGCTCTCGTCAGCATCCTGGAATCGCCCCCATCGACTCACGTCGTAAACGAGGATGACGCAAAAGTCAGCATTGCCATTGACGACATCAGCGATGAGATTTTGAAGCGCCTGACGGCCGTCAATCCGTAGCCCGCTCTTACCCTCATCGGCATACGTACGGACAATTTGGAATCCGCGACGGGCAGCGTAGTCTCGAATCCGGTCGCGCTGATTCTCGGTGGAATACTGCTGGTGTTCGGTCGACATGCGTACGTATTCCGCTGCGCGCCCGGCAGAAGAACTGGCGTCGACCGGCGCATCCGCGCTATTGAATGACATGCTCCACCCCGCAACTCGGACACCGACAGGCCGCACGCATCGGACGCAAATGGACGCCCAATGCGAACCATCGAATGGTCGCGGTTGAAAGCGAGCGGCGACAAGGCAAAGGTAGCAGGCTCGAAACCGATGCGTATCAAGTCATCTATTTGCAATCACGTCGGCGGCGCGGTCGGCTCAGACAGTACGGCGATGTGAACGGTCCACGCGTCCATTTTTGCAACGCCGGCGTCAGCCGCGCGAGACAGCAGGTAGAAGCCAGAGTCCAGCGGCCGGGGAAGCTTGATGACGTCCATATTTGCAATTGCGCTGGAGGCCCGCCGCGCATTGCGCAATCGCTGCATACTGCGGTTGCGCTCGCAATACGCCGGATGCGCAAGGCAAAAGCGGGTCGATTTCATAGGTCCCTCCAGTTCCTGTTGCGACGAGCGTAGCCGAGGGCGTTTCCGTGTCGTGGCAAAGGGGGCTACACTCAACTTCTAACCTCCGCCCGGGAGCCAAGATGTCGATAGACGGGAAAATTCCGCCGTCAATTGCCGACGCCGTGCAACTGGCGCGCTTCCGTATGGACGAGATGCTTAGGCGTATTGGGGCCAGTCTTCCTCCCGACGTTCAGCGCGAGCTCTCCGCTGGCGTGGAAGCGATACTCGTTGACGTTCTGAACCGGTATCCCGCGTGGCGGCATGAGACCGACGACTTCATGTCCATCGCCGAGGCGGCGACCCTGCTATTCGTGTCCCGCCGGCACATCTCGAAGCTGCTGGCGCAAGGGGAGCTGGAGCTTCATCATGAAGAGGGGAGCGACCGATTTGTCGCGAAGGCATCGGTGCTTAAGTATCGGGCAGCGCACGAGGCCGCAATTGAGGCCTATAACGCATCGACGTCCGAAGGGGAGTGACATGGCCGTCGCGTGCTACGACGCACTTTGCGCCCGGCATCGCATCAAAAAATTCGCCTACATGGTTGAGCCGACAGCCGCTTTCGTCCCAGAGTCGGTTGCGGCGGGCCACTGGCGCCACCGACGAGCAATATCGCTGAGTTGAACAGGCAGCAGCGGTACGAACGCGTCGCGCACGCAACGAAAAGTGGGGTCGATTTCGTGGAGCCGCTCCATGTCGGGTCGAGACCGCGCCTGCGGCCGTCCTCGACCCACCAGGCGAAATCGCTGGCCAGAGAGGGCATCGAGGAGGGTCCTTGACGCACATCTAGCAGATTCCCATCACCCGCGAAAATCGCTAGAATTTGCTTAATTCACGCGCGGTTTTTCGAAAACCGGGCGTGCGCCGGATGGCCGTTCGCTGACGGGAGAGTTCATTTCTCGGTCTTCAACCACATCGCATTTGACGTGGCCTTACTCGGAATTTCTCGGCTTATGGGTCCGTTTTTCTCAGGTTATTCATCCGCGTCGGCTCGGGAGCCTTCTCTGGCAAGGGCCAGTTTCTCGGGATATGCGACCGTCTACACAAAAGCGCAGCAATGTCCTAAACCGTAATCGCCGCATTTCGAACCGGCGATTACGGCGCGTCGAGAATAAAAACAACACGCAGTAATGGCTCCCGCGACTTCCGCTGAGATTCTCCAGCGCTTCGAGAACTTGAACGTCTGGCGGCGCGGCGATGTTCGCGCGCCGCATAAGCCGTTGCTCGTGCTTCTCGCACTCGGCTTGTTCGTTCGGGATATCCGCGTCATTCCGTTCGTCGAATATGGCAGTTCGCTGACCGACTTGCTACGCGAGTTCGGTCCGCAACGGCAAACGTACTACCCCGAGCTTCCATTTCTGCATCTCCGTAGCGACCACGTCTGGCAGGTGGCGATTCACGGCACACGCGACGAACTCGTTCTGCGCGTCCATTTGACGAAGACGCAACTACGCGAACTGAATGCGACCGGGCGATTTCCGGACGACGTTCAGCAATGCTTCGACGAAGATCCCCGCCGCATCGCGACGGTCGCGCGACTTCTGCTCGACAGGCATTTTCCAGAGAGCGTCCATCGCGACATACTGGACGCGACCGGACTTTCGCTCGACGTTTCCGTGCCCGCCACGCAAAGGCGTGATCCGATGTTCCGCGGCCAGGTTCTGACCGCCTATCAATATCGCTGCGCGCTGTGCGATCTCGACGTGCGCATCGGCAATATGTCGGTCGGTCTCGAGGCCGCGCATATCAAATGGCATCAGGCGCACGGACCCGACGTCGTCGCTAACGGCGTCGCGTTGTGCTGCATGCATCACAAGCTTTTCGACCTTGGCGCCTTCACCCTGGGCGACGATCGACGCGTTCTCGTATCGGACGCAGCTTACGGATCTTCGCGCCAATTCGATGAAATCCTGCTGCGGCACCACGGGCGTCAGATGAACGCCCCGGTTCACGCGGAAGATCATCCTTCGGGCGACTTCATCGTCTGGCATCGCGCGCAGGTGTTCAAGGGACGCGCGAGGCCGATCTAGGCCGCCTTCAACGGCAACCAGATCTCCGTCACCAAATCCGCCGGCGCCGTCTCCCTCGGATCGCTGACATACACCTCGAACACGGGCGCGTCGCCGGTTTCTCGTCCCGATTTTGGCAGCCATTCGCCATAAAGCCACTGATACGCGAAGCAAAGCTGCGCATACGGCCCGACATGCGTGAGCACCGCAAACTCTCCGCCCGTGACTTCCACGCGCGACACCGGCGCTTCGAATCTCACGGAGTCCGGCTCGAACAGTTCACAACACGCCATCGACCGAAGTTCATCATCAGCCACGGCCGCCGGATCATCGAAATAAATGCCGAGCGAACGCGCGCGAGGATCGATCAACCCGCGCATCGCGAGCCAATGAAACAGCAGTTCAAACGCCCGCCCGATGTTCATATACGACCCGCGATGTGCCATCGCGGCGACGGCGAAACCCTTCTGGGTACGAATATCGACCTGATGCATCGCGGTATCTCCTGATCGGGCTTCATCGAAAGGAACAAACATCGAAGCGCCGCCTTCGTTGCGAAATTGCCCAGGCGCCATCCGGTAGCTCGCCTGAAACGCCCGCGAAAACGCCTGCACGCTGCCATACCCGGCTCGCTCGGCGATGGAATCGATGGGCACGCCGCCGTGCACGAGCTCATGCGCCGCGCGATGCAACCGCAACCGCCGCACGGTTGCAGCCGCAGTCTCCCGATAAAACGCGTGATAGATCCGATGCCAGTGATAAGGCGACAAACAGGCCACCTCCGCGAGCCGATTGAGATCGAGCTCATCATCGAGATGGTCGTGGATATACGCGACCACGCGCGCGAGCCGCGCCTCGTAGAGCCTGCTGCTCATGGTTCGCTCCGGAAAGTAGACTCGATGCAAAGCAAAGTAGCACGACCGGCTTTAGCATTTCTTGCGGACTTGCGCGGACCGCGCCGGCGCGAGAGACGCGTACACTTTCGCCTTTGGGCGCACGAACGCGCCACGAACCAGAGAAATTCGCATATGTTCACCTGTCGAAACCAGTCCTGCGGCGCCGAGTGGGCGCTGTCGGATGTCGTTATCAAGAACCAGGGCCAAGGCCTGCTGTTCCGCTGCCCGATGTGCGGCGCGCGCAACTACGTGACGCGCAACGATGCCGACGACGGCACCGCCACGTACGAGCAGGTCACTGAAATCCCGCCGCGCGGAACACGCTGAAATCATGACGACCGAAACCTCCTTCAGCAGTCTGCCGCTCTCACCGGCGATGCAGTCGAACCTGCAGCAACTCGGCTATCTGTCGATGACGCCGATCCAGGCGGCAAGCCTGCCGCCGGCGCTCGCGGGCCAGGATCTCATCGCGCAGGCCAAAACGGGCAGCGGCAAGACGGCGGCCTTTACCCTGCCGCTGCTCTCCAGGCTCGACGCGAGCCAGTTCGACGTGCAAGCGCTCGTCTTATGCCCGACACGCGAACTCGCCGATCAGGTCACGCAGGAAATCCGCCGCCTCGCGCGCGCGGAAGAGAACGTGAAAGTGCTGACGCTGTGCGGCGGCACGCCGATGCGCCCGCAGATCGCGAGCCTGGAGCACGGCGCGCACATCATCGTGGGGACGCCTGGCCGCATCATGGATCACCTCGACCGGGGCACGCTCGCGCTCGACGCCGTGCGCACGCTCGTCCTCGACGAAGCCGACCGCATGCTCGACATGGGCTTTTTCGACGATATCGCGTCAGTTGCGCGGAAATGCCCGAAGGATCGCCAGACCTTGCTGTTCTCGGCGACGTATCCCGAGGGCATCGCGAAACTGAGCCAGCAATTCCTGCGCAATCCGCGCGAGATCAAGCTCACCGAACAGCACAGCAACGCGAAAATCAAGCAGCGCTTCTATCAGGTCGAGGATCACGAGCGCCTGCACGCGGTCGGCCTGCTCCTCGATCACTATCGTCCGGTGAGCACGCTCGCGTTCTGCAACACGAAGCAGCAGTGCCGCGACCTGCTCGACGTGCTGCGCGCGCAAGGCTTCGAAGCGCTGACGCTGCACGGCGAGCTGGAGCAACGCGAACGCGATCAGGTGCTCGTGCAGTTCGCGAATCGCAGTTGCTCGGTGCTCGTCGCAACCGATGTCGCCGCGCGCGGCCTCGACATCTCGCAACTCGAAGCAGTGATCAACGTCGATGTGACGCCGGATCCGGAAGTGCACGTGCATCGAATCGGCCGCACGGGACGCGGGGACGAAGAGGGCTGGGCGCTGTCGCTCGCGAGCATGGACGAGATGGGACGCGTCGGCTCGATCGAACAGGCGCAGCGCGCGGAAGTGGAATGGCATCCGCTCGACGAGCTGACATCGGCGGAACCGGGTCACCTGAAGCCGCCAATGGCGACGCTGCAAATCCTCGGCGGCCGCAAGGACAAGATCCGCCCGGGTGACGTGCTCGGCGCGCTCACCGGCGAAGCGGGCTTCGACGGCAAGCAGATCGGCAAGATCAACGTGATGGATATGGTGACGTACGTGGCCGTCGAGCGAAACGTCGCGGACGAAGCGGTGCGCAAGCTGGGCGCGGGCAAGCTCAAGGGCCGCAAGGTGAAAGTGCGGAGAATGTGAGCGCGCTCAGGTCTCGCGCGACGGCTCTCCGACGATTCGTTCAGACGACGGATGGCGCGTCACCAGCCGCAGACCGCTTGCAATACTGCCCGCGCCCGCGAACGCCGCACCGAGCGACAGCGCGAGCGCCGGGCCATGCTTTCCGGCGATGCTGAAGCACAGCGCGACGAGCGCCGCGCCGGTCGCCTGCCCGATGAGACGCGATGTGGCGATCGTGCCGCTGGCACCGCCGCTGCGTTCACGCGGCGCGCTCGACATGAACGCCTTCAGATTCGGCGACTGAAAGAACCCGAAGCCCGCGCCGCAGATCGCCATTCGGATGCAGATCTCCAGCGCGTGCGGCTGGGCCGGCAGCATCGCGAGCGACACCATCCCGACGCACAGAATGGCCAATCCGACGCCGCCGAGCAAGCCGGGCGCGTGGCGATCGGAGAGGCGTCCCGCGATGGGCGCCATCAGCGCGACGAGCGCGGACCACGGCGTCATCAGAAATCCCGTTTCGACCTGGCTGCGGCCCAGCACGCTTTCGAAAAAGAACGGCAGTGACACGAACGCGAGCCCTTGCGCCGCGAACGAGCAGATGGCGGTCATCGTCGAGAGCGCGAACATCGGGCGGCGAAAGAGATCGACGGGCAACATCGGCGCGGGATGGCCGCGTTCGCGTCGCAGCAGAAGAACGCCCGCGAGCAGCGCGACGCCGAAAGCCGTCAGCACCGTATGAGCCGGCGCGCGCTGGGACGCTTCGCCGAGCGCGAAAATCAGCGACGCAAACGTGACGACGTTGAGCAGGGCCGCGACGCGATCGAAGCCGTGCTCGGCCCGTTTGGTCTGCGGCAGCGACGGCCACGCGATCATCAGCGCGAACACGCCGACGGGCAGGTTGACCGCGAAGAGCCACGGCCAGGTGCCGAGCGAGAGCACGATCGACGCGACCGTCGGCCCGACCGCGAACGCGATGCCGACGACGAGCGCATTCAGCCCGACGCCGCGCCCCAGCCGATGCGGCGGGAAGATCGCGCTGATGAGCGCCGCGTTGACGCTCATGATCGCGCTCGCGCCGAGGCCTTGCAGCAGGCGCGCGGCGACGAGCGTCGGCAGCGACCAGGAGAAAGCGCATATCGCCGAGGCGATGAGAAACAGGACGAGCCCGCCGAGATAGACGCGCCGATGGCCGAGGATGCCGCCGAGCGCCGCGAGGGGAAGCAGGGTCGCGACCATCGCGAGTTGATACGCGTTGATGATCCAGACCGACGCGGCGGGCGTCGTATGCAAATCGGCGGCGATGGCGGGTAGCGCGGTATTGGCGATCGCGGTGTCGAGCGTCGCGAGCGCGACCGAGAGCAGGATCGCGGCCATGCCGCGGCGCTCGAGCGGGGTCATCGGGGCGTCGGGATCGTGCGGCAGAGTTTGGGGGCGTTCTTCGGTGGGCACGGCGGGATTCCGGATGTAAGCGAACGGAGAATAATCCGAAACGATACGGGAAGATGGCCGGTTTTGCTGCGCCGATGCGCGGGAGCTTTCAAAGCGGTGTCAGCGGTTATGCTTTGCGCACGAGTATCGAAGGAGACCAGGGATGACCATTCGAATAGTCAGATTGGGGACGCCGCGCGCGGAGGATGAAGGGTTGCGCATCGGCACGGTGCGCCGGCCGCCGCGCGGGGTGCCGAAGGCCGAATTTGCGAAGCGTGATTTTTATGATGTGTGGTATCCGGTGCTGTCGCCGACGCAGGAACTCGTCACGGAAGCGCTTCACGCCGAAGACGAAAAGGCGTGGCGCGCGTTCGTGAAGAAGTTCAAGGCGCAGATGGCGGAGCCGGATGCCAGCAAGACGCTCGATCTGCTCGCGGCGCTGTCGCATCGGACGAATATGTCGGTTGGATGTTATTGCGAGGATGAGGCGAGGTGTCATCGCTCGGTGTTGCGCGAGTTGTTGACAGCGCGTGGGGCGGATGTGATTTGACGCGGAAATGAAAAAGGGCTGCGCGTTGCGCAGCCCTTCGAATCTGGTGGTGGGGCGTGAGTGACTCGAACACTCGACCTACGGATTAAGAGTCCGCTGCTCTACCAACTGAGCTAACGCCCCAACAGAAACGAAATTATAGCGGCAGCTTTTGCAGAAGCGCAAGCCCCCGGCCCCAAAAATTCTTAACTTTCCGACGAATCCCTCCGAGAGGCGCATCCGCACGCACGGCACGGCCCGGTATCATGACGCATCCTTAAAAACCATGAAGCCTGCAAATCAAAAAGGAACCATGGACGAAACCGCCATCAGCGCGCTGCTCGACAGTATCCTGGCCCCGTGGGTCAGGGAACTTCGGCTCGTGCCCGAATCAGTCGCCGAGAACGCCGTCACATTGCGCTTGCCGTATTCGGACCACTTGCGCCACGCGGGCGGCGTCATCTGCGGACAGGTCTTCATGGCCGCGGCGGATACCGCGATGGTCGTCGCCGTCTCGCACGTCATGGGCGGCTTCGTCCCGATGACCACCGTGTCCCTCAACACGACCTTCATGCGACCGGTGAAAGCCGGCGACGTGCTGATCACCGCCCACATCCAGCGTCGCGGGCGCAACCTCGTCTTCGGAGAAATCGACATCCACGATGACGAGGGCGAACTCGCCGCTCACGCGACCACCACCTACGCGCTCATCAACAAGTAAATGTTCGACCAAGTCGTATTCGCCGGCGGGGGAAACCGCTGCTGGTGGCAAGCCGGTTTCTGGGACGTGATCCGGCCGGAACTGGATCTCAAACCGCGCATCATCGCCGGTATTTCGGCGGGTGCGGCCACCGCCTGCATGCTCTACACGAACGAGTCGCGCTGGGTCATGGACTACTACGCCCACGCGCTGCGCGACAACACGCGCAACGCCTACTGGGGCAACCTGCTGCGCCGGCAATCCGTGTTTCCGCATTACCGCATCTATCGACAGGCGCTGCTCGACATCTTCGCGGACCGTTTCCATGAGCTCGCGAACGCGCCCGAGATTCGCATCGGCGTGTCGCATCTGCCGCGCTGGCTCGGCGCGCGCAGCGCAGTCGCGGCGGGGCTGATCGCATACAACATCGAGAAATATGTCCGCAAGACGCTTCACCCGACGCTCGGTCAGGCGCTCGGTTTTCATCCCGAATTCGTGAAAGCGCAGGAGTGCGCGACGATCGAAGATCTCGCCGATCTCATCCTGCAATCGTCGAGCACGCCGCCGTTCACGCCGATCCTGCGACGCGACGGCCGTCCCGTCCTCGACGGCGGCATGGTCGACAACGTCCCGGTCGCCGCGCTCGATGCGTCGCCGGGTGTCGTTCTCGTGATGGTCACGCGCCTGTATCCGCGCGAGCGCATGTTCGTCGTGCCGCACGGCGAGCAGAAGCGCATCTACATCCAGCCATCGCGCAAGGTGCCGATTTCGAGCTGGGACTATACGAGCCCGTCCCAGATGCAACATGCTTATGACCTGGGCCGCGGGGACGGCGAGGATTTTCTCGAGCGCTTGCCGCGTCTGATGGAAACCGCTTCGCATCCCGCTTGAGGAGCAGACCGTGACGAAGAAGCATACGTACGAACTGACCGTCGACTGGACCGGCAATCTCGGTTCCGGCACATCGGCTTACGGCGCGTATTCGCGGGATCATCTGGTGCGCGTCGGCACGAAGGCGGCGATCGAGGCGTCGAGCGATCCGGCGTTTCGCGGCGACCCCGCCCGCCACAATCCCGAGGAGCTGTTCGTGGCGTCTTTGTCGTCGTGCCACATGCTCTGGTATCTGCACTTGTGCGCGACGAACAAGATCGTCGTCACGGGTTATGTCGATGAAGCCATCGGCACGATGCAGGAGGAGTCAAAGGGCGAAGGGCGCTTCGTCGATGTGCTGTTGCGTCCGCGCGTGACCATCGGCGCGGGGGGCAATGTCGATCTCGCGGCGCGCCTGCACGAGGAGGCGCATCGCTTCTGTTTCATCGCGAACTCGGTGAATTTTCCCGTGCGATGCGAGCCGTCGATCGAGATGTCGACCGTCTGAATCCGACACTCAGCGGCGGCGCGCGTGCTGAAGCGCTTCCTTGTTGAAGACGCTCGACGTATCGCCCGCATCGAAGGCGAGGATGTTTCTGAACGCCGCGCCGAAATACAGTTCGTAACTTTCGCGCTCCACATATCCGATGTGCGGCGTGCAGATCACGTTCTCGAGTCGCAGCAATCCGTAACCTTGCAGAATCGGCTCGCTCTCGAAAACGTCGACGGCAACCATGCCCGGCCGGTTGTGATGCAGCGAGTTGAGCAGCGCGTTCTCTTCGAGCAGCTCGGCGCGGCTCGTGTTGACGAAGAGCGCCGTGGGCTTCATGCGCATCAGGTCGTCTTGCTTGACGATGCCCGCCGTCTCATCGGTCAGGCGCAGATGCAGCGTCAGCACGTCGCTCTGTTCGAAAAGCGCCTCGCGGCTTTCAACGACCGCGAAGCCATCTTCGCGTGCCGCGCTCTGCGAATGCTCGCGCCCGTAGACGAGCACGTTCATCCCGAACGCTTTCCCGTACCCCGCCACCAGCTTGCCGATTTTGCCGTATCCCCAGATGCCGAGCGTTTGCCCGCGCAGCACCTGACCGAGGCCGAAGTTCGGCGGCAGCGCGGACGTCTTCAGCCCGGACTGCTGCCACGCGCCTTGCTTCAGGTTCGCGACGTATTGCGGAATGCGCCGCTGCGCCGACATGATGAGCGCCCACGTCAGCTCGGCGGGCGCCACCGGCGAGCCCGTGCCTTCCAGCACCGCGATGCCGCGTTCCGTACAGGCATCGATGTCGATATGACCGCCGCCCGCGCGTCCCGTCTGGCTGATCATGCGCAGCTTGGGGCACTTGTCGAGCAATTGAGAGCTGATGCGCGTGCGTTCGCGAATGAGCACGAGCGCATCCACTTCAGATAGACGGCTCGCCAACTGCCCGAGACCACGCACCGTGTTATTGAAGACCTTCACCTCATGGTCATCGAGCAGATGGAAGCAATCGAGCTTCCGGACGGCATCCTGGTAGTCGTCGAGAATGGCGATTTTCATGGGCTTTGATTGGCTTTTGTTGGGCATCAAACGTGCTGCTTTTTTATGGAGGGCGAGAATGGACTACTTAAATTCGGGTAAATACCGATAAATTGCGCTCTTTTGCGCTTTATTGCGCTGCATCACAGAGTTCGCGCGCCGCGGTGTTATGCTTGACTCCCCTTTTTTCCGGGAGCGTCATACGGCGGCGCGATGACGGAAAGATAATCCGCGCAACTTGCGGAAAACACGATGATCCGCGAAGAGACAGGCCACTTAGTATCTCTTTTTAACAGTTTGTTCCTTTGCGACGCAAGCCGCGAAGGATTACGGTTGCTGTGTAAAGAATTCAGGCCCGTGACGCCGCATTGGCTCGCGAACCGCATTTCGTGCGATGAAAGCGCGTAACAGAAGTGCACGGATGCGCCCGGCGGTTCGAGTCGCAACGCCTCTCGCATGCAGCGTCAGTTGGGCGATTGGTTTTCATTGCAGAAGAACGGAGACAGCTCGATGAACCAGCCCGCAGTAGTCGAAGACACCAATAAAAATGCCGTCGATATCAAAGCGCCGGCCTATGTCCGGCACCGAAGACTCATCGAATGGGTGCAGCAAATCGCGGCCCTGACCAAACCGGACCGCGTCGAATGGTGCGACGGTTCGCAGGAAGAATACGACCGGCTCTGCCAGCAGATGGTCGAAGCCGGCACGATGAAGAAGCTCAACCCCGAGAAGCGCCCGAATTCGTTCCTCGCGTGTTCCGATCCGTCGGACGTGGCGCGGGTCGAAGACCGCACGTTCATCTGCTCAGAGCGCCGTGAGGATGCCGGCCCGACGAACAACTGGATCGATCCGCAAGACATGCGCGTCACGCTCGACGGCCTGTTCGACGGCTCGATGCGCGGCCGCACGATGTACGTCGTGCCGTTCTCGATGGGCCCGCTCGGCTCGCCGATCGCGCACATCGGCGTCGAGTTGTCGGATAGCCCGTATGTCGTTACGAACATGCGCATCATGACGCGCATGGGCCGCGCCGTGTATGACGTGCTGGACGCGGACGGCGAGTTCGTGCCGTGCGTGCATTCGGTCGGCGCGCCGCTCGCGCACGGCCGCAAGGACGTGCCCTGGCCGTGCAACGACACGAAATACATCGTCCATTTTCCCGAATCGCGTGAAATCTGGAGCTTCGGCTCGGGCTATGGCGGCAACGCGCTGCTTGGCAAGAAGTGCTTCGCGCTGCGCATCGCATCGACGATGGGTCGCGATGAAGGCTGGCTCGCCGAGCACATGCTGATTCTCGGCGTGACATCGCCGCAAGGGCGCAAGTATCACGTCGCGGCGGCGTTCCCGTCGGCGTGCGGCAAGACCAATTTCGCGATGCTGATCCCGCCGAGCGATCTCAACGGCTGGAAAGTGACGACAATCGGCGACGATATCGCGTGGATCAAGCCGGGTCGGGACGGCCGGCTCTACGCGATCAATCCGGAAGCGGGCTATTTCGGCGTCGCGCCCGGCACGAGCGAAAAGACCAACTTCAACGCGATGGCGACGCTGAAGGAAAACGTGATTTTCACGAACGTCGCGCTGACCGATGACGGCGACGTCTGGTGGGAAGGCATGACCGACACGCCGCCCGCGCATCTGATCGACTGGCAGGGCCGCGACTGGACGCCGGAAATCGCGAAGGCAACGGGAGCCAAGGCCGCGCATCCGAACGCGCGTTTCACGGCGCCGGCCTCGCAATGTCCGTCGATCGACCCGGACTGGGAGAATCCGGCCGGCGTGCCGATCGACGCGTTCATCTTCGGCGGTCGCCGCTCGAACACGGTGCCGCTCGTCACCGAGGCGCGCGACTGGAAGGAAGGCGTCTATATGGCCGCCACGATGGGCTCCGAAACCACTGCCGCCGCCGCGGGCCAGCAGGGTGTCGTGCGCCGCGATCCGTTCGCGATGCTGCCGTTCTGCGGCTACAACATGGCCGACTACTTCGGCCACTGGCTGAAGATGGGCGAGCGCCTCGAAGCGATGCACGCGAAGGCGCCGAAGTTCTTCTGCGTCAACTGGTTCCGCAAAGGCGACGATGGCAAGTTCGTGTGGCCGGGCTTCGGCGAGAACATGCGCGTGCTGAACTGGATGATCGGTCGCGTCGAGGGCACAGCGAAGGGCGAAGAGCACGCGTTCGGCATTTCGCCGGGCTATGAGGACATCGACTGGGGCGCGCTCGGCTTCACGCGCGAGCAGTTCGAGCAGGTCATATCGGTCAACGACGCCGCCTGGCGCGACGAACTCGCGCTGCACGACGAACTGTTCACCAAGTTGCAGCACGGTTTGCCGCAAGCGCTGACCGAGGCCAAGGCCGGAATGGAGAAGCGTCTCGCCGCGTGAATGAATCGGCCGGCGCGTGTATGCGCCGGGGTCGTCTCATAAACTGAATCAATCCCCATATTTCGGGCTCGCATCTGCGGGCCCGTTTCTTTGTTACCTACACCGTCAAAATTGACGCGGCCAGTAATTTCAGTATTTCGTCCATCGGAGTTTGCTTAACCGAGTGTTGTGCGAATGACAACAGTCGGTGATCTTTCATCCGCGTAAGACGTCTAACTGCCAGATTTTTTTCGACTTTCTACCCCTTCCCGGCAACTTCTGCACGAAAGCGCCGGTCCTAGGATAATCCTGAATTGCTTTGCAGCAGAATTCGAGCCGTCTAGCGGCAGGAGTTGTCTTATGGATCATTTGCAGTCGATGAGAGTGTTCGTCCGCGTCGCGGATCTCGGGAGTTTCGCCCGGGCCGCCAGCGCGATGGACATCTCCAACGCGGTAGCTACGCGCCACGTCGCGGACCTGGAAGGCCGCCTCGGCACGCGCTTGCTCAACCGCACGACGCGCAGCCTCTCGCTCACCGAGTCCGGTCAGGTGTATCTGGAACGGGCGCGGCAGATTCTCGACGAACTGGAAGACGTCGAACAGATGGTGGTTGCGCGCAATCATGAACCGCTCGGTTCGTTGAGGATCGTCGCCCCTGTGGTGTTCGGTCTGCATAATCTCGCGCCTGTCTTGCAGACGTACGCGCAGCGCTATCCGAAGGTCGTGCCGGACGTGACTTTGGTGGACCGTCAGGTCGATCTGGTCGAGGAAGGTTTCGATGTCGGCATCGTTATCGCGCGGCAGGTGAAGAGCGCGAGCGTCGTCACGCGACGCCTGACGACCGGTTGCATGACCGTCTGCGCGACGCCCGCGTATCTGGAAACGCACGGCACGCCGACGCGTCCCGAGCATCTGCTCGAGCATCCGTGTCTGAGCCTGCCCGCCGAATACTGGGGCGACGAGCGTGTGTTCACAGGGCCGGATGGTGAAGTGCGTGTGCGGCCGCAGAACGTGATCATCGCGAACAACACCGAGATGCTGCGGCAGTTCGCGCTGCTCGGCATGGGCATCGCGATTCTGCCGAGCTATCTGATCGGCAACGACACGACACGCGGCCAGCTCGTGCGCCTGCTTGGCGACTATCAATTGCCGCAGGTCGAGATCAACGTCGCGTATCCGAGCCGCCGTCATTTGCCGGCGAAAGTGCGCACGTTTATCGATCATCTCGTCGAGCATTTCAGCCAGACGCCGAATCATCAGCTCGGCGAGCAGTGGATTCGCGATGGCCGCGGCAGGCCGGGTTCGCATCCCCACTATGAGCAAGCCGAGGAAGCCGCGATTGCCGCGCCGCGCTCACGGCCGATCGACGGTGAACTGGCCCCGAAGCTGTCGAAGCCTTCGCGACCGCGAGGGCGCCTGCCGGCGGCTTCTCCCTTCTGAAGGGCTCGCGCCAGGCGCAAATGAAAAACCCCCGCGAAGCGATTCGCGGGGGTTTTTCTCTTTAGCCGGCAAAACGGGCGATCAGCTCGCCTTCTTCGCCGCGGTCTTTTTCGCTGGGGCCTTTTTCGCGGGCGCTTTCTTCGCTGCGGTCTTCGCCGACGTGGTCTTGGCGGCCACCGCGACATCGCTGTCGCCGCTTTCGTCGCCGCTATCGGCTGGCGCTTCGGTGGCCGCGCCGCGCTTACCCGCCGCCTTCGCTGCCGGCTTGCCTTCCTTCTTCTCGAACTCGAAGCCGATCTTGCCGTCCGGCTGCTTCACGAGAAACGCCTTGAAGTTGCGCCCGGTGCGCGACGACTTGAAGTTCGTCAGCAGATCCGTGCGGCCTTCATTGAGCAGCTTTTCCATCTGCTCGCGGCTGATTTCCTGTTGAAGAATCACCTTGCCTGAGCGGAAGTCGCACGTTTTCGGATTCGACACCGAGTTTTCGCACACATAGCTCATGCCGTGCTCGAATACGCGCGATTGGCACTTGGGACACGCGCCGACCGGCGTTTGCTCGGAGAAATCAGGCGGTTCGCCGTCTTCGCCGCCGGAATCCTGCCCGAAGTCGAATTCGAGCTTGTAGTTCTTGATCTCGTCGTCGAATGAAAGTTTGAGAATGGCGGAGAACGGCCGGCCCATTTTGCTGCGGAATCCCGACAGCGGTCCGATGGTTTTCTCGCGCAGCAACTCCTCGACTTCCGGGATTTCGAATTGTCGGCCGCCTGGAATCTTCGAGATCGAGAACTCGCACTTCGTGCACGCAAAGCGGCGATAGTTTTCCTTAACCTGCGCGCCGCAGTTCGGGCACGGCGTTTCGAGCGTCGCGTAATCGCCGGGAATCGTGTCGGAGTCGTATTCCTTCGCGCGTTTGACGATGGTCTGCGTCATGCGCGCGATTTCCTGCATGAACGCATCGCGGTGCAGGTTGCCGCGCTCCATCTGCGAAAGCTTGTGTTCCCACTGGCCGGTCAATTCGGGCGCGGTCAGCTCCTCGACGCCCAGGCCCCGGAGCAACGTCATCAACTGGAACGCCTTGGCTGTCGGAATGAGCTCGCGGCCTTCGCGCACCATATATTTCTCGCCGAGCAGCCCTTCGATGATCGCCGCGCGCGTGGCCGGCGTGCCGAGGCCCTTCGCGGCCATCGCGTCGCGCAACTCTTCGTCTTCGACGAGCTTGCCCGCGCCTTCCATCGCCGAAAGCAGCGACGCTTCGTTGTAGCGCGCGGGCGGCTTGGTCACGAGACCGTGCGCCTGAACCTTCTCGACATCGACCTTTTCGTTCTTCTGCACCGGCACGAGATTGCCTTCTTCGCCCGCAGCTTCGCGGCCGTAGACCTGCAGCCAGCCCGGCTCGACGAGCACCTTGCCTTCCGTCTTGAAGTGATGCCCCGACACTTCGGTGATGCGCGTGGTCACGAGATATTCCGCCGCCGGGAAGAACACCGACAGGAAACGCTTGACGACGAGGTCGTACAGCTTCTGCTCGGGTTCCGACAGCGACTTCGGCGCCTGCAGCGTCGGGATGATCGCGAAGTGATCGCTGATTTTCGAATTATCGAAAATGCGCTTGTTCGGTTTCACCCAGCCCTTGTCGAGCACCTGCTTCGCGAACGGCAGATAGTTGTTGCTCTCCTTGAGCATGGTCAGGGTGTCCTTGACCGTGTTCAGGTAGTCCTCGGGCAGCGCGCGTGCATCGGTACGCGGATAGGTCAGGACCTTGTGCTTCTCATACAGCGCCTGCGCGAGTCCGAGCGTGTTCTTCGCCGAAAAGCCGAAGCGGCCATTGGCTTCGCGCTGCAAGCTGGTCAGATCGAAGAGCAGCGGCGACATCTGCGTCGACGGCTTCGATTCCTCGGTCACGACGCCGGTCTTGCCGCGGCACGCAGCGACCACCGTTTCCGCGGCCGCGAGACTCCACAGGCGCGAATCGCGCTGCTCGGGGTCGTTTTCGACGCGCTTGAACTTCGGGTCGAACCAGCGGCCTTCATAAAGGCCCTTCGCGGCGATGAACTCCGCGCGCACTTCCCAGTAATCGCGAGGAACGAAGCGGCGAATTTTCTCTTCACGTTCGACGACGATCGACAACGTAGGCGTCTGAACTCGACCGACGGTCGTCAGAAAAAAGCCGCCGCCCTTGCTGTTGAACGCGGTCATCGCGCGCGTGCCGTTGATGCCCACGAGCCAGTCCGCTTCCGAACGGCAGCGCGCCGCATCGGCGAGCGGCTGCATGTCGGCGTCGCTGCGCAGGTTCGCGAAGCCTTCTCGGATCGCGGCGGGCGTCATGGATTGCAGCCACAGGCGTTGCACCGGCTGCTTCGCCTTCGCGTGCTGCGCGATCAGGCGGAAGATCAGCTCACCTTCGCGCCCCGCGTCACATGCGTTGATGAGGCGGTCGACATCCTTGCGCTTCATCAGTTTCGTCAGCACCTTCAGGCGCGACTCGCTCTTCGCGATCGGATTCAGGTCGAAATGCGGCGGAATCACCGGCAGATTGGCGAAGCTCCATTTGCCGCGCTTGACGTCGTACTCTTCCGGCGCGGCAATCTCTAGCAGGTGGCCGACCGCGGACGAGAGCACGTAGTCGTCGCTCTCGTAGTACTCGTCATGCTTGGTGAAGCCGCCCAGCGCACGCGCGATGTCGTTCGCGACGGAGGGCTTCTCAGCGATGATCAGGGCTTTGGACATGACTCAAAAGGTTGGTAACTGGCAGCGGCCCGGTTTGGACTGCTTTAACGACCGCTTTATAGCACACGCTTTGCGCGGCAGGCGTCGAAGCTGGAATCGGGGCGTTTCAATATCTGGCTCGAAAAGCGCACAGCGAGAGGCGCAAAACGCGCGTTTCGCGTGCGTCGTATTCAGGCCGCAGCAAGCGCCGGGCGCAGTTTCGGCGCGCCGACCATGCCCGGCAGCGCGGTCAGATCGGTCAGCATCCGCTCGACGATCGACACTTGCGGCAGCACGGTGCCGAAAAACCGCGTCGTGACGGCGTCCTCGATCAGGATGGTAGGAAAATTTTCGACGTCGAGGTCGTCGAAGCGATCGGCGTGGTTCTCGATATCGATCCAGGCGAAGCAGATTTCCGGATGCGCGGCCGCCAGCCTGTCGAACCCTTCGCGATATTCGCGGCAGGTTCCGCACCATTCCGCGCACAGGCAGGCGACGAACAGCGTGCCGGGCACGGCGATGCGCTCCGCGATGCGGTCGGCATCGGTATCGAGATTCAGCGCAGACATGGCGGGTGCGAAATCCTTTATTGGTATCGGCTGCAGGGGAGGGCTTATTTTTCCGCGAATGTAGCACGACGCGGCGTCACGAGCGCTCCACCGCCGCGTAGCGGCCGCCTCCGAGCGCGGCCACATGGCCCGACAGTTCGAGTTGCAGGAGCGCGCCCTGAAGTGCCGCGCCGTCAAGATCGGTGCGCATCGCGAGAATTTCAAGCGTCGCGGGTGCGTGGCCGAGTGCGCCGAGAACGCGCCCGGCATCGCCGCTGATCGGGCATTCGACGTCTGCCGAACTCGCCGATGCCCACGACGCGCTGACCGGACGCGGCTTTGCGCGTTTCGCCGCTGCGGTAGCCGCGCGCGCTGTCGCCGGCGGGAAACCGAACTCCTCGAGCACTTCTTCCGGCGTTTCGACGAGCTTCGCGCCCTGCTTGATCAGCCGATGACAACCTTGCGAAAGCGGTGCGTGAATCGAGCCGGGAATCGCGAAGACATCGCGCCCCATTTCGTTGGCGAGCCGGGCGGTGATGAGCGAGCCGGAACGCATCGCGGCCTCGACGATCAGCACGCCGCTCGACATTCCCGCGATCAGCCTGTTTCTTTGCGGAAAATTGGCGGAACGCGCCGGCGTGCCGAGCGGCCATTCGGAGAGGATCGCGCCGTCGCGGGCGATCTCATGCGCGAGCGTGTGATGCGCCGCCGGGTACACCAGATCGGCGCCCGTGCCGATCACCGAGACCGTGCCCGTGGCGCCCCCCAGCGCGCCGCGATGCGCGGATGCGTCGATGCCGAGCGCGAGACCGGACACCACGGATAGTCCCGCATCCGACAGCGCGCGGGCGAAGCGGCGCGCGTCTTCGAGTCCTTGCGGCGTGGCATGCCGGCTCCCGACAATGGCCACCGCGCGCACCTAAAGCAGATCGAGCCGGCCTTTCGCGTAGAGCAGCGGCGGCGGATCCGGCATCGTGAGAAGCGCCCGCGGATAGGTCGCGTCGGCGAGCGTCAGAATGTGATTACCCGGTTCGGACGCCCACGCCAGAACCGCTTCAATATAGTCATCGAACTGAACGCCTTCGATATCCTCCGGCGGCGCGAGCACGGCTTCGGCGGCGCGGCCATCGGCGGTTTCGGCGAGCGACGCGAAACTCTCCGACAAAACTTCGCGCGGACCGCCGAACGCACCGAGCAGCGTGCGCAGCGCGAGCGGCCGCAGCCCCTTCGCATGCGCGAGCCGCAGCCACGCGCGCAGTTCGTCGGCGTCGAGTATCGGGGCGGTGTCCCCGGTCGGCAGGTCGGCGGTCGTCATGTTAAGATTTTTGATCCGGAACAGATAAAGAAAGGTCGCTCAGGCGTGGTCCAAAGCCCGACGCGACGCCCATTGGCCGCTTGCCGGCGGCGTTGAATCCACTGGATTCGCCCGCATATCTTCGGCAGGCCGCCACTCACCCGCAACCTGGCCGAATGGCCGATTTACACGCGCCGCGGCGCGCGTAGACAATCCGAATCATGGCTCTGCTCAAGATACTCAACTACCCGGACAAGCGGCTGAACAAGGTGGCGAAGCCCGTCGCCGTGGTCGACGACCGCATCCGCAAGCTCGTCGCCGACATGGCCGAGACGATGTACGCCGCGCCCGGCGTCGGCCTCGCCGCGACGCAGGTGGACGTGCATGAGCGCGTGATCGTGATCGATGTCTCCGACGCGCACGACCAGCTCATGGTGTTCATCAACCCTGAGCTCGTCTGGACGAGCGACCAGAAGAAGGAGTGGGAAGAGGGTTGCCTCTCGGTCCCCGGCATCTACGATTTCGTCGAGCGCCCGGATAAAGTGCGCGTGAAGGCGTTGAACGAGAAGGGCGAAACCTTCGAGCTCGATTGCGACGGCCTGCTCGCGGTCTGTATTCAGCACGAGATGGATCACCTGGCAGGGCATGTGTTCGTCGAATATCTGTCGCAGCTCAAGCAGACGCGCATCCGCGGCAAGATGAAGAAGCTGGAAAAGGCGCTGTAACTGATGACTCAGTCGTTGCGCGTGGTTTTCGCCGGTACGCCGGAATTCGCTGCGGCCGCGCTTGCGGCCATTCACGCGGCGGGATTTTCCGTGCCGCTCGTGCTTACGCAGCCCGACCGGCCGGCCGGACGCGGCATGAAGTTGACCGCGAGCCCGGTCAAGCGCTTCGCGGTCGAGCATGGCCTGAAGGTCGCACAGCCCACTTCGCTGCGGCGCGCGGGCAAATATCCGCAAGAGGCGGCGGAGGCCATCGACCTTCTGCGGGCAACGCCGCACGACGTCATGGTCGTCGCCGCTTACGGGCTGATCCTGCCGCAAGAAGTGCTCGATATTCCGCCGCGCGGCGCCATCAACATCCACGCGTCGCTGTTGCCGCGCTGGCGTGGCGCTGCGCCGATCCATCGCGCGATCGAAGCGGGCGACGCCGAAACCGGCATCACGCTCATGCAGATGGACGCCGGCCTCGACACCGGCGCCATGATCCGCGAAGCGCGCACGCCAATTCTCGCCGACGACACCACGGCCACCCTGCACGACCGGCTCGCGCGAATCGGCGCGGAGTTGATCGTCGCGGGGCTGCGTGATCTCGAGCGTGACGGCTCGCTCCCGTCCACGCCACAGCCGGAAGACGGCACGACTTACGCCGAAAAGATCGCCAAGAACGAGGCCGCGCTCGACTGGCGGCGTCCCGCAGAAGAACTGGCGCGCCAGATTCGCGCGTTCGATCCGTTTCCCGGCGCGTTCGGCACGCTCGAGAACGCTGCGATCAAGATCTGGGCCGCGCATCCCGTCGATGTGTCGTCACGCGCGGAGCCCGGCACCATCGCCGAGGTTTCGTCGGACGGTATCGTCGTGATTTGCGGCGGCGGCGCGCTCAAGCTCACGCAATTGCAAAAACCCGGCGGCAAACGCCTGCCGGTGCGCGAATTCCTCGCGGGCGCGTCGCTCGCGAAAGGTCAGCGTTTCGCGTTTCCGGAAGCCGCTCGACAGTAAGGACGCCGCGACGGGCGCAGCGCTAAAATAAAGCGCTTTCCGCGCGTTCTGTCTGGAGTGTTCGATGCTCGGCATCACCGGTTTTACCTTCTTCGTCATCGCCGTATTTCTTCTCAACGTCACGCCCGGTCCCGACACCGCGTATATCGTCGGGCGCAGCGTCGCGCAAGGGCGTGGCGCGGGCATCGTGTCGGCGCTCGGTATTTCGGCCGGCTGCATCGTCCATACGCTCGCGTGCGCGTTCGGTTTGACGGCGATCCTCGCCGCATCGGCGACTGCGTTCACGGTCATCAAGATCGCCGGCGCGATCTATCTGATTTACCTCGGCGTGCGCCTCATTCTCGCGAAGCATGACGATGCCACCGCCGCGCGTCAGGCGCACGCCAGCGAGAAAGCCACGCCGAAATCGCTGCTTCAGCTTTTCGCGCAAGGATTCGTCACGAATGTGCTCAATCCGAAGGTCGTGTTGTTCTTCGTGTCGTTCTTTCCGCAATTCGTCGCTGCGGAAAGCCAGCACAAGACGCTCGCGTTTCTCGCGCTCGGCATCGTTTTCATCGCCATGAGCACGGTCTGGAACAGCTTCGTCGCATGGATCGCGGGCAGCGTCACGGAGCGCTTCGCGGGCAAATCAGGCGTGAAGAAGTGGCTGGACCGCGGCGTCGGCAGCGCGTTCGTCGGCCTCGGCATCAAGCTCGCGACTTCGCATCGATAAATCGCGCAATGGCGGATTGAATTATTGACGGGCGCCGCTATCTAACATTTTGCTTACAATCGTCGTTCCGGTCATGTCGGCCGGGACAACCGCGCACTTCGCGCAGCGTATTCTGGGAGAGGAGTTCCAGCAATGTTCAACTGGGTCAAAACCGCGATGCTGATGGCTGCGATCACGGCCCTCTTTGTCGTGATCGGCGGTGTGATCGGCGGATCGAAGGGCATGATGCTCGCGCTGATCATCGCGCTCGGCATGAATTTCTTTTCGTACTGGTTCTCGGACAAGATGGTCCTGCGCATGTACAACGCGCAGGAAGTCGACGAGACCACTGCGCCGCAGTTCTATCGCATGGTGCGCGAGCTCGCCGCGCGCGCTCAATTGCCGATGCCGCGCGTCTACCTGATCAACGAAGACGCGCCGAACGCGTTCGCCACGGGCCGCAACCCGGAGCACGCGGCGGTCGCGGCGACCACGGGCATTCTGCGCGTGCTGTCGGAGCGCGAAATGCGAGGCGTGATGGCGCACGAACTGGCGCACGTGAAGCACCGCGATATCCTGATCTCGACGATCTCCGCGACGATGGCCGGCGCGATCTCGGCACTCGCGAACTTCGCAATGTTCTTCGGCGGCCGCGACGACGAAGGCCGTCCGTCGAATCCGATCGCGAGCATTCTGGTGGCGATTCTCGCGCCGATCGCGGGCGCGTTGATCCAGATGGCGATTTCCCGTGCGCGCGAGTTCGAAGCCGATCGCGGCGGCGCCGAGATTTCAGGGGACCCGCAAGCGCTCGCGAGCGCGCTGGAAAAGATTCACGCTTACGCAACCGGCGTGCCGTTCCCGACAGCGGAAGCGCACCCGGCGACCGCGCAGATGATGATCATGAATCCGCTCTCGGGCGGCGGCATCGCGAATCTGTTCTCGACGCACCCGGCGACGGAAGAGCGCGTCGCACGTCTGATGGAAATGGCGCGCACGGGCCGCATCTGACGCTAACGAAGTCGAGGCGAAGGCCGTTCCGGGTTGCGCCGGAACGGCCTTTTTGCTGGTCCTCGGCAGCCCGTCCGGGCGCGCAATCCCCGCACGTTACAATCCTCGTTCGCGCAAGCCGTCCGCTTGCCGCTCGACCGTTCCCGTTTTCGCCATGACCGACAAGCCTCCCCGGCGGCACGCCGCCGCGCATACCCGCCTGAGCGCCCTCCGTCTCGCGCCCGATTCGCTCGCGTTCGCGCTCGATTGCGCGGCGCAGGCCGTGGGCGCGGTGCGCGCAGGCTCGGCGTTGCCGGCCGCGCTGCAGACGGTCATCGCGTCGGCGAAGCATGCGGAGGCGCGCGGGGCGGTGCAGGACATCGCGTATCGCGCGATGCGCCGTCTCGCCCTTGCCGATTCGCTCCTGCACAAGCTCGTGAAGAAGGCGCCGCCGCCGCATGTGGCGAATATGCTGGTCTGCGCGTTCACGCTGTTGACCGACGACGAAGCGCACGCGGCGTATGCGCCGTTCACCGTCGTCGATCAGGCGGTGAGCGCGATCGCGGCGCGGCGCGAGTTCGCGTTCGCGAAGGGGCTGGTCAACGCGGTGTTGCGCAACTTCCTGCGCGAGCGCGAAGCGCTCATCGACGAAGCGCGCCGGGATCCCGTCGCGCGCTGGAATTATCCGCAATGGTGGCTCGACGCCGTAAAGCGCGGACAACCCGATGCCTGGGAGCGCATTCTCGAAGCGGGCAACGCGCAAGGGCCGCTTACGTTGCGCGTGAATGCGCGTCACGCCACTGTCGATCAATATCTCGCGCGCCTGAAAGACGCGCATATCGAAGCCGAAGCCGCGGGCCTCCACGCGGTGCGCCTGAAGACGCCGATGCCCGTCGATCGCATTCCGGGCTTCGACGAAGGCGTCGTGTCGGTGCAGGACGCGGGCGCGCAACGCGCGGCGCAACTACTCGACGTGAAAGACGGCATGCGCGTGCTCGACGCGTGCGCCGCGCCGGGCGGCAAGACCGGGCATATCCTCGAACTCGCGACCGTCGATCTCATCGCGCTCGAAAGCGATGCCGAGCGCTCGGGCCGCATCGAGCAGAATCTGAAGCGCCTGAAGCTCGAGGCGCAAATCAAAGTGGGTGACGCGGGCGATCCCGCGCAATGGTTCGACGGCGCGCCGTTCGATCGCATTCTCGCCGATGTGCCGTGCTCGGCATCGGGCATCGTGCGCCGTCATCCGGACATCCGGTGGCTGCGGCGCCCATCGGACATCGATGCGCTCGTCGCCGAGCAGCGGCGCATCGTGAGCGCGCTGTGGCCGCTCGTCGCGAAGGGCGGCGAATTGCTTTACGTGACATGCTCCATCTTTCCCGAGGAAGGCGAACAACAGGCCCGCTGGTTTGGAGCCGCGCATGAAGATGCGGTACGATTGGACGCGCCGGGGCAATTGTTACCGACAGCGGCGCGCACGAGCGCGGGCGCGGTGCAGGCCTCACCAGACGGTACAAATCTCGCGAACCCGGATCGGGACGCCGAGACCTTAGCGGACCACGACGGATTCTTCTACGCGCGCTTTCAGAAACGGTGACGATCAAACGCTTCTTTCCGCTTCGGCTCGCGGCCGTCATCTGGACTGCGCTGACGCTCTGGCTGGCATTCGCCGCAGCCGACCCCGCGTTTGCCGAGACGATCGCCGTGCAACGCGCGTCGCTGCAAGCGGACAACGCCGGCTGGAGTCTCGACGCACATTTCGACTTCGACCTGAACAACAGCCTCGAAGATGCCGTGAACCGCAGCGTGCCGCTTTATTTCACGATCGATTTCAATCTGTCGAGGCCGCGCTGGTACTGGTTCGACGAAGAGCCGGTCAACGTGTCGCAGAGCATCCGCCTTTCGTATCAGCCGCTCACGAACGAATATCGTGTATCGACGGGCGGGCTGCAATTGCGTTTCGCATCGCTCAACGAGGCGCTCGCGGTCATCAGGCACGTGACCTCGTGGCACGTGATCGACCGGAACCAGGTGCGTGGCGGCGAAACCTATACCGCATCGGTGCGCATGCAGCTCGACATCGCACTCATGCCCAAGCCGTTCCAGATCGACGCGGTGAATAACCGCGACTGGAACCTTTCCTCGGACTGGAAGCGTTTTACTTTTACGGCGGCAGAACGTGCGAAATAGATTTCGACGCGGCCGCACGGACATGAAGAGTCTCATCGTCCGCTTGCTGGTCTCCACGGTGGCGCTCACGGCGGTTCTGCTGCTCGTGATGCTCGCGCTCGCGAGTGCGAACACGGAATTCTTCGACCGCTACTACGGCTGGCTCTATGCCGCGAACGTTGCGGTGGCGGTCGTCTTCATGCTGATCGTCATCGCCCTGTTCATCATCATCGTGTCGCGGGTCAGGCAAGGGCGCTTCGGCACGCGATTGCTCGCGAAGCTCGCGTTGATCTTCGCGCTCGTCGGCGTCGTGCCGGGCGTGATCATCTACGTGGTGTCCTACCAGTTCGTGTCGCGCAGTATCGAATCGTGGTTCGACGTGAACGTCGAGACGGCGCTGTCATCGGGCCTGACGCTCGGCCGCGGCATGCTCGAAACCTCGCTCGCCGATTTCAAGGGACGCGGCCGGCAGATGAGCGATCAGCTCGCGAGCGCCGATCCATCGAGTCTCACTCTGTCGCTCTTGCGCCTGCGCGATCAATACGGCGTGCAGGACGCAGTCGTGTTCGAGCGCCCGCGCGATCAGTACAACCGCGAGGATCTCGCGTCGAACAACAGTTCGCTGCGCGTGCCGGGGCTTCGCACGGTCGCGCAGGCGTCGGGCAATTACTACGCCCTGCTGCCGACCAACGAGCCGACCAGCGCGATGCTGAGGGAGGCGCAGGATCATCCGTATGGCGCGATCGAAGGCGAGATAGACGGCGATCCGAAATCGAATGGACCGAAGGGCGCGCTGCGTCTGCGCGTGGTCACGAAGATTCCGGATCCCACGACCACGACCGAATTCCAGCATGTCGATCGCTTTCTGCAGATCGAGCAGCCCGTGAGTCAGGAGCTCGCGCGCAATGCCGACGCCGTGCAGCGCGCGTATCGCGAGTATCAGGAAAAGCGGCTCGGGCGCACGGGCTTGCGCAAGATGTATATCGGCACGCTGACGCTCGCGCTCTTCCTCGCGACCTTCATCGCGATGATGCTCGCGCTCGCGCTCGGCAATCAGCTCGCGCGGCCGCTGTTCCTGCTCGCGCAAGGCACGAAAGAAGTGGCCGAAGGCGACTACACGCCCAAGCGAGAGATCAATTCGCGCGACGAACTGGGCTTTCTCACGCAGTCCTTCAACGCGATGACGCGCCAGCTTTCCGAGGCGCGCGCGGCGGTCGAGAACAATCGCGTCGCGCTGGAGCATTCGAAGGCGTATCTCGAAAGCATCCTTGCGAATCTGACGGCGGGCGTGTTCGTGTTCGACCGGCAGTTCCGCTTGACCACCGCGAATCGCGGCGCGGAGCGCATCTTCCGCCAGCCGTTCAACGCGTTGCTCAATCAGCCGCTCGATCAGATCGGCGTGCTCGCCGAACTCGGCGCGATGGTGAAGAAGGCCTTCGCCGAACGCGATGCGGCCGAGGTCGGCAGCGGACATCCGCTCGGCGATCGAGGCCACTGGCAGCAGCAGGTCGCCGTGTCGGTGCCCGGCGAGAACGAGCCGCTCACGCTCCTCGTGCGCGGCACGCAGTTGCTGAGCGTGACCGAAAGCGATGCCGACGATGCCGAAACGACCGGCTACGTCGTCGTGTTCGATGACATCTCGGACGTGATCTCCGCGCAGCGCTCGGTCGCGTGGGGCGAAGTCGCGCGGCGTCTCGCGCACGAGATCAAGAATCCGCTCACGCCGATTCAGCTTTCCGCCGAACGCTTGCAGATGAAGCTCGCGGACAAGCTCGCGCCGCCCGACGCGGAGGTGCTCAAGCGAGCGTCGACGACCATCGTCAATCAGGTGCAGGCGATGAAGCAGATGGTCGACGACTTCCGCGAATACGCGCGCACGCCGCCCGCGGTGCTCGGCAATCTGCAACTGAACGATCTCGTCGCGGAAGTGCTGACGTTGTACGGCATCGAAGATGGCAAGACGCCGATCAAGGTGGATCTCGCGAAGCTGCCCGTGATTCGCGGTGACGCGACGCAGATCCGCCAGGTGATCCACAACCTGTTGCAGAACGCGCAGGACGCGGTGGCGGATGTCGCGGAGCCACGCGTGCTGCTCGAAACGAGGACAGTAGAATATGGCGAGCCCGATGCATCGGGTCATGCGCGTGTCGCGGTTCGCCTCACTGTCTCGGATAACGGCTCGGGTTTTCCGGCGCGAATCCTTTCGCGTGCTTTCGAGCCTTACGTGACGACCAAGGCGAAGGGCACGGGCCTGGGACTTGCAACGGTGAAGAAGATCGTCGACGAGCACGGCGCGCGCATCGACATACGCAACCGCTCGAAGACAGCGGATGTGATCGAAGGCGCGCAGATATCGATTCTGTTTCTACAACTCGCGGACGATACCGCGGCGCCCGGCGCAACGCCTCCGGCGGCCGGTGCGGCGGCGAATCACGGAACGACAAAAGCAACAGTGCAGACAAGGGCAGCGTAAATGGCAACCATCCTGGTGGTAGACGATGAAATGGGGATCCGGGAACTGCTCTCCGAGATCCTGAGCGACGAAGGCCACGTTGTTGATGTAGCGGAAAACGCGCAGCATGCGCGCGACTATCGCCTGCAGCAAACGCCCGACCTCGTTTTGCTCGACATCTGGATGCCCGATACCGACGGCGTGACCCTGCTCAAGGAGTGGGCCGCGCAGGGCAAGCTCACGATGCCGGTCATCATGATGTCGGGTCACGCGACCATCGACACGGCTGTCGAAGCGACGAAGATCGGCGCGCTCAACTTCCTCGAGAAGCCGATCGCGCTACAGAAGCTCCTGAAGGCCGTCGAGCAGGGGCTCGCGCACGGCACCGCAGCGGCGCCCGTGACGACGCTAGCCAAGCCTCCGGCGAGCGCGATGGCATCGGGGGTGCCTGTGGCGGCCGCGCTGCCGACGGCGTCGGCGTTGAACGCATCGGGCGAAGCGGGAGCGGGCGGCGCGACGCAGAATCAGGCGGGGCAGACGGCATCCATCTCGTTCGATATCCCGTTGCGCGATGCACGCGATGCGTTCGAGCGCGCGTACTTCGAGTATCACCTGGCGCGCGAGAACGGCAGCATGACGCGCGTCGCCGAGAAGACGGGGCTCGAGCGCACGCATCTCTATCGCAAGCTCAAGCAACTGGGCGTCGATCTTGGAAAGAACAAGAACGAGGTCTGAGCAAAATGCTCCGAACATTTTCAGAAAAAATGTGTGGAGGGGCTTGAGGGGCGAAAATGAGTCTGCTATAGTTTCACCTCTTCGTTGGCCCGGTAGCTCAGTTGGTAGAGCAGCGGATTGAAAATCCGCGTGTCGGTGGTTCGATTCCGCCCCAGGCCACCAGAATGCAAGAAGCCCGAGAGTGTCATCGCTCTCGGGCTTTTTCAATTTCCATATGCAAAAGCGGGCACGTTCGATTGAGCGAACGTGCCCGCTTTTTTCCACTATACGATCGTCACCTTGGATTCGCCGCGACGAATTTCTTGAACGCCGCGTAGGCCGCTTTCTGCGTCTTGCCGTCGTTCTTCAGAAGGCCATATGCGCCTTCGCCGCCCGCGGGATCGTCGTACAGCTCGTACGTCTGGATCGCCTGGATGTTGTACTTCGACGCCACCGCGACGAACTCCGCCATCATCTTGTTGCCGACGAGGTAGGCCGCGATCTGCTGTTCGCTGCCGAGCCACGGACGCACGCCGAATTCGTTGATCCAGATCGGCTTGCCCATCTGCTGCAGCGCCGCGAGCACGTCGTGACAACCCGTGCCGCCACATGCGTTCGTGATGTCGCCCATATCCGAGTACCAGTGCCACGCGGTGATGTCCCAGTTCACGACCGGATGACCCGTCGTGCCGTCGGGCTGCGTGCCGTTGGCGAGCATCTGATCGAGGCCGTAATGCATCCACGTGCCGCCGCCCATGATGATCTTGCCGTTCGGATCGACTGACTTCACGCCAGCGATCATCCCGCGAATCACGCCGCGCGCGATCTGGAATTTGGTGTTGTCGAATTGCTGCCCATAAACGCCGTCGACGTTGCTGCTGATCGCGCTGGCGTCGAGTTCGTTCGTCACTTCGTAGTACGGGTACTGGTACGAGGTCGCCGTCCAGACGCCGAGTTGATAACCCGCGTTGTAGGCATCGGTCTCGCTGGAGAAGGCGAGGCTCATCAACATCACCGGATACACGGTTACGCCGCCTGCCGCCATTGTTTTCGCGATGCCCGCGAGCTTGTTCGCAGTCCCCTGGCTGTACACCTCGTTTCGATACAGCTTCACGCCGAGATCCTGCAGCTGTGAGAGTTGCAAAGCCGGGCTGGAGAGGTCGTAGGCGCCGCCCTCATTGTTGTGCCCATTCGCGCCGTAAAAGATCGAGGTGGCCGACGTCGCATTCTTCACGACGACGTTCACGTTCTGCACCGTGCGTGTGGCGCCTTTGGCGTCGGTGGCCGTGATTTGCCATGTGTGCGTACCGTTGGTCTGACTCGTCGTGTTGACGGTCGTCGAGAACGCCCCGTTCGAGGGCGTTGCATCAGGCGCGACCTTGTTGCCGGTGGTCATGTCGACGACGGAGACTTTCGTCCAAGTCGTGCCCGCCGTCCCTTTCACCGTCGCGGTGCCGGAAACGGCGGCGTTCACTGTTGGCGAGGTGACGGCGAAAGCGGTTGTATTGCGGTTCGCTGCGGCGGCTGCTGCGGTGGAGGCGGTATCGAAGGCGTCGCTACTACCGCCGCCGCAGGCGCCGAGCAGCAAGCTGGCCGCGACTGCAACGGCGAACAGGCTCGCTCTTGGGACGGAAAGGGCGCCGACAGTGCAGTCGGCATGAATGTTGGTCTGAATGTAATTTTTCATTGTTCGTAGTGCTAATCGGGTAGTTGGCGTCAACAAAATGGGTGCGATCGCCGGAGCGCCGCGAGAAGGGCGGATCGGAGACGGACCTGCGGCCCCGCGTAACCCTGCGGGAGGGTTTGAAAATCAATCTTCGTTATGCGAATCAATTGGCCGCGTGAATGTCCCGGGCGGCGCGTACGAAAAGCGGCGCGTGGTCCGAAATCGCGCTATGGATGAGCTAGCTATGCAACCGGACGAATTGCTGGTCTCGTTATTAGTTCAGACGATTCAATTGTCTGTATAACGACCGGTTGTCCGTTGGGTTGAGGGAGATTTCCAGAAATTGCCGATCCGACCGTGTTGTTTGCGGCAATTTGTTCCGTTTGCAGGGTGTTGCGGCAAGATTGAAAGTGCTGGCCGCGACGACGCGCGCCGAACTCGGCGAACACCCGTGCTCCGTGCTAAAATTCCCGCCGAATTAAGGACTTGCCTCGTCCTCGGACCCGCAAGTCCTTTTCTTTTCGACGCTCCGAATCGCTCGTGTGACGCGCCGGAATCCTTCACCCGGCGCTCGTTCATCCGTCTCGTACTCCGCTATCGGCGGAATAAAGGGCGTGCGCGTCCGGGCGAAGGTCGCCGGCCTATACTGGACTCGCGGGCGTCGCGCCCGTGCCGCTCATGGCGAAGTCCGGTCATTCCGACAGCCAGTGCGGCGTGCGACGCCAATCTCATTCACGGAGTACGGAGTTTTCACGGTGACTCGGATAGACGCTAAAGACAGCGCGCTCGTGCTGTTTTCCGGCGGCCAGGACTCGGCCACGTGCCTTGCCTGGGCGCTTGATCGCTACAAGACGGTAGAGACGCTCGGGTTCGACTATGGACAGCGTCATCGCGTGGAACTCGAATGCCGCGACGGCTTTCGTGCCGCGATCGCGCGCGAGTTTCCGCTGTGGACGGAGCGCCTGGGCGAAGATCACATGATCGATCTGTCCGTGCTCGGCGCGATCAGCGATACCGCAATGACGCGTGAGATCGAGATCCAGGCGAACGCGAGCGGCTTGCCCAATACGTTCGTGCCGGGCCGCAATTTGCTGTTCATGACGATCGCCGCGGCGGTGGCGTACCGGCGCGGGCTGAAGGTGCTGGTTGGCGGCATGTGCGAAACGGACTTTTCCGGCTATCCGGATTGCCGCGACGACACGATGAAGGCGCTCCAAGTCGCGCTCAATCTCGGGATGGAAACGCGCTACGCGCTGGAAACGCCGCTGATGTGGCTCGACAAGGCCGACACCTGGCGGCTCGCGGAAACGCTCGGCGGCGAACCGCTCGTCGAACTGATCCGCGTCGAAACGCACACGTGTTATGTCGGCGAGCGCGCCGAACTGCACGACTGGGGCTTCGGCTGCGGTCAGTGCCCGGCATGCAAGCTGCGCAAGCGCGGCTACGAGGCGTATCGCGCGGGCGAGCAGGTCACCACCGCGCCGGTTTGATTTTTACGACACGTTTTACGAGGCAGGCAGAGCAGTCATGACGTACGCGGTAAAGGAAATTTTCTACACGTTGCAGGGCGAGGGCGCCAATGCCGGGCGCCCGGCCGTGTTCTGCCGTTTCGCGGGCTGCAATCTGTGGTCGGGGCGCGAGGAAGATCGCGCGGACGCCGTCTGCCAGTTTTGCGACACCGATTTCGTCGGCACGGACGGCGAGAACGGCGGCAAGTACAAGACGCCGGCGGAACTCGTCGCGAAGATCGCATCGTTGTGGCCGGAAGGCGCGGCGCACAGATTCGTCGTGTGTACGGGCGGCGAGCCGATGCTGCAGATCGATCAGCCTTTCGTCGACGCGCTGCATGAAGCCGGCTTCGAAATGGCGATCGAGACGAACGGCTCGCTGCCCGTGCTCGAGAGCATCGACTGGATTTGCGTGAGCCCGAAAGCCGATGCGCCGCTCGTCGTCACGAAGGGCAACGAACTGAAGGTTGTCGTCCCGCAGGACAACCAGCGACTGGCGCAATACGAGAAGCTCGACTTCGACTACTTTCTCGTACAGCCGATGGACGGCCCGTCGCGCGACATCAACACGAAGCTGGCGATCGACTGGTGCAAGCGCCATCCGAAGTGGCGCCTGTCGATGCAGACGCACAAATATTTGAACATCCCCTGATAAGACGGTCAGCCGACGTGCAGACGATTACCCGAAAACTCGAATTCGATGCGGGCCACCGCATCCCCGATCACCGCAGCCAGTGCCGCAATCTGCACGGGCATCGCTATGTGCTCGAGATCACGCTGCAAGGCGATCTCGTCGACGTGGAAGGCGCGCCCGACCGCGGCATGGTGATGGACTTCGCCGACGTGAAAGCGCTCGCGATGGAGCATCTCGTCAACAAGTGGGATCATGCGTTCATCGTCTATGAAGGCGATGTCAAAGTGCGCGAATTCCTGCACACGCTGGCGGATCACAAGACCGTCGTGCTGGATCGCATTCCGACCGTCGAGAACCTGGCGGCGGTTGCGTTCAACATCCTCGCCGCAGTCTACGATGCACATTACGGCGTCAACCTCAAGCTGAAGCGCGTGCGTCTTTTCGAAACGCCGAACTGCTGGGCCGACGTCGAGCGCGGCTAATCTTCGGCGCGCGCCAGGCCCGGAGCACGCCCGGCGCGCGCGCGTGCGTCACGGTATGATCGTCCGATGAGTCGCCCACCTCCGAGGCGACGAGACACGGAGCGCACGCATGCCGTCACTTCTGCCATCGTTTTCATCGCTGCGGCCGCGCGCGGCCGTCCTTCGATCTCTCGAAGGAGCCGCGCGATGAGCACGTTCACCAATCCCCTCAAGCAGCGCTTTTCAGAATCGGGCACCCTCTTCGGACTGTGGCTGTCGCTCGGCAGCGCCGATGCCGCCGAAGCGCTCGCGCACGCGGGCTTCGACTGGCTGTGCATCGACATGGAGCATTCGCCGAACGATAGCGCCGACGTCGTCGCTCAACTGCGGGCGATCGCCGCCGCGCATCTGCCGAGCGAGCCGATCGTGCGTGTGCCGGCCAACGAGGGCTGGCTCGTCAAACGCGCGCTCGATGCGGGCGCGCGCACGCTGATGTTCCCGAACGTGCAATCGGCCGAAGAGGCGGCGCGCATCGTGCGGCTCACGCAGTATCCGACCGAAGCGGCGCTGCACGGCTTGCGCGGCGTCGCGGGCGCGGTGCGCGCGGCGGCATACGGCATGCGGCGCGACTACATGGCGAGCGCGAATGCGCAGATTGCGACGATCGTGCAGATCGAATCGGTGGCGGCGCTCGAAGCGGTCGATGAGATCGCCGCGACGCCGGGCGTCGATTGTCTGTTCATCGGGCCGGCGGATCTGGCGGCGAGCCTCGGTCATCTCGGCGACGGCAAGCATCCGGATGTGCAGGCGGCGATCACGAAGATCGTCGACGCCGCGAATCGCGCGGGCATCGCGAGCGGCATCTTCGCGCTCGATGCGGCGAGCGCGAAGCAATACGCGCAGGCGGGCATCAAGCTCGTCGCGATCGGCGCGGATGTGATGTGGCTGTTGAAGGCGACGCGTCAGGCGTTGCAGGAGGCGCGAACATGAAAACCGTCGTGGCGTCGGTGGTCGCCGCGGTGATTCTGTCGATATCGATCGGCGCGGCGCACGCCGACAACGCGCCGAAGTCGGCCGATATCGCCACGCAAAACGCCGTCGCCGACTACAACGCGGGCAATCTCGTCGCGGCGCGCTCCGAGTTCCGGCGCGCCGCGCAGAAGGGCAGCCGCCTTGCCCAATTCAATTACGCGATGATGCTGCTCAACGGCGAGGGCGGCCCGGTGGACGTGCCGGAAGGCAAGAAATGGTTGCGCCGCGCAGCCGATGCCAACATGACCCACGCGCAATATGTGTACGGCAAGATGTACGACGATGGACAGTTCGTCGAGAAAGACCCGGCGGAGGCGCATCGCTGGTTCCTGCGCGCGGCGAATCAGGGACACGTGCAGGCCGAACTCGCGCTCGCCAATCAGTTTCTCGATGGACGCGGCACCACGCGCGATAACACGCAGGCGTTCACCTGGTACAAGAAGGCCGCGCAAGGCGGCGACATGACGGCGCAATACGTCGCGGGTTCGTTCTATGAGCGCGGCGGTGATGGCGTCGAGCGCAACCTGAACGTTGCGCGCGCCTATTACGCTGCGGCGGCGGCGCAGGGCGATCCGGCCGCCAAGCTGAAATATCTGCAGTTGAGCGCAGAACTGGAGCAGCAAAAGCCGCAGTGACGAGGACGGCGCGCGCTAACTCTGCATCAACCGCTTTTGACGAGCGACACTCATGATCAGCCCAACCGCGACGCCGAGCGTCGTCAACGCGGTCCCGCCGTAACTCATGAACGGAAGCGGCACGCCGACCACGGGCAGAATGCCGCTCACCATGCCGATATTGACGAACGCGTAAGTAAAGAACGCGAGCGTGAGCGATCCGGCCAATAATCGCCCGAAGAAAGTGGCGCCGTTCGCCGCGATGAAGAGCCCGCGCGCGATGAGCGCCATATAAAGGAAGAGCAGCACGAGCCCGCCCGCGAGCCCGAACTCCTCGGAGAAGACGGCGAAAATGAAGTCGGTGTGCTTTTCGGGGATGAATTCGAGGTGCGCCTGCGTGCCCTTCAACCAGCCTTTCCCGAACGTGCCGCCCGAACCGATCGCGATCACCGCCTGAATCGTGTGGAAGCCTTTGCCGAGCGGATCGGAAGTCGGGTCGAGCAGCGTGCAGATGCGGTGCTTTTGATAGTCGTGCATCATCGGCCAGACCACATCCGGCTGGCAGATCTTGTCCTGAAACACCGCGATGCTCGCGACCGCAATGACGGCTGCGATCAGCACGGGCAGGATGAGCTTGAAACTCAGCCCGGCGAAATAGATGACGAACATGCCCGCCGCGAACACGAGCACCGCGGTGCCCAGATCCGGCTGCTTCGCGATCAGCCCGACCGGCAGCAACAGAATGACAAAGCCGACGATGTAATCCCACCAGCGGACATTGCTTTCGCGCTTCTGGTAGTACCAGGCGAGCATCAGCGGCATCGCGATCTTCATGATTTCGGATGGCTGGATCACCACGCCGACATTGAGCCAGCGTTTCGCGCCCTTGCGCGTCAGCCCGAACGCGGCGACCGCGACCAGCAACGCGACGCCGACGGTGTAGAGCGGCACGGCGAAGCGCATCAGCATCTGCGGCGGGATGTTGGCGAGCACCCACATCAGACCGAAGGTCAGCATGATGTTGCGCAGCTGGTCCTCGACACGCCCGGGCATGTCGAGGCTCGCGCTGTACAGCGTCACGATGCCGACGCCGAGCAGCAGGAACACGATGAGCGCGAGCGGCTTGTCGAAGCCCGCGAACATGCGCTTGGCGCGGTCCAGCAGCTCCCGCTTGTCGAATTGCATGTGCAGTTGCATGGCGGTTTCCTTTACTCGTCGATGCCGCCGGACGGCGCGAGAACGCGCACGCCGTCGTTTTCATTGCCGCGCACCATCGAAGGCGTCGGCTCCGTCGGGCGCTTTTTCGGCGCGGGCGTGCGGCCAGGCGTGGAGGCGGGCAGTGCCGCAGCAGGCGCTGCGGGCGTCGCCGATGCGGCGCGCGGCGCCGACGCTTTCGGTGTGGAAGCAGGAAGCGCCGGCGCGGAAGCCGCTTTCGCGACTGCGGGATTCGACGCAGCCTGAGGCGAAAACGCCGGCGACGAATTCGCGACGGACGCAGGCAACGCGATGGCGGCGGGCGGTTGCGTGCCGCCGATCGTCGGCAGGCCGGCGTCTGTCGTCGCCGAGGCCGCCGCCGCGACAGCGGCCGCCTCCGCGCCTGGCTTCAGACGATCGATCAGATAATAGTCGAGCACCTTGCGCGCGATCGGTCCTGCGGATTCAGCGCCCCAGCCGCCGTTCTCGACGATCAGCGCAAGTGCGATCTTCGGCTGTTCCGCCGGCGCGAACGCGATGAACAGCGCGTGATCGCGCAGATGCTCCGCGAGCGCGTGTCCTTTGTAGTTCGACCCCTGCAGCGAATAGACCTGCGCCGTGCCGGTCTTGCCCGCCGCCTGGTACGGCGCGCCCGCGAACACCTTCGCCGCCGTGCCGCTGGTGACGACGCCTTCCATCGCCCGCTTGATGAAATCCACGTCCTTCTGCTGCACGGCGATCTTGTCGCTCGGATCGCGTACGACGGCGCGCGTCGCCTTCGAGATCGGATTTTCGATATCGCGCACGAGGTGCGGCTTCATCACGACGCCGTTGTTCGCGAGCGTCGCGGTAGCGTGCGCGAGTTGCAGGATCGTGAACGAGTTATAGCCCTGGCCGATGCCCAGGCTGATCGTTTCGCCTTCGTACCAGCGCTGCTGCTCGGGCTTGCGGTACGCCTTGCGCTTCCATTCCGTCGACGGCAGGATGCCGCGCGCCTCGCCCGCGATATCGATGCCGGTGATCTGCCCGAAACCCCACGGCTTCATGAAGCCGGCCATCGCGTTCACGCCGAGATCGCGCGCGAGCATGTAGAAGTACGTGTCGTTCGATACGACGATCGCGCGGTTCATGTCCACCCAGCCCTGGCCCGAGCGCACGTCGTTGCGGAACGTGTGGCCGCCGAACGTGAAGTAGCCCGGATCCTGGAAGCCCCAGCCCGGCGTGCGCTTGTGCAGCGTCAGCGCGGCGAGCGCCATGAACGGCTTGTAGGTCGAGCCGGGCGGATACGTGCCGTGCAGCGGACGATTCAGCAGCGGGTGGTCCGACGAATTGTTGAGCGCGTCCCACGTCTGCTGATCGATGCCGTCGACGAACGAATTCGGATCGAAGCTCGGCGCGGACACGAACGCGAGCACGTCGCCGGTGGAAGGCTCGATCGCGACGAGCGCGCCGCGCTTGCCCGCGAACGCCTGCTCGGCGACCTGCTGCAAGCCGATATCCAGCGAGAGTTGAAGGTTGTTGCCCGGCGTCGCCTGCGTGCGCGACATGGTGCGCACCGGGCGCCCGCCCGCCGTGACTTCCACTTCCTCGAAACCCGTCAGTCCGTGCAACTCGGTTTCGTAACTCTGCTCGACCCCGATCTTGCCGACGTAGTCGGTGCCCTTGTAGTTGTTGGCGTCGACGCGCGGATCGTAATGATCCGAGCTTTGGTCGTTGGCGTCGCTCGCGTCGTCGATGCGCTCCTGATCGCGCTGCGAAATCCGTCCGATATACCCGATCACGTGCGCGGCAGTCGTGCCCAGCGGATATTGGCGGAACAGTCGCGCGCGCACCTCGACGCCCGGGAAGCGATAGCGCTGCGCGGTGAACTTCGCGACTTCCTCGTCGGTGAGACGCGTGCGGATCGGCAGGCTTTCGAAATTCTTCGAGTCTTCGAGCAGCTTCTTGAAACGGCGACGGTCGCGTGCGTCGATCGGAATGACTTGCGAGAGCTCGTCGATGGTTTCGTCGAGCGTGCCGTTGATCTTCGAACGCGTGATTTCCAGCGTGTACGCGGAGTAGTTCTTCGCCAGCACGACGCCGTTGCGGTCGGTGATGATGCCGCGGTTCGGCACGATCGGCGCAACGGAAATGCGGTTCTCGTTCGCCTGCAACGAGTATTTGCTGAAATGCCAGACCTGCAGATAGAGAAAGCGCAGCCCGATCAGACCGAAGCAGACGAACACGAACAGTCCCGCCGCCGCGACGCGCAGGCGGAACTTCGACAACTGTTGCTCGGTGTTCTTTATTTCGGTCATGCAGCTTTCGCGGTGTACTCGCGATTCAAGTGTAGTTCGCGCGCGGCGGTTTATTCGATGACCCGGCGCCGCGCGGCAAGACTCAGATTGGACGCGTGTCGTCCGGGTCGGCGGCGCGGCGCTGCGGCATCAGCAAGAGAAAGCTCGCGATCGGCCAGAGCAGCGCCTCGACGAATCCGTTGACCGGATAACTCCAGCCGGGGAACGCCGCGCCCGTCATCAGGCGGATGATGAAGGGCACGAGATGCGCGCCGACGAGGAGCGGCGCGACGACGAACATCTGCACGGGCAGCGTCATCCACAACACGCGGCGGTGAATGGTGATCGCGCCGTACGAAAGAAGCGTGTAAGCCAGCGCGTGTTCGCCGAGCAGATTCGCGTTGTGCACATCCATCAGAATGCCGAGCATGAACGCGATGCCCATGCCGACCTTGCGCGGCTGATGCACATTCCAGAACAGCAGTACGAGCGCCACGAAATCCGGCACGCCGATGAGCCGTCCCCACGGCATCAGGTTCAGCAGAAACGCAGCAGCCAGACTGAACGTGATGAAGTACGGATTGACTGGCTGGAGGATGTATTGCGGGCGGTTCATCGCGCGGCTCCCGAGGATGCGGGTTTCGGCGCATGCGCCTTCTTCGACGGCTTCGCCGCCGCGCCCGATGCCGCCTTGGGCGAGGCCGCTTTCGCCGGCGCAGCCTCAGCGGGCTTTGCGGGTGCAGCCGCCGCAGCCGCGGAGCCCGGCGCCGGAGCGGACGCGCCTGCCGCGGCCGAAGCGCCGCTCGCGCCCGCTGCCGCCGCAGCCTTCGGCGCGGCCTTCTTCTTGCCCTTGTTTTCCTTCGCTTCCTTCGCAGCCGCGGCCGCTTCGACTTCGATCGGATTCGGCGGCACGTTGACGTTGTAATGCAGCACGAGTAACTGACGCGCGCCACGCACTGCCGCGATCGGCACGCACACGACGCGCGCGAACGCCGTGTCGGCCTGCTTGTCGACGCGTAGCACCTTCGCGACCGGCAGTCCCGGCGGATAGATGCCGTCGAGACCGCTCGTGACGAGTTCATCGCCGGCTTGCACGTCGGCGCTGATCGGCACGAAGCGCAGATCGAGCGTGTCGCCCTTGGGCGTCCCGTAGATCACGCTGCGCAAGCCGGTGCGCGCGATCTGAACGGGCACGGCCTGATCCTTGTCGGTGAGCAGCGTGACTTCCGATTGCAGCGGAAACACGCGCGTCACCTGGCCGATCACACCGTCTTCGGTGACGACCGGCGCGCCGTCCTGGATATTTTGCTGCGAACCTTTGCCGATCACGACTTTCTGCGTAAACGGATCGCGCGTGTCGTACTGAATTTCGGCGGGCGTTTCGTCGGTGGTGGCGCGCGATTGGAGATTGAGCAGCGCGCGCAGATGCGCGTTTTCGATGGCGAGCTGCGCCGCATCGCCGGCCTTCACGGACAGTTCCAGATTCTTGTTGGCGAGCTTCGCGTTTTCGCTGCGCAGCGTCGCGCTCGTCACGGCGAGATCGGCCGCGCCCATGAAGATGTCGCGCGGCACCAGCGCTGCGCGCTGCAACGGATAGAGCCCCGCGCCGAGCATTCCGCGAACGATTTCCAGCGTGCTGTAGCGAGCATCCGAAATGAGCAGGGCGATCGCGAGCACCACGAAGAAAATCAGGCGCGCGAGCGCGGAGGGGCCTTGCTTGAAAAGGGGCGGCGGACTGTATTCCATGGTCGGCGCCGAGGGCGTGAACGGATGGATCGATGCTGCAGGTTTTTTCGCCGATGGCGAAGCCTGCCCTACGCAGTTTCGACAACGGCCCGGACAGATGCCGGGCCGTGCGCCCGCCGCGTTATGCGGGTGCGTTTAGCTGTCGCGTCGAAGACCATTCAGCCTCAAGGGAAGAAGAGCGATAGCCTTCAGCAGGGAGATCACTCGTACGAGAAGATGCTGCCGAGCTTGTCCATGCGCTCGAGCGCCATGCCCGAGCCACGCACCACGCAAGTCAGCGGATCTTCGGCGACGAGCACCGGGAGGCCGGTTTCTTCGGCGAGCAGGCGGTCGAGGTCGCGCAGGAGCGCGCCACCGCCCGTCAGCATCATGCCGCGCTCGGCGATGTCCGCGCCGAGTTCCGGCGGCGTCTGTTCCAGCGCGATCTTCACCGACGACACGATCTGATTCAGCGGGTCCGTCAGTGCTTCAAGAATTTCGTTGCTCGAAATGGTGAAGCTGCGCGGAATGCCTTCGGACAGATTGCGGCCCTTGACTTCCATTTCCTTCACTTCGGAGCCCGGGAACGCTGAACCGATTTCCTTCTTGATGGCCTCGGCGGTTTGCTCGCCGATCAGCATGCCGTAATTGCGGCGGATGTAGTTGACGATGGCCTCGTCGAACTTGTCGCCGCCCACACGTACCGAGCCCTTGTACACGATGCCGCCCAGCGAGATGACGCCGACTTCCGTCGTGCCGCCGCCGATGTCGACGACCATCGAGCCCGTCGCTTCCGAGACCGGCAGGCCGGCGCCGATTGCAGCGGCCATGGGCTCTTCGATCAGATAGACCTGCGACGCGCCCGCGCCGTGTGCCGCTTCCTTGATCGCGCGGCGCTCGACCTGCGTGGAGCCGCACGGGACGCAAATGATGATGCGCGGCGACGGCGAGAACATGCGGGATTCGTGAGCGGTCTTGATGAACTGCTTGATCATCTGCTCGGTGACGGTGAAGTCGGCGATCACGCCGTCCTTCATCGGGCGGATGGCCTCGATGTTGCCCGGCACTTTGCCGAGCATCTGCTTGGCTTCCTTGCCGACCGCCTGAATGGTCTTCTTGCCGTTGGGGCCGCCTTCCTGGCGAATCGAAACGACCGAAGGCTCGTCGAGGACGATGCCTTTGCCGCGCATGTAGATCAGCGTGTTGGCGGTGCCGAGGTCAATCGCCAGGTCGTTGGAGAAATAGCTGCGCAAAAAACCGAACATTCAAAAATCCTGTCTCGCTGGGTGGCCGTTCGTCGCGAGGAGCGCCGGGGACGGCAGCGGAAAAAATAACGGTTTGCCCGGACGGCGAACGCTCGCCGCGAAGTGCAAATCCGGGAAGAAATCTACCGCAGAATGGAACGCCGTACGCAAACGTTTCTCACAATTCAATGATTCAGGGAGAAAGCCGCTGACAAGCCGATCCAGGGGTGAGTCGAACGTGTAATGATACCTTATAATTTGCGGGTATCTATAGGAAAAGGATGGCACTTTTTGCCATCGCCAGGCCTGCTTCCGAGGGCTCCTTTCAATATCGTAACTGGCTGTCGCAGCGCAGGTTTTCGAATTGAGGCTGCCCACGCTTTCTCCGGTGATTCCATGTCTTTGACCCTGACCGACGTAAAACGCATCGCGCACCTCGCGCGGCTCGAATTGCCCGACCACGAAGCCGAACCCACGCTCGCGCGTCTCAACGATTTTTTCGGCCTTGTCGAGCAGATGCAGGCCGTCGATACGACCGGCATCGAACCGCTCGCGCATCCGATCGAGCAGATCGAGGAAGTCGCGCTGCGTCTGCGTGACGACGCTGTCTCAGAGCGTGTCGAGCGCGAAGAGTTCCAGCGTTGCGCGCCTGCCGTGCAGGACGGGCTCTATCTCGTGCCGAAGGTGATCGAATAAGGCGCTTCGTGCGCCCACCAAGTGACATTGCGCGCGGATCGAATGCCCGCGCTCATCAGGGAACTGCAATGCATCAAAAAAGCTTGACCGAACTGCGCGCGGCGCTCGACTCGAAGGAAGTCTCCGCGGTCGAACTGGCGCAGTCGTATCTGCAACGCATCGAGGGCGCGAAGGCGCTGAACGCGTTCATCGGTGTCGATCCCGAGCTCACGCTCGAGCAGGCGAAAGCCGCCGACGCGCTCATCGCCCAAGGCAATGCCGGCGCGCTCACGGGCCTGCCGATCGCGCACAAGGACGTGTTCGTCACGCGCGGCTGGGCCTCGACGGCCGGCTCGCATATGCTCGAAAACTACGCGAGCCCGTTCGATGCGACCGTCGTCGATCGCCTGAAGCACGCCGGCATGGTGTGCCTCGGCAAGACCAACATGGACGAGTTCGCGATGGGCTCGTCCAACGAGAATTCGTACTTCGGCGCGGCGAAGAATCCGTGGGATCCGAAGGCGGTGCCGGGCGGCTCGTCGGGTGGCTCGGCCGCGGCCGTGGCCGCGCGTCTCGCGCCCGCCGCGACCGGCACCGACACCGGCGGCTCGATCCGCCAGCCCGCGTCGTTCACCGGCATCACGGGCATCAAGCCGACCTACGGCCGCGTGTCGCGTTACGGGATGATCGCGTTCGCATCGTCGCTGGATCAGGGCGGCCCGATGGCGCAAACCGCGCACGACTGCGCGCTGCTGCTCAACGCGATGGGCGGCTTCGACGAGCGCGACTCGACCAGCCTGCAGCGTGAGAACGAAGACTACACGCGCTATCTCGGCAAGACGTGGAACGGCGGGGACGCGGCCAAGCCGCTCGCCGGCCTGCGCATCGGCATGCCGAAGGAGTACTTCGGCGCCGGGCTAGCCGAGGACGTCCGCGCCGCCATCGACGCGGCATTGAAGCAATACGAAGCGCTCGGCGCGACGCTCGTCGAAGTGTCGCTGCCGCAGACCGAGCTCTCGATTCCCGTGTACTACATCATCGCGCCGGCGGAGGCTTCGTCGAACCTGTCGCGTTTCGACGGCGTGCGCTACGGACATCGTGCGGCGCAGTACAAGGATCTGCTCGACATGTACAAGAAGTCGCGCGCGGAAGGCTTCGGGCCGGAAGTGAAGCGCCGGATTCTCGTCGGGACGTATGTGCTGTCGCACGGGTATTACGACGCGTACTACCTGCAGGCGCAGAAGATCCGCCGCATCATCGCGCGGGACTTTCAGGAAGCGTTCAAACAGTGCGACGTCATCATGGGGCCGGTCGCGCCGTCCGTCGCGTGGAATCTGGGCGAGAAGGCCGACGATCCCGTGCAGATGTATCTCGCGGATATCTACACGCTTTCCGTGAGCCTCGCGGGTCTGCCCGGCATGAGCGTGCCGTGCGGCTTCGGCGCGGGCGCGAACGCGGATCGCCCGGTCGGTCTGCAGATCATCGGCAACTATTTCAACGAAGCCCGGATGCTCCAGGTCGCCGACGCGTTCCAGCGTGCGACCGACTGGCACCGCAAGGCACCATCGGCATCGGGAGTGTGAACATGCAGTGGGAAGTCGTCATCGGTCTGGAAACGCACGCGCAGCTTTCCACCGTCTCCAAGATTTTCTCGGGCGCGCCGACGCAATTCGGCGCGAGCCCGAACTCGCAGGCGAGTCCTGTCGATCTCGCGCTGCCCGGCGTGCTGCCCGTGATGAACAAGGGCGCCGTGGAGCGCGCGATCCGCTTCGGCCTGTCGATCGGCGCGCACATCGCACCGCGCAGCATCTTCGCGCGCAAGAACTACTTCTATCCGGATCTTCCGAAGGGCTATCAGATCAGCCAGTACGAGATTCCGGTCGTGCAGGGCGGTCAGATCACGATCCAGGTTCCGGCCAACGAGAAGGCGGGCAAGGAAGCGTATTCGAAGACCATCAACCTGACGCGCGCGCACCTCGAAGAGGACGCGGGCAAGTCGCTGCACGAAGACTTCGCGGGCATGACGGGCATCGACCTGAACCGCGCGGGCACGCCGCTGCTCGAGATCGTCACGGAGCCGGAAATGCGCAGCGCGGCAGAAGCCGTTGCGTATGCGAAGGCGCTGCATGGCCTCGTCGTGTGGCTCGGCATTTGTGACGGCAACATGCAGGAAGGCTCGTTCCGTTGCGACGCGAACGTTTCGGTGCGGCCGGTCGGCCAGAAGGAATTCGGCACGCGCGCGGAGATCAAGAACCTGAACTCGTTCCGTTTTCTCGAAGAAGCGATCCAGTACGAAGTGCGTCGTCAGATCGAGCTGATCGAAGACGGCGGCACGGTGGTCCAGGAAACGCGTCTCTACGATCCGGACAAACGCGAAACGCGTTCGATGCGCAGCAAGGAAGACGCGCACGATTACCGCTATTTCCCGGATCCGGACCTGATGCCGCTCGTGATCGAATCGTCGTGGATCGAGCGCGTGAAGGGCGAAATGCCGGAGCTTCCGGCGGACATGCAGAAGCGTTTCGTCGATACCTACGGCCTCACGCCGTATGACGCGGGCGTGCTGACGTCGTCAAAAGCGATGGCGTCGTACTTCGAGGCGCTCGTGCAGAAAGCGGGTTCGGCACAAGCGAAGATCGCCGCGAACTGGATGATGGGCGACGTCTCCGCGCAACTGAACCGCGAATCGCTCGACATCAGCGAATCGCCGGTTTCGAGCGCGCAACTCGCGCTGATTCTTCAACGCATCGCCGACGGCACCATCTCCAACAAGATCGCGAAGGACATCTTCCAGACGATCTGGGACGAGAAGGCGACGGACGACGCGGCAGCGGATCGCATCATCGAGGCGAAGGGCCTGAAGCAGATTTCCGACACCGGCGCGCTCGAAGCAATCATCGACGAAGTGCTCGCGGCGAACCAGAAATCGGTCGAAGAATTCCGCGCGGGCAAGGAGAAGGCGTTCAACGCGCTGATCGGCCAGGCGATGAAGGCGACCAAAGGCAAGGCGAATCCGCAGCAGGTCAACGAACTGCTGAAGAAAAAGTTATCCTGATCGCTCAGTCCCGCACGGGATGAATGGGCTGCTGCCGGTCGAGCCCGGCAGCAGCCCGTTTTTCATTGGCGAACCAAGAACCAAAGAGACATGGCAAAGAAACCCGGACTCGACGACTTTCGCGTGCCTTTCTTCGACGCTGGCAAAAAGCTGAAGGCGTTCGACCTGAGCGCGATCGATCCGTCCGCGAAGCCGTTTTCCAGCGGCTCGAAAGATGAAGATCGCGAACGCCTCACGGCGATCGGCGTGCAACTCGACGACCTTCAGGAGAAACTCCACGCGCAGCGCCGCCAGCGCGTGCTGCTGGTGCTGCAAGGCATGGACACGAGCGGCAAGGACGGCACCGTGCGCGCGGTGTTTCACGATGTCGATCCGCTCGGCCTGCGCATCGTGCCGTTTCGCGCGCCGTCGGAGCGCGAGGTCGCGCACGACTTCCTGTGGCGCGTGCACGCGCAGGCGCCGCAGGCCGGCGAGTTCGCGATCTTCAATCGCAGCCACTATGAAGACGTGCTCGTGCCGCGCGTGCTGAAGCAGATCGACGCCGACGAATGCGAGCGGCGCTTTCGCCATATTCGCAACTTCGAGTCGCTGCTCGCGGATAGCGGCACGACCATCGTCAAATGTTTCCTGCATATCTCGAAGGATGAGCAGCGCGAGCGCCTGCAGGCGCGCATCGACGATCCGACGAAACACTGGAAGTTCGACGTCTCCGATCTCGACGCGCGCAAGGAGTGGGACGACTATCAGGCGGCGTATGCGGACCTGCTCGGCGCGACGTCGACCGACTATGCGCCGTGGTACATCATTCCGGGCAATTCGAAGACGCATCGCAACGTGATGGTCGCCGAACTGCTGTTGCGCACGCTGCAGGACATGAAACTCGAATTTCCGCCGGCGAAGGAATCGCTCAAGGGCGTGAAGGTCGAATAAAAACGAACTCAAAAAGGAAGCGTATGTTTCGCGTGATTACCGCCAATCTGAACGGCATCCGTTCGGCCGCCAAGAAAGGATTCTTCGACTGGTTCGGCGAGCAGAAATCCGACGTCGTGTGCGTGCAGGAAATCAAGTGCTCGCAAGACGACCTGACGCCGGAATTCCTCGCGCCGCACGGTTTTCAGGGCTATTTCCAGCATGCCGTGAAGAAGGGCTACAGCGGCGCGGGCCTCTATACGCGTCACGAACCGGATGACGTGATCATCGGTTTCGGCTCGGAAGAGTTCGATCCGGAAGGGCGCTACGTGGAAGCGCGTTTCGGCAAGCTCTCGGTGGTATCGGTGTACGTGCCGTCCGGGTCGAGCGGCGACGAGCGCCAGCAGGCCAAATACCGCTTCATGGACGAGTTCATGCCGCATCTCGACGCGCTGTCGAAAGAGCGCGAAGTGATTCTGTGCGGCGATGTGAACATCGTGCACAAGGAAATCGACATAAAGAACTGGAAGAGCAACCAGAAGAACTCCGGCTGTCTGCCGGAAGAGCGCGCGTGGCTCACGAAGCTCTTCGACGACGTGGGTTATGTCGATGTATTCCGCACGCTGGATCAGCGCCCCGAGCAGTACACGTGGTGGAGCAATCGCGGCCAGGCGTATGCGAAGAACGTGGGGTGGCGTATCGACTATCAGATCGCGACGAAGGAAGTCGCCGCGACCGCGAAGAAGACGTCGATTTTCAGGGACATCAAGTTCAGCGACCATGCGCCGCTGACGATCGACTACGACTGGAAGCTCGGCAAGAAGAATTGACTAGCGCCCGCTCTTCTTGAACCGCCCCATGCCCGCGTAATTCGGCAACTGGTCGATGGTCTTGCCGAGCGCCTTTGCATAGAGCGGCATCATGTCCGGCATGCGCTTGAGCAGGTCCTGCCTGCGATCCGGGCCATACGGATGCATCCAGATGAAGCCGACATCCGCGCGCCGTGTTCCCGAATCGATCTTGTTCCACAACGTGACCGCCGCGCGCGGATCGTAGCCCGCGCGCGAGGCGATCTCGCTGCCGATCACATCGGCTTCGGTCTCATCGGCGGGGGAATAGCGCATGGTCAGTAATTCATCGCCGAAATCGGGCTGTTGCGGCGGATAGTTCGAGAAGCCGAACAACTGGGGCGGCGCGCCGGCGGAGAGTTGCGCCGCCTGCTGCCGGCCGAGCCGCTCGCGCGCATGCTCGCGCAACGCGTGCGCGATCTCATGGCCGATCATCATGCCGATCTCGTTATCGTTCAGACGCAGCTTCTCGATGAGACCGCTATACACGACGATTTTCCCGCCCGGCAGGCACACCATGCGCTCTTCGGGCGACTTGATGACGTTGACCTCCCACTTCCAGTTCTTCGCGCGATCGTTCCACTTGAGCGCGAACGGAATCTCGTGATTCGCGATCTCGCGCACGCGCTTCACGAGCGGGTTGCTATCGGGAAGCAATGTCTTCGCGCGACCGGCATCGAGGATGACTTGCGCGTATTCCTCGGCGGACTGCGCTTCGAGCGTTGCGGGCGGGATCAGGTTGCGAAAGAGCGCCGTATCGCCGAAGCGGATCTGGTTGTTCGGTGCGGTGTAGGGCGGCGGCGTCTTCTGTTCGTCCTGAGCGTGCGCGGACAAGGGCGCGAGCGACGCCGATGCCAATGCGCAAACCAAGGCGCGAAGCTTGAAAGAAACCGTCATCGTCGAGTTCTCCAGGGCGCGATCTTGGGCAACAGTAACATGCCCGGAATGGACAACGCGACGCAGATCATGAAGTACGGAAACCATCCGGTTTCATTCACGATGAAGCCGCTGCCCGCCGCGGCGAACGTGCGCGGCACCGCCGCGAGGCTCGTGAAGAGCGCGAACTGCGTCGCGGTGTAGCGCGGGTCCGTCGTGCTCGCGATGTACGCGGTGAAGGTGGCGAGCGTGAGACCCGTCGCGAAGGTTTCGAAGCCGTAGAGCACGGCGAGCGCCGCGGGCGACGGCCCGATCTTCGCGAGCCAGGCGAAGCCTAACGTCGCGACGATCTGCAGCGCGCCGAAAATCCACAGCCCGCGCGCGATGCCGATCTTCACCAGCGCGATCCCGCCGAGCAATCCGCCCGCGATGCTCGCCCAGAATGCGACCGCTTTCGCGATTACGCCGATCTGCGCGAGTGAGAAACCCACGTCGATGAAGAACTTTGTGGCGAGTGCCGTCGCCATCGTGTCGCCGAGCTTGTAGAGGAAGATGAAGCTCAGCACGAGCAGCGCCGCGCGCCAGCCGTCGCGCGTGACGAACTCGTGAAACGGCTCGACAATCGCCTCGCGCAGATTCTTCGGCGGCGCGCCGTGAATCTCCGGCTCCCTGACGACGAGCGTCGTGATGAGACCCGGCAGCATGAACGCGGCGGTGATCAGAAACACGGTCTTCCACGGGAAGACCGTGGCGAGAATCAGCGACAGCGAGCCCGGCACGAGCCCCGCGACCTTGTACGCATTGACGTGAACCGCATTGCCGAGTCCTTGCTCGGTGTCGGCGAGCAATTCGCGGCGGTATGCATCGATGACGATATCCTGACTCGCGCTGAAGAACGCGACGAGCGCGGCAACCGCCGCGACGGCCCATAGACTTCGTTCAGGTGAGAAGAATCCGAACGAGCCGATCGCCACCATCACGAGCACTTGCGTGACGAACATCCAGCCGCGCCGTCTGCCGGGACTCCAGCCCGGAAAGCGCGGGATGTAACGGTCCATCAGCGGCGACCAGACGAACTTCCACGTGTATGGCAGTCCGATCAGCGCGAACAGGCCGATCTCCTTGACGTTGATGTGCGCGGTCGTCAGCCACGCCTGCAGCAGGCTGTAGAGCGTGAAGAGCGGCAATCCGGACGTGAAGCCGAGAAAGACGCAAATGAGGATGCGCTTGTTGAGAAACGTGCGCCATCCGGGATGTTCTTCGTGAGCAGTTAGAGCGGGCGCCTCGTGTGGCGTATCGGGCATGTCGTATAGCGGGCAGTTGTCGATGCGCGACGGCGCCGGTCATCGTTACCGGCGCTTCACGCGATAGACCGCAAGACTACCACGCCAGTTCGCCCCCCAACGGACCGGCTGGCCGTCGTGCAGCACCACGCGGTCGAGAATTTCGATGCCCACCTCCGGCGCGAGCGCCTCGAAGTCCTTGATCGTGAGCACACGCACGTTCGGCGTGTTGTGCCACTGATAGGGCAGCGACTTCGACACGGGCATGCGCCCCTGAATCACCGACAGCCGATGTTGCCAGTATCCGAAATTCGGAAACGACACGATGCACTGGCGCCCGACGCGCACCGTCTCGCGCAGGATCGCGGCGGTCTGATGAATCGTCTGCAGCGTCTGCGAAAGGACCGCGAAATCGAAGCTGTCGTCCTCGAAGAGACGCAAACCGTCTTCGAGATTCTGCTGAATCACGTTCACGCCTTTTTGCGCGCACGCGAGCACGCCGGCATCGTTGATCTCGATGCCGTAGCCCTTCACTTCGAGTTCTTCGCCGAGCAGCGATAGCAGCGACCCGTCGCCGCAGCCGAGATCGAGCACCGTCGAGCGCGGTTCGACCCAGCGGGCGATCGCCCGAAAATCGGAGCGCAGCGCGAGCGAATCGAGGGTGTGCTGGTTCATGCGCCGATCTCCGTGGCAATGCGTTCGTAATAGGCGCGCATCAGGTTGTGATAACGCGCGTCGTCGAGCAGGAAGGCGTCGTGGCCGTGCGGCGCATCGATTTCCGCGTAGCTCACGGTGCGCTTGTTGTCGAGCAGCGCTTTCACGATTTCGCGTGAGCGCGCGGGCGCGAAACGCCAGTCCGTCGTGAAGCTGGTAATGAGATATTTCGCGCTGGTATTGCCGAGCGCTTTCGTGAGATCGCCGTCGAAGGCTTTGGCGGGATCGAAATAATCGAGCGCGCGCGTGATCAGCAGATACGTGTTCGCGTCGAAGTATTCGGCGAACTTGTCGGCCTGATAGCGCAGATACGACTCGACTTCGAATTCGACATCGAAGTTGAAGTTGTACGCATCGAGCGCTCCCTCGGCACGGCGCAGCGCGCGGCCGAATTTCACGGCCATGTCGTCGTCCGACAGATACGTGATGTGGCCGATCATGCGCGCGACGCGCAAGCCGCGACGCGGCTTCACGCCGTGCGCGTAATAGTCGCCGCCGTGGAAATCGGGATCGGAGAGAATCGCGGAACGCGCGGTTTCATTGAACGCGATGTTCTGCGCGGAAAGCTTCGGCGTCGATGCCACGACGATGCAATGCGCGAGCCGCTCCGGATACATCATGCTCCACGCGAGCGCCTGCATGCCGCCGAGGCTGCCGCCCATCACGGCCGCGAAGCGCTCGATGCCGAAGCGGTCCGCGAGACGCGCCTGCGCGTTCACCCAGTCTTCCACCGTGACGACGGGAAAGCTCGCGCCGTACGGCTTTGCCGTCGTGCGGTCGATGCTCATCGGTCCAGTGGAACCGAAGCACGAGCCGAGATTGTTCACGCCGATCACGAAGAAGCGGTTCGTGTCGAGCGGCTTGCCGGGACCGACCATGTTGTCCCACCAGCCGACGTCCTTCGGATTATCCGCGTGGATGCCCGCGACATGATGCGACGCGTTCAACGCGTGGCACACGAGCACGGCATTCGAGCGCGCGGCGTTGAGCTCGCCGTACGTTTCGACGACGAGTTCGTAGTCGCCCAGCATCGAGCCGTTCTGCATCTTGAGCGGCTCGGTGAAGCGCAGTGTTTGGGGCGTGACGATGCCGATCGATTCCATTCATTCCGCCTTTGACCAAGCGGCTAAACGGTGTCGGCGAAGCGCGGAAAAACAGTGATGGCGCGGCTGACGACCTCTTTAGCCGCATTTATAGTGAACGCCCGTGAATCATCACTGAGGTTCGCGCGCCCGCAATCGAGTCAGCAAATCGGCGCGTCGTTGATGTTCGAGAAGATCTCGTTAGCGATGGAGTATAGCGGAAAACGTTATTAAGCCGCCATTTGCTCCGTCTTGGATGGGGCCCGCGTTTCCGTCTATATTGTCTAATCGTCTCGTCTTGCCAGGAAACGGAAATGAAACCGGGCCGGGTCAGACCGCTGAGTCACCTGAAGAGCCGCGCGGCCGAGTTGATCCGCAATATCGTCGAGAGCCGCGAGCCGATGCTCATCACGCGGTCGTGCAGGACGTGCAGTCATACGAGGATCTGCATCAGACGCTTGCCTTGCTGAAGATTCTGGCGATGGGGCAGAAGACCATTGAAGCCGGCCAGTGCATGAGCGCGGGCGATGTGTTCGCCGAGATCGAGCGCCTCGACCGCGAAGAAGGCGTCAAGTGAAGACCGTCTTTCTCGATCCCGTGCGCCAGGATTTGCAGGACTTCCGGCGCTACGTCATCAACAAGTTCGGCGGCACCGCGTGGTCCGCAACGCGCAACAAGATCGCCGATACCATCGCCGAAATCGAAGCCGCGCCGTGCAACGGCTCGACGCCGCCGGAGCTCGTCGACTTTCCCATGTCGGGGTACTACGAAGTCGCGAGCGGCACGAACCGCATCATCTACAAGGTCGATGGCGACACCATCTACGTGCATCTCGTCGTCGACGCGCGCTCGGACCTCGAAGACATTCTCGCGCGGCGGCTGTTTCGGATGTAGCTGCAATGGACGCGATCGGATCAGAGCGCGCGGCCGCGCATGCCGAGGGTGAGGGCGCGCAACGACCGCACCGTGCGATCCACATAATGCGGCCTGCCCGCGCCCGGCAGGCGTACTGACATTCCGCCGCTCGACGTCTTCGCAACCGGCAGATGCCCGACGATCCACACCGTGCGAATGCCCAGCCGCCGATAGCGCTTCAGATGCCCGCGCGTATCCTCGACGAGAATCGCGTCTTCGAGACGCACGTGCGCGCGGCGCATCGCACGGCGCAGCATCGGCGCGTCAGGCTTCGCGCGCCAGTGCTGACCTTCGCGCATGTCCTCGATCGCGATCACGCGCTCGAACAGCTTCGCGATGCCGAGTTCCGCCAGCACGGTGCGCGCGTAGAGCGTCGGTGCGTTGGTAAGCACGATCTTGCGTCCGGGCAGCGCACGCAGTATCCGCGTGAGGCCGCGCTCGGCGCGCAGCATCGACGGCAGATCGGGGAAGGTGTGAACCTCGCGCAGGAAATCGGCCGGATCGACGTCGTGATGCCTGACGAGCCCGAGCAGCGTCGCGCCGTAACGCACCGTATAACCGACGCGCAGGCGGTTCGCCTCGTCGACGTCGACGTTCAGGCGATCCATGATGTATTGCGTCATCCCGCGATTGATCGCCGGGAAAATTTCATGCGATGCGTGATGCAGCGTGTTGTCGAGATCGAAGAGCCAGACGGGACCGCGCGTTTTCACGCGGCGTCGGCGGGACGGGCGATGCGGACTCATATCAGCGTTGCACCAAAAGAAACGCCCGCGCATTGGCGGGCGTGGAAAGCGAAATGACGATGCTCAATGCGAGCGGATCATCGTGCCGAATGGCTGCTCGGTCAGAATTTCGAGCAGCACCGAATGCTCGATGCGGCCATCGATGATGTGCACCGAGCGCACGCCGCTCTTCGCCGCATCCAGCGCGGAGGAAATTTTCGGCAACATGCCGCCGGAGATGGTGCCGTCCGCGAAGAGGGCGTCGATCTCGCGCGCGGACAGGTCGGTCAGCAGATTGCCTTCCTTGTCCATCACGCCGGGAATGTTCGTCATCATGACGAGCTTTTCCGCATTCAGCACGACGGCGAGCTTGCCCGCGACGAGATCCGCGTTGATGTTGTACGAGAGGCCGTCCTCGCCGAAGCCGATGGGCGAAATGACCGGAATGAACGCGTCGTCCTGCAGCGCCTTCACGACCGCCGGGTTGATCGCCTCGACTTCGCCGACCTGGCCGATGTCGATGAACTGGCCCGGATTATCGCGGTCCGGCATCAGCAGCTTGCGCGCGTGGATCAGGCCGCCGTCCTTTCCCGTCAGACCGACCGCCTGTCCGCCGAAGTGATTGATCAGCGTGACGATGTCCTGTTGCACCTCGCCGCCGAGCACCCATTCGACGACTTCCATGGTTTCTTCGTCGGTGACGCGCATGCCCTGGATGAAGGTGCCTTGCTTGCCGATCTTTTTCAGCGCCTGGTCGATCTGCGGGCCGCCGCCGTGCACGATCACCGGATTGATGCCGACGAGCTTCAGCAAAATGACGTCGCGCGCGAAGCCTTGCTTCAGGCGCTCTTCGGTCATGGCATTGCCGCCGTATTTGATCACGACCGTCTTGCCGTGATACTGACGGATATAGGGCAGCGCCTCGGCCAGAATTTCAGCCTTCAGGGTAGGCGCGATTTGCGTGAGGTCGGGTTGCTCGGACATGGCGGCAGATGAGGCGAGGAGCGTTTAAACACGCCGAATTGTACAGGACCGACGCATTGCGGCAGGACGAATTGCCGCGCCGGCGCGACGTTTTCCGGCGGACGGGCCGGCGTGCGATCATCGTTCGAACGGATTGATGACAAGATGATGAACGAATCCCCTGAAACGAACGGGCGGCCAGCGCCGGGCGCGCTGGTTTGCGCCCGCTGCGGCACGTCGTTTCGCTGCGGCATGCGCGCGGGCGATCCGGCCTGCTGGTGCGCGTCCCTCGCCGCGTTGCCGCTCGACCGTCTGCGGCCGGGCATGAGCTGCCTGTGTCCGGCGTGTCTCGCGGCGCAAATCGATCGTGCCGCACCGCTGGACTAGCAGATCGAGCGCCGTGGCTGCCTCCCGCGGCAAGGTGCGACAAATCGCGCCAGATGCGGCTGCGGGCCCGACGCAAGCGGGATAATGTCGCGGGAAGCGTAACCACGCTGTCAAGCACTCAAGCAGATGCATCGCATAACCAATACCGGCCGCGTCAATCTCGGACACCTCTTCTGGCTTCGCTCGCTCGCGATCATCGGCCAGCTGACGACCATCGCCGTCGTGCAGATCTTCTTCGGCGCGAAGCTCCCGCTGCCCGCGATGCTGCTCGTCGTCGCGCTGGAGATGATCTTCAACGGCCTCACGTGGCTGCGCGTCGCGCGGGCGCGGCCGGAGACGAATCTCGAACTGTTCGGCCAGATGCTGGTTGATCTCGGCGCGCTCTCGGCGCTCCTGTTTCTCTCCGGCGGCGCGACCAATCCGTTCGTCACGCTTTATCTGCCATCGCTCGCGATAGCCGCCGCCGTGCTGCCGTGGACAATGATGGCTTGCCTCGCGCTCTTCGCCGTCGCCTGTTACGCGCTGCTCAGCTACAACTACGTGCCGCTCAACATCGAGAATCCGGCCAATCTCTTCGATTATTTCCGCACCGGCCTGTGGGTCAACTTCATGGTGAGCGTCGGGTTGATCGGTTGGTTCGTCGCGCGCATGTCGCGGGCGCTGCGCGTGCGCGACGCCGCGCTCGCCGAAGCCCAGCAACGTCATCTTCGCGATGAGCGCGCGGTCGCGCTCGGCGTGCAGGCCGCGACCGTGGCGCACGAAATGGGCACGCCGCTTTCGACCATCGCGATGCTGGCCGAGGAACTGCGCGACTCCGCCGCGCACGACAGGAACCTCGCACCCTACGCGGCGGATTTCGAACTGCTCGAGCAGCAGATGGCGCTCTGCACGTCCGCGCTCGCACGCCTGCGCAGCCGCGCGACGGGGCCGTCGAGCCGCCAGGGGCTGGACGAATGGCTATCGAGCTTCATCGAGCAATGGCGTTTGCGGCATCCGCAGGTGAAATTCGCGCAGATCGGCCGGACTCCCGTGGATGCGTCTATCGACGACGCGGTAGCCGTCGGCCAGATCCTCACGATCCTGCTCGATAACGCCGCGCGCGCGAGCAGCGAATCGGTGACGCTGCAGGCGTCGGTCGAAACGGTAGACGACATGGACTACGTGCGCTTCGACGTGTGCGATCGCGGCCCGGGCATTCCGCCCGCGCTGCGCGGCACGCTCGGCGCGGGCCCGGTCGACAGTACCCAGGGCGGGCACGGCGTCGGGCTTTATCTGGCGTTCGCGGCGGCGGCGCGGCTCTCTGGATCGATCGAACTGATCGACGGCAAGCCGCGCGGCACGTGCGCGGTGTTGCGCCTGCCCAATCGCGGCGCGGTCGCGGCGCCGGCGCCGGCGCAGGCGGCAGGAACTGAACGAAGCGGCGCGGCCTGAACTCGAACCCAGGCGCGCCCGAGGGGCATTACGGAGAAAAATATGAGCGATACCAACTTTCTGATCATCGACGACGACGAAGTCTTTTCCGGCATTCTCGCCCGCGGCCTCACGCGGCGTGGTTTCACGCCGCATCAGGCCCACGACGCCGACGAAGCGCTGAAGCTCGCCAACCAGCACAAGTTCGGGCAGATCACGGTCGATCTCCATCTGGGCAGCGATTCCGGGCTGCGGCTCGTCGCGCCGCTGCGCGATCTGCAGCCGGATGCGCGCATTCTCGTGCTGACCGGCTACGCGAGCATCGCGACGGCCGTGCAGGCGGTGAAGGACGGCGCGGACAACTATCTCGCCAAGCCGGCGAACGTCGAGTCCATTCTTTCCGCGCTCCACGAGCAGGCGAGCGAGCAGACGGCCGAGGAAGCGATCGAGAATCCGACGCTGCTTTCCGTCGCGCGGCTCGAATGGGAGCATATCCAGCGCGCCCTCGCCGAGAACAACGGCAATATCTCGGCGACGGCACGCGCGCTCAACATGCATCGACGCACGCTGCAACGCAAGCTGGCGAAGAAGCCGGTGCGGCAATAAGCGAGACGACGCCCGGGCAAAACTCGGGCGGCAATTGAATATCGGCCGGAAATGGCGATGCGCGATGCGTTCAGACACGCATCGCGATAAAAGCGACCGCGCAAAAAAAGAACCGCCCAAGCCGGGTGCCAAGGGCGGTAATCGGAGAGTTGCAACGACATGCATGTACATGGAACACGCATGCAGAAAGTGTACGTTGCGGCGCTGTACCCTTGAATAAGATAACTCCGAATTAAGAATTCGCTTAATTTGTCTGCTTTTACGCAGCAAATAGCGAATTTCTTTCAATCGCCCTTCTTCGGGTCTTCGTCGATGTTTCCGGCGCTCATTCTCAGGCCGTTATCCCCTTCATGCGCGCTCAAGAAAATCGAAACGAGCGCCGTAAAGCCACTCTGTGCGCAAACCGGGATTTGCGCCGCGCCGTCCGCGGGCGTCGTCCGCGGGGCGTGAAAGAGGAGACATCGATGAAATGGTTTGACCGCCTGTCCGTGCTCAGCAAGCTCTTGCTGTCTTTCGCGGTCGTGATCCTGTTCTGCGCGTGCGTGGGCGTCACCGGCGTGGTTTCGCTCGCAAAGATGAACGGCCTGATCGAGGAAATCGGCGAGCGTCACATGGACGGCCTCTATTGGGTCGAGGAAGTCAACAAGCACAAGCTCAACACGGATCTCGCCGCCGCCAACCTCACGTTCGCCGACGATGCCGGCAAGGCAAAGCTGAAGGAAGGCATGTCGGCTTCGCTCGACAGCATGCACCGCGCGTTCGAACTCATGCGCCCGACGATGCACTCCGCCGACGGCATCGCGCTCTACGACGCGGCGAGCAAGTCCGTCGCCGCGTGGGAAGACATCGTCCTGATGCAGATGGGCAAAAAGCCGATGCCGATCGACGTCGACCAGATGGGCCTCATCGCGCGCGCGATCGCGGCGAGCGAAAAGGCGCGCGCTTCGCTGGAGCGTCTCGCCGACTTCAAGCGCAAGCGCGCGACCGACGCGCGCCGCGACGCGGCATCGGAATACGCAACGATGCGCGTCGTCATGCTCGCGCTCGTGTTCGGCGCGATGGTCGCGGGCGCGCTGCTCGCGGTGCTGATCGGACGGCGTCTTTCCGCGCAGCTCGGCGGCGAGCCGGCATACGCGGCGGATATCGCCGACCGCATCGCGCGCGGCGACCTGACCACGCGCGTCGCCACGCGCCCCGGCGACGACACCAGCATGCTCGCGAGCCTCGGCAACATGAGCACGAAGCTCGCGGATATCGTCGGCGGGATTCGCCATTCGAGCGATTCGATCCTGTACGCATCGCGCGAGATCGCGCAGGGCAACACCGATCTGTCGCAGCGCACCGAGGAGCAGGCGGCTTCGCTGGAGGAAACCGCGTCGAGCATGGAACAGCTCACGCAGACCGTGCGCCAGAACGCGAGCAACGCGGACGCGGCGAGCGGCATCGCGCGCGGCGCGTCGGACGTGTCCGCGCGGGGCAGCGAGCTCGTCGGCGAGGTCGTCGATAACATGCGCGAACTGGCGTCGGGCTCCAAGCGGATGACGGACATCATCGCGGTGATCGAGGGCATCGCCTTCCAGACGAATATCCTCGCGCTGAACGCCGCGGTGGAAGCGGCGCGCGCCGGCGAGGAAGGGCGCGGCTTCGCGGTGGTCGCGGGCGAAGTGCGCTCGCTCGCGCAGCGCAGCGCGACGTCGGCGAAGGAAATCAAGGAGCTGATCGAGGCGTCGACGGCGCGCGTGGACAGCGGCGCGGCGCTGGCCGAGCGCGCCGGCGCGACGATGGCCGAAGTCACGCAGGCCGTGCAGCGCGTGACGGACATCATGGCGCAGATTTCGTCGGCCTCGCACGAGCAGAGCGCGGGCATCGAGCAGGTGAACCGCGCCGTCGCGCAGATGGATCAGGTGACGCAGCAGAACGCGGCGCTCGTCGAGCAGGCCGCCGCCGCCGCGGGCGCGATGGCCGATCAGGCGGAGCAACTGAAGAGCGCGGTCGCGGTTTTCGAACTGGAGCGCGGCGCCTGACCCGCGAAACGAGCGCGGCACGTCGCGGGCAAGCGACGGCCAAACGGTCGTAATATCGGCTCGCTTGCCACCCGAGAGCCCGCTCCGTACACTCGCGCCTGTTTTTCAAGACCAAGCGCGCCGCACGGACGGCGCCTCACCGCCGAGAAGGAGCCCCGCCGATGTCCGATTCATATTTCCCGCGCTGGCCGCTCCAGCCGGATGCTCAGGAGGGGCGCATCGTCGCGCCCGACGAGCGCCTCGCCTGGCCGCAGATGATCGCGATGGGCATTCAGCACGTCGTCGCGATGTTCGGCTCGACCGTGCTCGCGCCGCTCCTGATGGGCTTCGATCCCAATCTGTGCATCTTCATGTCGGGCATCGGCACGCTGCTGTTCTTCGTGCTGGTCGGCGGTCGCGTGCCGAGTTATCTAGGTTCGAGCTTCGCGTTCATCGGGCTGGTGATCGCGGTGACGGGCTACGGCGGTCACGGCCCGAACATGAACATTCCGGTCGCGCTCGGCGGGATCATCGCGTGCGGCGTGGCTTACACGATCATCGGTCTGATCGTCGCGGCGATCGGCACGAAGTGGATCGAAACGCTGATGCCGCCGGTCGTCACGGGCGCGATCGTCTGCGTGATCGGGCTGAATCTCGCGCCGATCGCCGTGAAAGGCGTGATGGGCAGCAGCTTCGAATCGTGGATGGCGCTCGTCACCGTGCTGTGCGTGGGCGGCGTCGCGGTGTTCGCGCGCGGCATGGCGCAGCGCCTGCTGATCCTGATCGGCCTGGCGATCGCATACCTCATCTATGCCGTGCTGACCAACGGCATGAGCATGGGCAAGCCGATCGACTTTTCGATCGTCGCGAACGCCGCGTGGTTCGGCATGCCGCACTTCACGGCGCCCGTGTTCGAAGCCCCGGCGATGACGCTGATCGCGCCGGTTGCGATCATCCTCGTCGCGGAGAATCTCGGGCACATCAAGGCTGTCGGCGCGATGACGGGCAAGAGCCTCGACAAGTACATCGGTCGCGCGTTCATCGGCGACGGGCTGGCGACGATCGCCTCCGGTTTCGCCGGCGGCACCGGCGTGACGACTTACGCGGAGAATATCGGCGTGATGGCCGTCACGAAGATTTATTCGACGCTCGTGTTCGTGATTGCGGCGCTGTTCGCCATCGTGCTCGGGTTCTCGCCGAAGTTCGGCGCGCTGATTGCGACGATTCCGGGACCGGTTCTGGGCGGCGTGTCCATTGTCGTGTTCGGGTTGATCGCGGTGACCGGCGCGCGCATCTGGGTCGTCAACAAGGTCAATTTCTCGGATAACCGCAATCTGATCGTCGCGGCTGTCACGCTCGTGCTCGGCACGGGGGACTTCACGCTGAAGCTCGGCGGGTTCGCGCTTGGCGGCATCGGGACGGCGACCTTCGGTGCGATTATTTTCTATGCGCTGTTGCGGCGGCGCGGCTCGGGCGTGGTTTGATTGCTTTTTCCCTGGGTTAGTCGGGTGGAGCTGCTCGCTTAAGGCGAAAGCACAAGCGAACCGCCCATCCACCTCACCCCGCAGTCCCCCGCTTGCGGTTGACGATCGCCGTCTCCGACAAATCGACCTCCCGCATCAGCTTGTTCAGCGTTTCATCGTTGATGTGCTGCAGCGACCGCAGCCGCAACAACTCCGCCCGCTCGGCCCTCAGCGCCGCCATCTTCAGCCGCGTCTCCACCTGCTCGCTCTTCCTCGCCGCCACGCGCGGCGCTTCTTCATCGCCGAGCGATTCCAGCCGCCTGCGATACATGCTCATGACGCGGGCGGTCGAATCGGCGCAGCGCGCGGACGCGGTTTCGTCCATCTGCTCGATGAGCTCGTCGTGCGTGTCGTCGATCGCGCGGATCGCCGCCTGCGCCGCGCGGCGGCGCGCCATGCGTTCCTCCACCGCGTGCGGATTCTTCTCGCGCTCGATGCCGCGCAGCATCAGCGGCAAGCCCACGACAGCGATGAGCAGCGACACCAGAATCACCGCCGATGCGATGAAGATCGCCAGATCGCGCCCCTCGAGCGTGACCGGCAGCGACAGCACGCCCGCGAGCGTCACGGCGCCGCGCACGCCGCCGATCGTCGTTAGCGCGAGCGTGCGAAAACCGGGCGCGGCGCTGTCGATGCCACGCTTCGCCGTCTTGCGCGCCGCGACCCAACGCAGCGAATACACCCAGACGAAGCGCAGCGAGTAAAGCGCGACCAGCGTCGCGAGCACATAGCCGATCAGCAGGCCCACTTGCGCGTCGCTATCGTGATGCGCCTCGATCAGCGCCTGCCCGAGAATGTGCGGAAACTGCAGCCCGAGCAGGATGAACACCATGCCGTTGAACACGAATTCGATCATCGTCCAGGTGCTCGTCATGCGCACGCGCACCGCGCTCGGAATGCCTTCGCGCAGGCTCTGGATGTTCATGACCATGCCGGCCGACACCGCCGCCAGAATGCCCGAGCAGCCCACATGCTCGGCCATGACGTACGACGCGAATGGAATCAGGATCGTAAGGATCACGCCCGCGGCCGGGTCGTCGTCCTCGGAGAATTTCAGCAGACGCGACGGAATCTCGGTGAGCGCCCAGCTGATCGCCGCGCCGATCACGATCCCGCCCGCCGCGATGATGAAAAAGCTGATCGTCGCGTCACGCAGCGAAAACACGCCCGTCAGCGCGGCCGCGATCGCGAACTTCAGCGCGACGAGGCCCGACGCGTCGTTCATCAGCGCCTCGCCTTCGAGGATATGCATGAGGTTCGCCGGAATGCGGTTGCGTCCGGCGATGCCCGTCAGCGCGACGGCATCGGTCGGCGAGAGCACGGCGGCGAGCGCGAACGCGACGGGCAGCGGCATCGTCGGAATCATCGCGTGCAGGAAGTAGCCGAGCGCGCCCACGGTGATGAACACGAGTCCGAGCGCGAGCATCAGGATCGCGCGCCGCTGCATGTAGAGCTCGCGCTTCGGAATGCGCCAGCCGTCCGCGAACAGCAGCGGCGGAATGAAGAGCAGCATGAAGAGATCGGGATCGAACGTGACGTGCAGCGCGAAGCCCGGCCACGCAAGGCACGCGCCGATCGCGATCTGGATGAGCGGCAGCGGCAGCTTGACCGGAAGCAGGCTCAGGCCGAACCCCGATAGGGCCACGACCAGCAGAAGAATGAGGACGGTAAAAACGATTTCCATGTGTGCGCTACTGCACGACGCGTGCGAGCGGCCGGCGCACGCGGCGTCTAGCATTGACTTGATGAGCCGAAAGTTTAGCCCTTGCACGCGCTGCGGGCAGCGGCGGCGGCTTTTCGGTTTTCGCACCGTGAAGGTGCGCGTGCACGTCGAACCGCCTGCTGGCGGTGCACGAAGCTGGCAAACGATCGACGAATCGCGCCGCGCCGTGCGCATGGAGCTTGCTTTAACGAAAGCCACGGGACACACAGACTCCCGACGAGATCATCGAGGGCGGTTCTTATGAAAACGGTATGGGACGGATCCGGCGCGGGTCCGCTGGCACGGATGACGCAAGGCAGGCGCAGGTCGATCGCGCATCGCCGGAACATGGAGGCGAGGGTATCGGCATGGTGATCGCAAACCCCGAGAAAGCGACGGTTTCCGCGCGCAGCTTCGAGCTCGGCGTGACTTCGGGCTTCGACCGCTATTCGGTCGAGCACGGCGAGTTGACGTTATCGAGCGTCTTTCAGCCGGTGTTCAGCCTGTCGCACATGCGCGCGGTCGGGTACGAGGGCTTGTTGCGCGCGCACGATGCGCTCGACCGGCCGGTGTCGCCGCTCGACGTGTTCGGGCAGGCATCGCGCGTCGGCGAAGCATTGCTCATCGACCGGCTCGCGCAGGCGCTGCATCTCGAGAACTTCAAGATGCTCGGCGCACAGACCGAATGGCTCTTTCTCAACGTGCATCCCGGCGCGCTGACCGAGCCGTATCACGCGGCGGCGCTGCTCGCGAATCTCAAGCGCCTCAATATCGAACCGCGCCGCGTCGTGCTCGAAGTGCTCGAGCACAGTGCGGAGGATATCGAGCGGCTCGCGCTCGCGGTGCAGCAGTTCCGCGATCACGGCTTTCTCATCGCGCTCGACGACTTCGGCGCGGGGCACACCAACATCGAGCGAATCTGGCAGCTCGATCCGGACATCGTCAAGCTCGATCGCGTGATGCTCTCGCACGCCGGCCACAACGTGCATGCGCCGCTATCGGCGCGCTCGCTCAAGCAGCGGCGGAACATGGAGGCGGTTTTGTCGGGCATCGTGTCGCTGCTGCATGAAGCCGGCAAGCTCGTGCTGATCGAAGGCGTCGAGACCGAGCACGAAGCGCAACTCGCGCTCGCGAGCGGCGCGGACTTCGTGCAGGGGTTCTTCTTCGCGCGGCCGCATCCCGGGCTCGCGGACAGCGCGCATGCGCAGACGGTCATCGGTGAGCTGACCGAGCGCTACCGCTTGCAGACCGAAGCGCGCGAGCGGCGCGTCGCGACGCGGCTTCAGCCGTATATCCGCGCGTTCGAGCGCGCCGCCGAGCGGCTCGCGGCGGGCGAGCCGCTCGAAGAAGTGTGCTGGAACTTCCTCGCGCTCGACAACGCCGCGCGCTGCTTCCTGCTCGACCAGAACGGCCGGCAGGCGGGCCGCAACGTCGTGCTGCGCGCGGACCGCGCCGCGCACGAGGCGCGCTTCCTGCCGCTCAGCGACGCGCAGGGCGCGAACTGGTTGCGCCGCCCGTACTTCCGGGCGGCGCTCGGCGATCCCGAGCGCGTGCATGTGACCAAGCCGTATCTGTCGATCAACGAGGCGATGCCGTGCGTCACGCTGTCGGTGGAGACGCGCTCGCAAGGCAAGCGCTGCGTGTTGTGCGGCGACATCGACTGGTTGCCCGACGACGACGTCGAATGATCCTTCGTCTTACTTCGCGACCACGACCGGAATGCCTTTGAGCGATGCCACGCCTTTCATCGTGTCGATGGCGGCGCGCACGGCATCGCCCGTCGCCGCTTCGATGCCGATGCGCGCCGCGATGCCGCGTTCGCCGCGCTTGACCGTCGCGACGTTCGCGAGCTTCACGTGACCGTAGCCGCGCACGCGCTCGAAAAGGGCGGCGAGCGCTTCGATGTCGCCCGCGCTGGCGGCGTCGAGTTTGTCAAGGGCGCGCGTCATCGTGATTTCGAAGTCGTCGGCGAGCTGGCGTTCCATGCGGCGTTCGAGCGTCCTGCCGAAGACATCGAATGCCGTGCCGCGCAGCGCGCGCATTTTCGCGAGTCCGCCGAACACGGGCCACATCCATTGGCCGAACACTTTCTTCTTCGGCGCACCATGCGTTAGCGCCGGCGGCGCGAGATTGAACTTCACGGTATAGCTCTCACCCGCCGTGCCTTCGAATTGCGCGCCGAGCGCGGCGCGGAACGCCGGGTCCGCATGCAGGCGCGCGACCTCGTACTCGTCCTTCACCGCGAGCAGCTTGTAGAACGAGATCGCGATGGCGCGCGCGATGGCTTCATTGCCCGCCGCCTTGTTCACCAGATTGCGATAACGCTCGACATACTTCGAACCGCCGTAAGCCAGCAGACGTTCCTCGCGATCGCGGATCAGCTCGGGCAACGACATTTGATCCATCACGACGCGCCTGGCCAGCACTTGCGCGGTCAGCGCTTCGAGCGCGGCCATGTCCGCCGCCGCGAGACGGCCGATCGAGAACGCCAGCTTGTTCGCCGCGACCGCGACATTGTTCAGCTCGATCGCGCGCATCAGCGCCACGAGCGACAGCGGCACGAGCCCGAGCTGCCACGCGAAGCCGAGCATCAGAATGTTCGCGCCGATCGTATCGCCGAGAAAACGTTGCGCGAGCGCCTGCGCATCGCAGCTGCGCATCGCGTCGTGCGCGCCGGGACCCGCGGCGTGACGCATCTTGTCGAGCAGCGCATCCGCGTGAAGATTCGCTTCGGGGTTCTGCACGAAGGTCGCGTTGGGAATCGCGTGCGTGTTCACGACGATTTTCGTGCGATCGTGCCGCACCGTCTGCAATGCTTCCGGGCTCGCGCCGACGACCATGTCGCAGGCGAGCAGCAAGTCCGCCTGCTGCGTGTCGATGCGAACCTGGTTCAGCAGCGCGTCCGTCGCGGCGAAGCGCACGAACGAGAGCACCGAGCCGCCTTTTTGCGCGAAGCCCATGAAATCGAGCACCGACGCGCTCTTGCCTTCCAGATGCGCCGCCATGCTGATGAGCGCGCCCACCGTCACCACGCCCGTGCCGCCGACGCCCGTCACGAGAATGTCGTAGGGCGCGCGGTCGAGATGGGCGGGCGGTTGCGGCAGCGCATCGACGCGGCGCGCGAGTTCGGCCGGGTCGAACGCGTGGCCTTCGGCCTTCTTCAACTTCGCGCCCTCGACGGTGACGAAGCTCGGGCAGAAGCCGTTCACGCACGAATAGTCCTTGTTGCACGACGACTGATCGATGCGGCGCTTGCGTCCCAGCTCCGTTTCGACCGGCTCGACGGACAGGCAATTCGACTGCACGCCGCAATCGCCGCAGCCTTCGCACACGGCTTCGTTGATGAAGAGGCGCTTGTCCGGATCGGGAAACTCGCCCTTCTTGCGGCGGCGGCGCTTTTCGGCGGCGCAGGTTTGATCGTAGATGAGCACGGTGACGCCCGGCGTGTCGCGCAGGCGGCGCTGCACGTCGTCCAGTTCGCCACGGTGATGGAACGTCGTGCCGCGCGGAAACTGATCTTCGTGACCTTGGTATTTCTCCGGCTCGTCGCTCACGACGACCAGCAGCGCGATGCCTTCCGCTTCCACTTGCCGCGCGATCTGCGGCACCGAAATGCTGCCGTCGACCGGCTGGCCGCCCGTCATCGCGACGGCGTCGTTATAAAGAATCTTGTACGTGATGTTCGTCTTCGCGGCCACGGCCTGGCGAATCGCGAGGATGCCCGAATGGAAATAGGTGCCGTCGCCGAGGTTCTGGAAGACGTGCGGCGTTTTCGTGAACATCGAATGCGACGCCCAGTCGACGCCTTCGCCGCCCATCTGGATCAGACCGGTGGTGTCGCGCTCCATCCACGAGGCCATGAAGTGACAGCCGATGCCCGCCTGCGCGACCGATCCTTCCGGCACTTTCGTCGACGTGTTGTGCGGGCAGCCCGAGCAGAAGTACGGCGTGCGCTTGACGGAATCGGCGACGTTCGAAAGGATCTGCGGCGCGACGAGATCGACGACCTTGTCGCGGCGATCGAGCGCGGGCTTGTGACGCGCGAGCCATTCGGCAAACACCGGCAGGACGCGCGACGGGCGCAATTCGCCGAGCGCGGAAAGAAGTTGCGCGCCGTCGCGCGCGTTCTTGCCGATCACGATCGGCCGGGCGCCTTCGGCACGGTTGTACAGATGATCCTTGATCTGCTGCTCGATGACCGGCCCTTTCTCCTCGATCACGAGCACTTCGCTCAAACCTTCGACGAACGTCTCCAGCCGCGTCGTTTCGAGCGGGTACGACAGCCCGACCTTGTAGATGCGCACGCCGGCGGCGTCGAGATCGTCGATGGTCAGGTCGAGGCGGCGCAGCGCTTCCATCAGATCGAGATGCGCCTTGCCGCATGTCACGATGCCGACGTTTGCGCGCGGGCTCGGCGCGATCCACTTGTCGATGCTGTTCGCTCGCGCGAAGTGGCGCACGGCGTCGATCTTGGCGGACAAGCGCGCTTCGATCGTCAGGCTCGGCAGATCGGGCCAGCGGTTGTGCAGGCCGCCCGGCGGCGGCGTGAAATCGTCGGGCGTTTTCCAGTCGGTGCGGATCGCGTCGAGATCGACGGTCGAGCCGGATTCGACCGTCTCCGAAATTGCCTTGAAGCCGATCCACGCGCCCGAGAACCGCGACAACGCCCAGCCGTAGAGGCCGAATTCCAGCATGTCCGCGACGTTCGACGGATTCACCACCGGCATGTGCCACGAGATCATCGTCTGGTCGCTCTGATGCGGCATCGACGACGACACGCAGCCGTGGTCATCGCCCGCCACGACCAGCACGCCACCGTGCGGCGACGAGCCGTACGCGTTGCCGTGCTTGAGCGCGTCGCCCGCGCGATCGACGCCCGGGCCTTTGCCGTACCACATCGCGAACACGCCATCCACCGTGCGTTCCGCGTCCGATTCCACGCGCTGCGTGCCGAGCACGGCGGTGCCGCCGAGTTCCTCATTGATCGCCGGAAGAAAGCGCACGTCGTGCGACGCGAGCAGTTTCTTCGCCTTCCACAACTGCTGATCGACCATGCCGAGCGGCGAGCCGCGATAGCCGCTGACGAAACCGGCGGTGTTCAGATTCGCGGCGCGATCGAGTTCGCGCTGCATCAGGACGAGGCGCACGAGCGCCTGCGTGCCGGTGAGGAAAATTCGGCCCTTGGTGGCGCTCAGGTTGTCGCTGAGTTGATAGTCCGACAGTGCGGGAGGAACAAATGCATCGGCTGGGACACGCGCGTTCATGAAATCTCCGGAGGCTTTTTTTGAGATGCGGGGCAATGCGACATTCTTTGCCGACAAATGCGAAATGTTTTTGCGCACTCGCCCCGATTCCGCGCGCATGGAGAGACATCGACCTTATTTTTGAGATGAGCGGGAGGAATTTTCCCGATCCGGCGCGCGTAGGCGTAAACCCGATGCCGTCGGGCGCGCGATTCGCCTGGATTTGGGACTACCCTGAACGCATCGACAGACGACGAAAAAGACGCCGATGAAGCTCTTCTACTGGCCGAAAACGCGCGCCTTCCGCGCGCTGTGGATGCTCGAAGAAATGCGCGTGCCGTATCAGCTCGAGTTCGTGAACATCCGCGCGGGTGCGCAGCACGACCCGAACTTCTGCCGCGTCAATCCGATGTCGAAGCTGCCCGCGCTGGAAGACGGCAGCGTGCGCGTGGCCGAATCGGGCGCGGTGCTGCTTTATCTTGCGGATCGGTATCCCGAAACCGCGCTCGGCGTGCCGTTGCACGATCCTTCGCGCGGCCGTTTTCTGCAATGGATGTTCTTCACCGGCTCGTGTCTCGAACCCGCGATGGCCGAGCGCGTAACCGGCGCGCAGAGCAACAGTGTGAGTTTCGGCTGGGGCGATCTTGGGCGCGTCGAGCACGCGATCGAGAACGCGCTGGAAGAAGGGCCGTGGCTCCTGGGCGACCAGTTCACCGCCGCCGATATCCTTGCGGCGAGCACGCTGCAGATCGGATTCATCGCGAAGCTGATCGAGCCGCAAGGTGTGCTTTTCGATTACGTCGAGCGTTCGCTCGCGCGCGAAGGCTACGAACGCGCATCAGCGATCGACCGGCGCGAGGCCGGGCGGCTCGCGCTGAATGCGCACGTGGGTCTCGCGCAGCCGCCGGACGAGAATTAGGGAAATGCGCGTGGCTTCGGAATGCCCGCGCCGGCTTCGATATCCGACACCGCGCGCTGATGCGCAAGCTCGATGGCTTCGGCCTTGTCGGCTAGACCGTCATCGCCGCCGACGGTCGTCCACGGCTGAACGGCCTTGTCGTGATGACGGATCTCGTATTCCGCGTCCCAGCGCGAGCCCTGCAACTCGACCGCCCTGACGTGAATGGCGTAGACGCCGTATAGGAAGATCTGCTCCGGCATATGTCCTCCGATGCAGCCCGGGAGGCGCCGCGAAGCCGAGCGCCCCGCGCCGCCCTGGCCGCCTGGCTACAGCTCGATTTCCCCAAGGATGCGGTGCGCGAGCGCGCGCGCTTCGTCGAGCGCTTCTTCTTCGTTACCCGATACGGCTTCCACTTCGTAGAGCGTCGCATCGTTATCCTCGCCGTCGTCGCGGGCGAGCGAGACGAGGCCCTGGAACTTGCCGCCGTCGATGGCGCGCACGCCGATCGTCGCGGTATAGATGCCTTTCGTGTAGGTGGTGTCTTCCATGATGGATTCGCCTCCAGGCAAGGACGAACCCATGCTAGCACGCTGATATGTAACGCGTGCGACGCGCTTTCAGATCATTTCAACAGGTCTTCGACCTCTTCCAGCGAAGGCGAGTGCGCGCCCGAATGACGGCACGCCGCCGCGCCCGCTGCGAGCGCGAACTTCAGATGATCGGGCCAGTCGCCGTGGCGCGCCATGAGGCTGTAGAGCAATCCGCCGATGGACGCATCGCCCGCGCCGACCGTGTCCGCCACTTCGACGCTCGGCGGACGCGCGCTGTATTGCTGATCGCCGGCATAGAGCGTCGCTTGGCCCGAGCCGCGCGTGACGAGCACGGTGGCTTGCGGATTCATCGAGCGGATTTTCGCGAGCGCGTCCGCTTCGGGCATGCCTTTGAAGAGCATGTGCAAATCCTCGTCCGACACCTTGATGAGATCGGCGAGGCTTGCCATGTTGCGCAGGATCGGCTCGTAGCCGTGCTCCATCAGATTGCGATAGTTCGGGTCGAAGCTGATCTTCACGCCGTGGTCGCGCAATTGCCGCGCGAGCGCGGCGAGCGTCGCGCCGAGCGGCTGGCGCACGAGGCTGATGCAGCCGAAATGCGCCCACTTCACGCGCTCCATCCATCCTTGCGGCAGCCGCGACGGGTCGAACGCCAGATCCGCGCCGTTCTCGCCCATGAAGTAGTAGGTCGGCGGCTGCGTCTTGTGGACGATCGCGAGCAGCGGCGGACGCTCGACGCGCTGCATGAAGCGCATGTCGAGCCCCGATGAGACGCTCGCTTCCCACAGGTCGTCGGAGAAATTGTCGGTGCCGAGCGAGCCCGCGCAGGCCGTCGGCAGCCCGAGCCGCGCGACCGCACGCGCGACGTTCCAGCCCGCGCCGCCGGGACGCGAAAGCCAGCTCGACACGTCGGTGCGGATCATGTCGGTGAGGATGTCGCCCGCCGAGACGAATTGGGGGAAGGTGGTTTGCTCGCTAGCCATGCTTGTCACCGTTGAGTCGAGGTCGGGCCGAGCGCGTTCAGCACTTCGTAACACGCGCCCATGGTGTGATAGTCGGTCTTGCCGGCGGGACTTTTCTCGTCGCCGTACTTGCGGTTGTCGCACGTGAGAATGCGATACCACGCGCCGTATTCGTGATCGACGAAATGCGCCCAACTGTAGCGCCACAGTTCGTCGTAGCAGTCCCAGAAACGCTCGCGGCCCGTGCGCGCGCCGAGCAGCGCCGCCGCCGCGAAGCTTTCCGCCTGCACCCAGAAGTACTTGTCGTGGTCGCAGATGGTGTCGTCCGGGCCGAAGCCGTAGTAGAGGCCGCCGTGACGGCTGTCCCACGCGCGGTTGAATCCGCCATCGAACAGCTCGATGGCGCGCGGTGCGAGCCACGGCAGCGCGCGATGCCGCTCGAGAATCAGCAACAGCTTGGCCCACTCGGTCTGATGACCCGGCTGGAAGCCCCACGGACGGAAGATGTTCGAGCTGTCCGATTCGTTGTAGTGCCAATCCACGGACCAGTCGCGGTGAAAGTGCTCCCACACGAGCCCATGCGACAGTCGCGCCTGCCGCAGCGTGATATTGCCCGCGATCTTTTCCGCGCGATCCAGATAGATGACGTGGCCCGTTGCCTCGTATGCCGCGAGCAGCGCCTCGGTTGCGTGCATGTTCGCGTTCTGCCCGCGATAGTCCGAAAGCTGCCAGTCAGGCGTGGCTTCGTCGGCGTAGAGGCCGGCGTCGGCGTCCCAGAAACGCTGCTCCATGAGCGCGAAGGTTTCGTCGATCATCGGCTTTGCTTCGTCGATGCCCGCCATCGCGGCGTGCGCGCAGGCGAGCAGCACGAACGCCATGCCGTAGCAATGACGCGTGCCGTCGAGCGTGCGTTTGTGCCCGTCGCGCCACTCGATTTCCCAGTCGTAGCCTTCGTTGACGGCGTCCCAGTGGGCGTCGCGCAGGAATGTGAAAGCGTGACGCGCGTCGTCTTGAAAACGCGCGTCGCCGAAATGGCGGTACGCCATCGCGTAGTTGAAGACGAAGCGCGTGCTGCTGACGAGATGGCGCGTCGTGCGATCGTAGACGCTGCCGTCGTCCTTGAAGAAATGAAAGAAGCCGCCGGACGGGTCGCGTGCGTTCGGCGCATAGAACGCGAGCGTGTCGCGCACGTGGGAGAGCAGGAAGTCGCGGCTGCGGAAGTCGATCGCGCGTTCGGCTGGCGCGCTTTCCGCGATGGCAGGTGAGGCAGTCATGTTCATGGCGTGCTGATGTCCTGTTTCATGCCCGAACTCGCGCGAGGAACGAAATTGACGGCGACGAGCGTGTCGGCCTGGCTCGGCGGGCTCGATTGATCTTCCAGCAGCAACTCGACGCCGCGGCGCCCGAGCGCTTCCTTGTCGACGGTCACGGTCGAGAGCGGCGGCGTGCTTTGCGCGGCGGCCGGAATGTCGTCGAAACCGACAAACGCGACGTCATCCGGCACGCGCAACCCGTGCGCGAGGCAGACGCGCATCGCGGCGAGGGCCGCTGCATCGTTATAGGCGAAAACCGCGTCGGGGAGGGGACTGGATTGCGCGCGGGCGTCGGCGATCAGGCGCTCCATCGCGTCGGCGGCGGCGAGGTCGGCGGGCAGGCCCGGCTGTGTCACGATTTCGAGCGTCGGATCGAAAAGCTGGCCGGCGTCGAAATATGCCTTGCGATAGCCGAGCGCGCGCTGCGCGATGCTGTAATGCGCAAGCGATCCGCCGATGAACACGATGCGCCGCCGACCTTGCGCGAACAGATGCTGCATCGCGAGCGATGCGCCTTTCACGTTGTCGATGTTGACGGAACGAAAGCCCGGCGCGCGCAGGTCGATGAGCACGGTAGGCCGCGCGAGCGAATGCAGATGCGCGAGCAGTTCCGGCTCGACGAAGCCCGCCACCGCGATGGCGTCGGGCGCATGCAGGCGCATCTGCTGCGCCAGGTCATGCGTCGGACCGGCGGTCAGCACGGACGGCACGAGCCGCCGCTCGCGACACGCTTCCTCGAAGCCGTTCAGGACGTGCGAGAAAAAAGGGCTGACGGCGAAATTGTTGTGCTGCCGATGCAGCAGGAACGTCACGCGACGAATGCGCGTGCGCAACTGTGCCGAGTCATAGCCGAGTTGCTGCGCTACTTCGACGACGCGCACGCGCGTCGCTTCGGATAAACCCGGTTGATTCTTGAGCGCGCGCGACACTGTCCCGATCGAGACGCTTGCCGCACGCGCGACATCGCGAATGGTGGTGGCCATCGTGGTGTTCTCTGTCTCCGCCTGTTTGCGGCTGGTGTTCGGTCGGCGCTATGGTTACCGCTTCTGGCCGATGCGCGTGTTTCACGGCGATTGTATAGTAAAAAAGCCGGGAAAATCGCGCAAACGAGATAGGAGAAAACCAGTAGACCCTTGTTGTATATGACTTTCCTCGCGGTTTGTTTGTTTAGTAAAAACCAGAAAACACTACGCCGACGCTTCCCGGTCGTGAACTGAGCGCTTGTCAGGCGTCCAGACGTCGAGAACCAGATCGTCGTCCCAATAGTGGCTCAGCAGCGGAAGACTCATACGGCCGCGCAACTTCGCGTGCACTTCATCGCCGTTCTGCGCCCAGCCTTCGATCGGCCGGCGCCAGTGACATGCGACCACGGCGCCATCTCGCGACAGCGTCTGGTGTATGTGCTCGACGATATGCCATAGCTGCGGCTCGTCAAGGTAATAACCGATCTCGCTGATCACGACGAGATCGAGCGGGCCGCTCGGCCAGGCATCGGGCAAAAGCATCTGCTGGACTGTTACGTTGTGACACTGCGCGACGCGTTCCCGCGTGAGCGCGACGGCATCCTCGGCGATGTCCGTTGCGATCAGCTCGTCGCAGCGCGGCGCGAGCAGTGCGGTCAGCTCGCCGTTGCCGCAGCCGGGCTCGAATGCGCGGGCGTACCGCTCATGGGGAAGCGAGGCGAGCATGAGTGCCCGTTTACGCCGCTCATACCAGCGATGCCTGATCTTCCAGGGATCGTCATTCTGTCGATACAGGTTATCGAAGTACTGCTTAGTATTGTCGTTGATGTTGTTCATATGAGTACGACTTCGAAAGGCCGGGTGAGCCGGGCCAGCACATGCTCGGGCAGCACTGGCGCCTGACCGGTTGTGGCATCGGGATCGAGCTGGCTCCGAAAAGCCTGCACGGCCCGAAGCTTCCGGGCATGCGTGGCGCCGTCCAGAACGATGCGGCGAGCACGGCTCCATGGCACGCGCGTATCGTCCGGCGACGCCCAGTGCCAGGTCCAGAGCGGCACTTCCACGCAGGGCAGGTCGAGCGCTTGTGCCGCGGAATGAACGGCGCGCCCGGCTGCCTCGTGGTCGGGGTGACCATCATAGCGCCAAGTGGTGAAAACGATATCGCCGGGTTGAAGAAGTTCGGATAGGGCTCCTGACAAACTGGCTTCTATGCGGGCAGGCGCGCCGTCCTGAAGCCCGAGCCTGACCACCTGAACCTGACGCAGATGCAGCCGCTGGAGCGCGGCTCTCGTTTCCTGCGGACGTACACGCGCAAGGCGTTCCGGCGGCCATTCGGCGGAATCCGGGTGACTTGCGGTGCCGTCCGTGACGGCGACAATGAGTATCTGCCGGCTTATTTCCGAGAGACGAGCGAGCAGTCCGCCGGTGCCGAGCACTTCGTCGTCGGGGTGTGGCGCAACTACGACAGCCCGGCCGCCGAACGGCACCAGTTCGGCGGGCTGGACTTCGGGCAGCGCATTCAGACGCGTCCATCCCTGCCATGTTGCCTCAGGCGTGCCTTCGCCGGATATCGCTCGGTCGGCGGGATTTTCGTCTGTCGGCGCTCGCGGGGTCACAGTTGCCATGAAGTCCATTCCTCTTCTATGACACGCTCGGCGAGCGATGCTTCGTCCCGCTCGGCGTGGCTTTGTCGAATGAATACCGGTAGATCGGCCATGAGTTGCGCGAAGTGCGCGTCGCGGCACAGCGGGGCGGCGCCCAACGCACGGCCGGCGCGTGCCGCGACGCGCGCCGCCGCGGATTCAGCGGCGATGCGTGCGCGCATCGCAGGCGCCATCGCGTCGGCGTGCGGGGCGCGGTCGATGAGGGCGGCCGTCTCGCGCAGCAGCGCGGCGGTGGCGCACAGCGTCGTATCGATGACGCCGAGATGCGCGAGCTTGTGTGGCCCCGCGCGATGCTGCGCGTCGCGCGCCACGAATGAGGCGATGCCGGCCGCCGCGCCGAACCAGCACGCGGCGATTCCTGCGCCGCCGTGCCAGAAGCCGGGACGCTCGACATACGCACGCGGGGAGCCGACGCGAAGCGCGGGCACCCGCTCGAAGCACACGTCAACACTCGCGCTCGCCTGCATGCCTACCGCTTGCCAGCCGGCTCCGGTGATCCGCACGCCGTCGTGTCGCAGGTCGACCGTGGCGAGCACGGGTTCGTCTCTTTCATTCCAGGCCGTCACGAGCGCATGGGTGACCGCCGCCGCCCCGGAACACCAGGACTTCGTGCCCTGCAGGAGCACCGTCTGCGCATCCGGGTCGCCCAGCGCCGATAGCCGCGCGCTCGGCGGCTCGGCCGCCCATACCGCCCACGCGCTGCCCGCGTCCGGTTGCGCCGCCCCCAGTTCAGCGAGGATCGCGAGCGCGTCGGTATGGCCTTCGTACAGCTTGACCAGCGACAGGTCGAACGCGGCGACCGCGCCGAGCGCGCGCCAGCGTTCGAGCGTATTGCCGTGGCCCGGCAAAGGCAGGCGATCCAGACCGGCCCCGATCAACGCACGCAGTGCACGGCCTGCGTCTTCCGCGCTGCCGCGCTGAAATGGCATTTCGTCGAGAAAGGCGCGCAAGGCGGACGCCGTGTGATGTTCGACGTGGTTCATCGTTCCTTCCGCGGTGGATGCATGATGCGTGGTGTGCACATGCTTGTCTCGTATCCGTTTCTGCACGGTGTTAAGCAAGAGTGTGGCAAGGCACATGCCCGGGCGCCATTCAGCCGAAAGGCATAGGCCGAATCGTCGGACACCGGGCAACGCAGATTCGCAACTCGATGCGGAAGGTCAGTCTTTTCGGCCTATGCCATCCGGCCGAATCGACTTCGGCGCGCGGGCGGGCTCAAATGACGCAAAGGCCGCACGAGGCGGCCTATGTGAAAGAAGGAGGAACGATGGTGAGGGGAACGACGCCGCCTGTGGTCGGGCGTGAATCAGCGACGCGCTGGCGCGGCGACGGCCTTGTTCTCGCGCACCGGCTCGGGCGCCGTCTTGCGCGCTCCCCAGCGCTGCGCGAGCACCGCGCACACCATGAGCTGGATCTGATGGAAGAGCATGAGCGGCAGCACCACCGCGCCAACCGCGTGCGACGCGAAAATCACCTTCGCCATCGGAATGCCGGAGGCGAGGCTTTTCTTCGAGCCGCAGAAGATGATCGTGATCTGATCGGCGCGGGAAAAGCCGAGGCGCTTCGCCGTGAACGCCGTGATGAGGAGCGCGGCCGCCAGCAGCAGGATGTTGACGGCGAGCAGGCCCGCGAGCGTCGACAGCGAGATCGAATGCCAGATGCCTTCGTTCACGGCCTCGCTGAACGCCACGTAGACGACGAGCAGGATCGAGCCTTGGTCCACGAACTTGAGCATCGCGCGGTGCCTGTCGATCCATTTGCCGATGGCCGGCCGCAGCAATTGCCCGGCGACGAACGGCACGAGCAGCTGCAGCGTGATGTTGCCGACGGTATGCCACGGTGACCCGGTCGTCGCGCCGTGATTGCTCACGACGAGTCCGACGAGCGCCGGCGTGATGAAAATGCCGAGCAGGCTCGACGCGGATGCACTGCACACAGCCGCCGGCACGTTGCCCTTCGCCATCGAAGTGAAGGCAATCGACGATTGCACCGTGGACGGCAGCGTACAAAGAAAGAGGATGCCCGTGTAGAGCGCGGGCGTGACGAGCGGTGTGAGCACCGGCTTGAGCACGAGGCCGAGCAGCGGAAAGAGCGCGAAGGTGCTGAGCAGCACGACGAGATGCAGCCGCCAGTGCGTCGCGCCCGCAATGATCGCCTCGCGAGAAAGCTTTGCGCCGTGCAGGAAGAACAACAAGCCGATGGCGACATCGGTGATCCAGTTGAACGCGACCGCAGCGCTGCCCCGACAAGGCAGGAAGCTGGCGATGATGACAGTGCCGACGAGCGCCAGCGTGAAATTGTCCGGAAGAAGTTTGGGCCGTGCCATCAGAGATTCTCGTACCTGGGAACGCCGGGCGCGCTGCCGCGCGTAGCCATCGTCAAGTCAGGAAAAACCATGATTTTCGCTCGCGCGCGATTAAATTGGCAAATTCATTTACTGGATCGATTGATTACCAATGCGCATGAAAACGGTAAAAATTGTGCGCGGGCCGAAAGTGCTCTACAGCAACATTCGGGCCGCGAGTGGGTCAATTTCACGGCTTTTCAATCGTCTGGTCAGCATGATTTTCGTCACATCTTTGGGCATCCGAAACGGTCGGCCAACGCGAAAAAACTCTGACGTAACATGGTGTTACAACCATCGAGCAGGCCTAACACTTTTTGGCTCGACTGCCGCGACCGGTCCAAATAAATTGTTGGATACACCGGTTGGCGGGTTTTTGCATCGTCTCGATGCAGGCGCCTGAAACCTCCGACTACAGCCGGTTGTCCGCCTGATCGAAAGCTCGCGTTTTCGACCCACGGACGGGAATATCGGTCGGACGCAAGGCAGTTTCGACATGACGCTCACTGGCTTTCGCAAGACTACCCGGCTTTTCGCATCCGCTGCGCTCGGCGCGCTGGCGGTGGCGGGTTCGCTCGCGCTCGCGGGGCCGCGCGTCGAGTGGCTGTCCTCGGCGGTGTTCAGCGATTCCGCCCCGAGCAGGCAATCGCTGCACTTCACGCCGGTCGCCGCCAAAGACGGTTTGACGCCCGTGAGCGCCGAAGTGCGCCCCGGTCCGCGCGCCGATCAGGCGGTGCCCATCCGCGGCGCGGGTTCCATTCGCGCCGACATCACGCGCTACAACGAAGAGCGCAGCCTGCCGCGCCCACCCGGGCGTCCGGCGGACGATGGCCGCGCGCCGGCCAACGCGAATTACCGCAACTGATTCTCCCTTCCCGTCGGCAATAGCTGTCGTTCCGTGCGTTTACCGTGCAGAACGAAAAACTATTGGCACGTCTAGTTCCGCTGCCGCGATGACGTAATCTCGCCACAGTTACGCAGCGATTTTCTTTAAGACGTTCCGCTCTTTTTTCCGCGCACGGACAATGCGCCCTGCGCGGAGAAATGTCGTATTTCCAATATTTCGAATGGCTTTCGGCGCTTCGACAGGCGCGCCGCTGCTCGCTTCGCAAAGCATTGAGCCACATGGAATCCTGCGCGCGCGTTCGACTCGATTCGCTTCGCGGGATGCGCAGTCGATCGGCATTATCCGAACCGCTATACCCGCAATAACCAAAAACATTTTTGACCGGAAAAATGGTCCGTAAAGATGGTGCCGCTCCACACGCGATGCCACTCTCGCCCACATGAACCGTCAACCGGTCAAACAAGGCGAGGCAACGCTCCTCGCCCGCCAAGCTTTTAATTTTCGACAAAAGACAGGAGAGTTCATGAAGTCAACCGTCAACCGTGCGCCGAAGACTACGGTGAAAGCAACGGTCAAGGCCACCGCGGTCGCCGCAGCGATGCTCGGCCTCTTTGCCGCGGGCGCGGCACACGCGCAATCGAGCGTTTCGCTGTACGGGCAGGTCGACGAATGGGTCGGCGCTACAAAATTCCCGGGCGGCGATCGCGCGTGGAACGTCAGCGGCGGCGGCATGTCGACGTCGTACTGGGGCTTGAAGGGCGCCGAGGATCTGGGCGGCGGCTACAAGGCCATCTTCACGCTGGAAAGCTTCTTCCGCGCACAGAATGGCCAGTACGGGCGCTTCCAAGGCGACACCTTCTTCGCGCGCAACTCGTACGTCGGCATACAAGGTCCGATCGGCACGTTCACCGCAGGCCGCCTGACGACGCAACTCTTCGTCTCGACGATTCTCTTCAACCCGTTCGTCGATTCGTACGTCTTCTCGCCGATGGTCTATCACGTGTTCCTCGGCGCAGGCACGTTCCCGACGTATCGGACGGATCAGGGCGTGGTCGGCGATTCGGGCTGGAACAACTCGGTGCAGTACACGTCGCCTGACTTCAACGGTCTGTCCGGCAGCGTGATGTACAGCTTCGGCAACACCGCCGGCGACGGCCGCTCGAAGAAGTACAGCGCGCAGTTCCTGTACTTCCACGGCCCGTTCGCGGCCACGGGCGTCTATCAGTACGTGAACTTCAACAACGTACCCGGCGACCTGACGACGATCGACGGCTTCGCGACGCCCGGCTACAAGAGCCAGAGCGTCGGGCAACTGGGTGCGTCGTTCGACATGAAGTACGTGAAATTCTTCGCGCAGTACATGTACACGAAGAACGACTTCGACGGCCCCGGCACGTTCCACGTCAACACCGGACAGGGCGGCGTGACCGTGCCGGTCGGTCCGGGCACGGTGATGGCGTCGTACGCGTACTCGCGCAGCAATGGCGGCCTCGACCAGACGCACAAGAGCTGGGCGGTCGGCTACGACTACCCGCTGTCGAAGCGCACCGACGTCTACGCGGCGTACCTGAACGACAAGTACACGAGCATGTCGTCGGGCGATACGTTCGGCGTCGGCATCCGCGCGAAGTTCTAAGCAGCGCACACGCCCAAACGAAAACACCGCGCTTCATGCGCGGTGTTTTTTTGCGGCTATCGGAAAAGGATCAGCCGATCGCGAGGCGCGTCTTCGCGTCGTCGTACTCGCGCTTCAGGCGCTGGACCAACTCGGCCACGCTCGGCACGTCCTCCATCAGCCCGACGCCTTGCCCCGCGCCCCAGATCTCCTTCCATGCCTTCGCCTTGCTCGTGCCTTCGGCGAAGTTCATCGCTTCCTTGTTGGACTCCGGCAAAGCGTCTGGATCGAGCCCCGCTTTGACGATGCTCTCGCGGATGTAGTTGCCGTGCACGCCGGTGAAGAGGTTCGTGTAGATGATGTCGGCGGCTTTCGCATCGACGATTGCGCGCTTGTAGGCCTCCAGCGCGTGCGCTTCTTTCGTCGCGATGAAGCGCGTGCCCATGTAGGCGAGGTCCGCGCCCATCGCCTGCGCGGCGAGAATCGAGCCGCCGTTGGCGATTGCGCCCGACAGCACGATCGGACCGTCGAAGATGCGCCGCACTTCGCCGACGAGCGCGAACGGTGACGTCGTGCCCGCATGGCCGCCCGCGCCCGCCGCGACGAGAATGAGGCCATCGACGCCCGCTTCGAGCGCTTTCTGCGCGTGTCTCAGATTGATGACATCGTGCAGCACGATGCCGCCATACGAGTGAACGGCGTCGATCATTTCCCTGACCGGCGCACGCAGGCTCGTGATGAAGATCGGCACCTTGTGCTCGACGCACACGCGCACATCCTGCTCGAGCCGCGCATTCGACTGATGAACGATCTGGTTCACCGCGATCGGTCCGATGACCGCTTCAGGATTCGCCGCCCTGTGCTCCGCGAGCGCGGCCTGAATCTGGGTGAGCCATTCGTCGAGCAATTCGGCGGGGCGAGCGTTCAGCGCCGGAAACGAGCCGACGATCCCCGCCTTGCATTGCGCAAGCACGAGTTCCGGATAACTGACGATGAACATCGGCGAGCCGACGACGGGCAATGTGAGGTGCTGCAAGATGGCGGGCAGGGCCATGGCACGAATCTCCTGAATGTGTCCGGGCAGCATTGAAACCATTCTACGAACTGGCGCTCGTTTTCGGGAAAGCGTGCGCGCCCGGATAGCGAACGATCGTTCGATTATAAGCACGGCATCGTCGGCGAAACATCCGCCATTTCCCGAGGAAGTCTTCGGTTTCCGCGTTCGCACGCCCTCCGGCGCGTGAGCAATGGCGCACCCGCGCCTACAATGACCCGCAATGCCACGAACAAGAAAACACCATGTCTTTCGGAGACTACGAGCCGTTTCGCGTCGATGCGGGGGACGTCGAAATCGTCGGGATGAAAGGCGGTGACGGGCCGCCGCTGCTCCTCATGCACGGTCATCCGCAAACGCACGAAATCTGGCACAAGTGCGCCGGCGAGCTTGCCAAGCACTTCACCGTGATCGCCACGGATCTGCGCGGCTACGGCGCGTCGGGGAAGCCGAAAAGCGACGCGCGTCACACGCCGTATTCGAAGCGCGCGATGGCCGCCGATCAGGTCGCGGTGATGCGTCACTTCGGCTTCGAACGCTTTCTCGTCTGCGCGCATGATCGCGGCGCGCGTGTCGCGCATCGCATGGCGATGGACTTTCCGGATGCCGTCGATCGTCTGATGCTGCTCGATATCGCGCCGACGCTCGCGATGTACGAGGCGACCGACCGCGCCTTCGCGACCGCATACTTCCACTGGTTCCTGCTGATTCAACCGTCGCCGTTGCCCGAGTTGCTGATCGGCGGCAATCCGAACGCCTATATCGATCGCGTGATGGGCAATCGGCACGCGGGACTCGCGCCGTTCGCGCCGCACGCGTTGCAGGCGTATCGCGACGCGCTCGCATCGCCCGGCGCGATCTTCGCGATGTGCGAGGACTACCGCGCATCGGCGAGCATCGATCTGGACCACGATCGCGCCGATCTCGAACGCGGCCTGAAGGTCGCGTGTCCGCTGCGCGTGCTATGGGGAGAAGAAGGCGTGATCGAGCGATGCTTCGATGCGCTCGATGAATGGCGGCGCGTCGCACGCGACGTGAGCGGCCGCGCGCTGCCGTGCGGGCACTACATTCCCGAGGAACAGCCCGACATGCTGCTCGCGGAAATGCTCGCCTTCTTCGAGGCCGATGCGCCCTGAAACCCGCGCCGGCATTGGGTCTTACGCCGATTCAGGTGATCGTTAAAGTTTTGTAGGGAAAGCACCGATGCACGTGAAACAGCGTCGCGCTACGATACGCTGGACGTTGATCACGTCCCTATGATTCTGCCGCTTGCCGTAGCTGACAAGCGGCTTTCTTTTGGGCGTCCGGTTTGATCAGGCCGCCGACACCATCGCGCCGCTCACGTTCACCGAGCCGCCGCGCGCCAATTCCCCGACGATCGTCTCGATGAGCCTCCGACGCTCGCCCGGCCGCGCGAGCGCATCGGCGGCGGCGCGCATCGCGCGGGCTTGCCCGGTCATTGCGAGCAAGGCGTCGAAGGACATCGCGCGCACTTCCATCAGCTTGAACACGATCAGCACCTTGAGCGCGTTCTTCGCGTTGCGTGTGGGATCGGCTTGCAGATAGTCGAGCCGCGATGCAGCCACATCGAGCGCGCGCGCGACATCGGTGAATGGCGCGCCGTGCCCGGGAATCACGAGATCGAGGTCGAGCGTCGAGATCAGTTCGAGCACCGCGCGCTCTTCCGCGAAACCGCTGTCGCCTTCCAACTCGGGAAAGATCACGCCGAAGCCGTTTTCCCATAACGCGTCGGCGCTGATCAGTACGCGCATCTGCGGACAATGCAGCATCAAGGAATGCGGATCGTGGCCCGGCGCGCCGAGCACGTTCCATTCGAAGCCGCCGAGCGCGAGCGTCGTGCCGTGTTCGATCGTTCCCGTGAAGTCGAAGCGTTCGCAGCGCTGGCCGGTTGCGCGAAACGTGAGCGCTTCTTCATCCCACGTGCGCACGGCGTGCGCCTCGCTCGCGGGAATCAGCGTGCGGCACGCATGGTTTTCCTGAAGCAGCGCGTTGCCGCCGCAATGATCCGAATGCAGATGCGTGTTGACGATCAGATCGAGCGTGCGCGCGCCGAGCTTCTGCTTCACGAGCGCGAGCGTCTGCGGCGCGTGGGACGCATAGCCGGTATCGACGATCGCGGTGCCTTCATCGCTCGCGAACAGCACATTGTTCGAGGACAGCCAGCCGCGCTCGAACACCGTCATGGATTCCGGAAGCGCCTTCACGCGCGCGGCTCCTTCGGCATCACGAGGATGGTGGCCGTCCCCTTCATCACCGTCTCGCCGTGCTGATTGCGCGCGCCGCCTTCGAGCTTCACGAGGTCGCCGCCGAGGCTCGCTTTCCACTTCGCTTCGGTGACGCGCCAGAACATCGTGAGCACGTCGTTTGCCTTCGCGGCGCGCGTCAGCTTGATCCCGAACTCGAGGCCGAGCGGCTGCGCGTCGCGCGAGAAATGCGCGGCGAGCATCGCCATCAGATGCGCGGTCGGCTGCGTGCCGGAGGCGATCAGCGAACCGAAGCGGCTCGCGCGCGCGTAGGCGTCGTCGTGATGCAGCGGGTTGAGATCGTTGACGAGCGTCGCGAAATGTTTGATCGAATCGGGCGGCAGCGCGAGCGTCGCTTCGAACGATTCGCCGATCGTCACGACGCGCGCGCCATGGCGGCGGCTCTCGACGCGCGCGAGCACCGCGCGCTTTTCATGATCGTCGCTGGATGCCCAGGCCGCGATTTCGCCGATGGTGCGAAGGCAGCCGTCGCAGAAGCCGGTCTCCGGGTTCATGCGGCAGACGTCGACGCACGGCGACGCCAGGCCGGTCATGACTCGGCCGTCTCGCGCAAGGCGACATCGACGACCGGCGCGCCCGTCAACTCGATCAACTCTTGCGGCGACAGATTGAACACCGCATGCGGATGCCCCGCCGCGGCCCAGAGACTGTCGAGCGCGAGCAGGTCTTCGTCGATCAGCGTGACCGGCTCGACCGCGTGGCCGATGGGGCACACACCGCCGATCGCATAGCCGGTCTTCTCGCGCACGAACTTCGCATCCGCGCGCGCCAGTGCGCCGACGCGCGCCGCGACCTTCGCCTCGTCCACGCGATTCGCGCCGCTCGCGATCACGAGCACGGGCGCATCGTCCTCGCGGCGCCGAAAGAGAATCGACTTGGCGATCTGCGCGACCGCGCAGCCCAGGCCGGCGGCGGCCTCGGCGGAAGTCTTTCCGGTTTCCGGCAGCATCACGACGTCGTGCGGATGGCCGCGTTCCTTCAGCAAGAGCGCGACGCGGCGCGCGGAATCGGGTAATTGATCGATCATCGTGGTCCTTTGTCGTTCAGGCGCAGGCTGCGACGCCATCGCGCTTTTTCGTGAAGAGCGCACGGCCGGCGCGCGACGAACTGGGCTTGGCGATAGCGCGCGAAATGAAATCGCCGATATCGACGAGCTGATCCAGATCGACGCCCGTCTCGATGCCGAGCCCGTTCATCAGATAGACGACGTCTTCCGTCGCGACATTCCCGGTCGCGCCCTTGGCATACGGACAGCCGCCGAGCCCCGCGACCGATGCGTGGAAAATCTCGATGCCTTCGAGCAGCGCCGCATAGATGTTGCCAATGGCCTGTCCGTACGTGTCGTGAAAGTGCCCGGAGAGCCCCTCGCGCGGAAACACCTTCTGCGCCGCCGCGAGCACTTCGCGGGTGCGCTTGGGCGTGCCGACGCCGATCGTATCGGCGATGTCGATTTCATCGCAGCCGAGCGCCTTCATGCGCTCGACGACATCCACGACCGACTCGATGCTCACTTCGCCCTGATACGGGCAGCCGAGCGCGCACGAGATGCTGCCGCGCAGGCGCATGCCCGCGTCCTTCGCGGCTTTCGCGACCGGTTCGAAACGCGCGATGCTCTCCGCGATGCTGCAGTTGATGTTCTTCTGCGAGAACGCCTCGCTCGCCGCGCCGAAGATCACGATCTCATCGGCCTTCGATTCGAGCGCGCCTTCGAAGCCGCGCATGTTCGGCGTCAGCACGGAGTAGATCGTGCCCGGACGGCGCTCGATGCCAGCCATCAGGGCGGCGGCGTCGGCCATCTGCGGCACCCATTTGGGCGACACGAACGACGTCGATTCCACATTGACGATGCCCGCGCGCGCGAGCCGGTTCACGAGCTCGATCTTGGTTTGCGTGGGCACGAACTCCTTTTCGTTCTGCAGGCCGTCGCGCGGCCCGACTTCGACGATTTTCACCTTGGCCGGAATCATGGCTGTCTCCTTTTATATGCGATGCGTTCAGTACCCGCGCTTGAAATCGACGATGCCGCTGATCCGTTCGCCGCGCGCGAGCGCTTTGATCTTGCCGGCGATCTGCACGATGCTTTCTTCGCGCAGCGTTTCCGCCGAAATGTGCGGCGTGACCGACACGCGCGGGTGCGTCCAGAACGGATGATCCTGCGGCAGCGGTTCCGTGTGGAAGACATCGAGCGTGGCGGCGGCGATCTGGCCGCTGTCGAGCGCGGCGAGCAGATCGGCGTCGACGAGATGCGGGCCGCGCGCGACGTTCACGAGATACGCGCCGCGCGCGAGCCTGCCGAACGCGCGCGCGTTCAGAATGCCTTCGGTGTCGGGCGTATGCGGCAACAGGTTGATGAGCACCTTCACGCCGTCGAGAAAAGCATCGAACTGATCGGGGCCTGCGTGAACCTGCACGCCTTCGATCATCTTCGGCGACCGGCTGTAGCCCCGCACCGGCACGCCGAGCTTCAGCAGTCCCTTTGCGACTTCAGCGCCCAGCACGCCGAGCCCGAGCACGCCGACGGTGAACGACTCGCGCGCGTGCTGCGGCAGCTTTTCCCAGCGGCGTTCGCGTTGCAGCGCGTCGTATTCGTCGAAACGGCGCAGATAGCGCAGCACGCAGCAGGTCGCGTATTCGACCATCTGCCGGGCCATGCCGGTATCTTCGAGACGCACGAGCTTCGCGTTCGGCGGCAACGTGCCGGGTTCCTTGCGCTCGACATCGAGAATGGCGTCGACGCCCGCGCCGAGATTGAACACGGCCTTCAGATCCGGACGATTCGCGAAGAGCTCGCGCGGCGCCCGCCAGACGATCGCGTAATCGGCGGGCGCGGTGTCCCCCGGTTCCCACACGCGCAGGTCCGCATCCGGCAACTCGCGTCTCAGGCCGCCGAGCCACGCGTCGAGATCGGCGCCCTTTTCGTAGAAGATGATTTTCATGCGTGGCCGTGTCCGCACGAGCGCCCGGTGCTTTCGACGCCGACGTTCTGCGCAGACTCCGCGCGCATGCCGAGACGCTCGATCAGCTTGCGGTCCGCTTCGGCTTGCGGGTTGCTCGTCGTCAGAAGCTGGTCGCCGTAGAAAATCGAATTCGCGCCGGCGGCGAAGCACAGCGCCTGCAGCGCTTCGTCCATCTGCTCGCGACCGGCGGAGAGACGCACCATCGCCTTCGGCATCGTGATGCGCGCGACCGCGATCGTGCGCACGAACTCGAACGGATCGAGTGCGTCGACGCCCGTGAGCGGCGTGCCCGGGACCTGCACGAGATTGTTGATCGGCACCGATTCGGGATACGGCTCCATGTTTGCGAGCTGCGAGATCAGCCCCGCGCGCTCGCGCCGCGATTCGCCCATGCCGACGATCCCGCCGCAGCAGACATTGATGCCCGCGTCGCGCACGTGCTCCAGCGTGTCGAGACGATCCTGATACGTGCGCGTCGAGATGATCTGACCGTAAAACTCCGGCGACGTATCGAGATTGTGGTTGTAGTAATCGAGACCGGCTTCGCGCAGCCCCTGCGCCTGATGCGCTTCGAGCATGCCGAGCGTCACGCAGGTTTCGAGGCCCATCGCCTTGACGCCGCGGATCATGTCCTTGATCGGCTCCAGATGACGATCCTTCGGATTGCGCCACGCCGCGCCCATGCAAAAGCGCGTCGCGCCGTTGGACTTCGCGACTTCGGCCGCCTTCAGCACTTCGTCGACGTCCATCAGCTTGTCGGCCTTGAGGCCGGTGTCGTGATGCACCGATTGCGGACAGTACGCGCAGTCTTCCTCGCAGCCGCCCGTCTTGATCGAGAGCAGCGTGGAAAGCTGCACCGCGTTCGGATCGAAATTTTCGCGATGCACGGTCTGCGCGCGATAGAGCAGATCGTTGAACGGCAAGTCGTACAGCGCGACGACATCGGCGACGCGCCAGCGCTGCATCGGCTGCGGCGTGGTCGTGGAAGTGGTCTCTGCGGCGGTTTGCTGTGTCATGGGGTCAATCCTTTCGATGAAGCTGGTCTGTCAGAAGGCCGATGTCGAGCGAATCGGCGGCGCGCCGTGCGTCGTTCGGCGCGAGATGCGGGATCACGCCGATGAGCGGCGCTTCGATGCGTTGCTTGAGCGTTGCGATATTTTCGTCCGGATACAGCATGTTCGGGTCGACGCGATTCGCGACCCAGCCCGCGAGCGTCAGTCCGCGCGAGGCGATGGCTTCCGCGGTCAAGAGCGCGTGGCTGATGCAGCCGAGCCGCATGCCGACCACGAGCACCACCGGCAGATTCAGCGCGACGGCGAGATCGGCGGTGTCGTGGGTATCGTCGAGCGGCACGCGAAACCCGCCGACGCCTTCCACCACGACGATATCCGCTTTCGTCGCGGCATGGCGATGCGCGTCGACGATGCGCCCGATATCGAGCGCGATGCCTTCACGCGCGGCGGCGATGTGCGGCGCGATCGGCTCGCGCATCATGAACGGCGTGCGGATGTCGTTGGGCAGTGCGACGCTCGCGGCGGCGTCGAGCTGATCGGCGTCTTCGTTGTGCAGCACGCCGTCGCGCTCGCTGGCGCCCGACGCGATCGGCTTCATCGCGGCGGCGCGCAGGCCGGCGCGCGCGAAGCCGTGCAGCAGCGCCGCGGAGACGAAGGTCTTGCCGATTTCCGTATCGGTTCCGGCGACGAATAGCGATAAGGCGGTCATAGCGTGTTCAAAGCGTGATCGAGGCGCGCGAGATCGTCCTCGCTGTGCGCGGCGGAAAGCGAAATGCGCAGCCGCGAGGTGCCGGCGGGAACCGTCGGCGGGCGAATCGCGGGCACCCAGAGGCCGTGCTTGTCGAGCGCGGCGGCGATTTCCAGCGTTTCGTCGTTGCCGCCGATCACGAGCGGCTGCACGGCGGTATGCGAATCGACGGGCATCCAGCGCGTGCGTTTCAGCATCGCGCGGGTCGTCTCGATGAGCGATGCGAGATGCGCGCGCCGCTGATCGCCCTCGTCGCTGCCGATGATCCTCACGCTCGCCGACACCGCATGCGCGACAGCGGGCGGCGACGCCGTCGTGAAGATATACGGACGCGCCCGCTGCACGAGCCATTCGGCGACGGTTTCATCCGCCGCGACGAACGCGCCCGCGACGCCCGCCGCCTTGCCGAGCGTGCCCACATAGACGAGATGCGGCGAGCGCAGCGCGTAATGCGCCAACGCGCCGCGTCCTTGCGGGCCGAGCACGCCGAAACCGTGCGCATCGTCGACGACGAGCCACGCGCCGTATTTCTCCGCGAGTTCGACGAGACGCGGGAGCGGCGCGATGTCGCCGTCCATGCTGAACACCGTATCGGTGACGATGAGCTTCGTCGCGGCGCAGTCACCTGAGGCGTCGAGCATCGCGTCGAGGGCGTCCATGTCGGCGTGCGGGTAGATCTGCGTTTCCGCGCGCGACAGGCGCACGCCGTCGATGAGCGACGCGTGGTTCAGTGCATCGGAGAACACGAGCGTGCCGCGCCCGGCGAGCGCGGTCACCACGGCGAGGTTCGCCATGTAGCCGGTGCTGAAGAAGAGCGCGCGCGGGTTGTCGACGAAACCGCCCGAGAACGCGGCGAGATCGTCTTCGAGTTGCGCGTGGGCGCGCGAATGGCCGCCGAGCAGATGCGAGCCGCCGCTGCCGGCGCCGAACAGCGACGCGCCCTGCCCGAGCGCCGCGCGGATCGCTTCGTGCGCGGCGAGGCCGAGATAATCGTTGCTCGCGAAGCCGACCATCTCGCGGCCATCGACCGTCATGTGCGCGGAGCACGCGCTGTCGATCGTCTTGCGGCGGCGTCGCAGGCCGCGCGCGTCGATATCGGCGAGGCCTTGCTTCAGCGTTTCATACAGCGCTTGCGAACTGTTCGTCATGCTGCGTCTCCGCCAAGCGTCGCGTCGAGCGTGTCGCGCGTGCGTTGCGCGAGGAGCAGGAGTTCGTCGTCGGAGAGGATGTACGGCGGCATCAGATAGACCGTCGTGCCGATCGGACGCATCAGCAGTTCGCGCTGCAACGCGTTGGCGAAAAAGCGGCGCGAGAAAGTCTTGTCGTCGATATCGACATCGAACGCGAAGATCGTGCCGCGCTGGCGCAGATTGCGCACGCGCTCATGTTCGAGCAGCGGCTGCAACGCTTCGTGCAGCAACGCGGACTTGCGCCGGTTCTCCGCGAGCACGTTCGCGCGCTCGAAGAGATCGAGCGTCGCCAGCGCGGCGCGGCACGCGAGCGGGTTGCCCGTGTACGAATGCGAATGCAGAAAGGCGCGGGTGATGTCGTCGTCGTAAAAGGCGGCGTAGATATCGTCACGCGTGAGGACAATCGAAAGCGGCAGGTAGCCGCCGCTGATGCCCTTCGACAGGCAAATGAAATCCGGCCAGATTCCGGCCTGCTCGCACGCGAAAAACGTACCGGTGCGCCCGCAGCCGACCGCGATTTCATCGGCGATCAGATGCACGCCGAATTCGTCGCAAAGTGCGCGCAACTGCGTGAGATACGACGCGTCGTACATGGCCATGCCAGCCGCGCATTGCACGAGCGGCTCGACGATGACCGCCGCGAGTGCCGACGCGCGTTGCTCGAACAGCGCGCGCATTGCGCCGATGGCTTCATCGACGCCCACCGCGGCCGGCGACGCGACCACATGCGCATGACGAATCAGCGGATCGTAAGCGTCCTTGAAAATGGCGACATCGGTGACGCCGAGCGCGCCGATCGTTTCGCCGTGATAGCTGTTCGCGAGGCACGCGAACTCGCGCTTCCCGCCCCGTCCGCGATTGCGCCAGAAGTGAAAGCTCATCTTCAGCGCGATCTCGACCGCCGAGGCGCCGTCCGACGCAAAAAAGGCATGTCCGAGCGTGCGGCCGGTCAGCGCACAAAGACGCTCGGCCAGTTCGACCGCCGGTGCGTGCGTGCAGCCGGCGAGCATCGCGTGTTCGAGCGTGTCGAGCTGATCTTTCAGCGCGCGGTTGATGTCGTCGTTCGCGTGGCCGAAGAGATTCACCCACCACGAGCTGATCGCATCGAGATAGCGGTTGCCTTGCGGATCGTAGAGCCACGCGCCCTTGCCGCGCGCGATCGGCACGAGCGGCACGCGCTCGTGATGTTTCATCTGGGTGCACGGATGCCACACGGCCGCGAGCGAGCGGGCAACCCAGTCCTGATTGGCTTCTGTGTTCAAAAACGGCTCCCAGGCCCGCGCGCGCGGTGCGGGCCGGATACGTCGGGCAGGCGCCTGGACGCCTGCGTTGCGGGGAAAACTGCGCGAGTCAATTATCCCTAAAAGATGCGCAGGCTTCCGTATTCGGAAGGTTTTTTTGGGCATGCGCGCGTGCCCAACGGAAATGCGAAAACGCGCTATCGCACGCAACTTCGTTCAATTCGAAGCGTTGTCGGCGGATTGGCGCGGAAGATGCGTGTTCGATAAAGGCGAACGCCGGTGCGAAGACCGGCGTTCGGAGGAATCGGGAAAGGGCGCGGTCAGCGCGATGCGGTCTGCGTCTCGGCCGCCTGATCGTTCCAGACGACGCGATTGTTCACCGCGTAGAGCCTGCAAGGATCGGCGCTCTGCTTCTGGCAGCTCGCAATGGCGACGGCCATCGGATCGTCGCCGCCTTCGGCCCACGACCACGCGCCGGAATCCGACACGGCGAACGCGCGGCTCGAATACTGCGAGAGGAAGTTGCGATAGCCGGCGCGGCCGTTTTCATCGACGTACGGAACGGCCTGCACCGAATCGAGATCCGCGAAGTGGGTCGCGTTCGGCATGTTCGGCTCGGAAACCTGGTACTGCACGGCGGTCGGCATGCCGATCTGCGCGAGGAAGGACTTCACGCGCGGCCACCAGATCTGCACGCCGTCGCGATCGCCGACGAGCCGATGCGCATCGTTCTTGTAGGTGCCGAAATCGACCATGTTCGCGCGCGCACCGTGCGACGTGAAGGCGGTGAACATCTGCGTGGAAAGATCGCCCTGCCAGACCGAGTCGTTGTCGCCGTAGAGCCACAACGACGGCAGGCGCACGTTCTGGCCGTAATCGCCGAACGCGCTGACGAGGTTTTTCTGCCAGCCCGTGCATTCGTCCTGACGCAGGCCGCCCGAGAAGTTGATGAGGCCTCGCACGCCGGGCGCCGCGACGGCATCGCGCGCGCCGTAGGCGATCGTCGTCAGGCCGCCGTGCGACGTGCCCGCGACGACGATATGTGTCTTGTCGACATACGCCTGCTCGCTCATGTACGCGACGGTCGCCGCGACATCCTGTGCCTGGGCGAAGCCGTTCGCCTCGACGTCGCAGCCGTGGCCGGCATAATCGCCGCCCGAGCCCGCGAAACCACGGCGATTCGGCACGACCACGACATAGCCGTGGCGCACGAATTCACGCGCGAGCGCGACCGGCCGATTGCGCGGCTGCGCGTGCGAGTCGCCGGGAAGCTTGCCGTGGTTGAAGACGATCATCGGGAACGGGCCGGCGCCGTCCGGCTTGAATACCGTGGTTTCGAGCGCGATGTCCGCTTCGGGAATTTCGATGACGGCTTCGTTCAGCCCATTCGAGACGGCGGGCAGGCCGGCATCGAGCGAATCGGGAATGCGGGAAAGCGGCTGGCCGAATGCGGGCGCCTGGAGACCTTCGGATTGACGCACGCCGCCGATCGGTTCGGCGCGCACGGCGGACGTGACGAGTGACGTCGCGAGCGCGCACACCATGCTGCATCCGACCAACCAGGTTCTGATCGCCATCCGTGAACTCCGACTGCGCTTCCAATAAGGCGTTGATCCGGCGCGGCCCAACGCTTTTTGAAGTCACAAACCTATCGCGCTGCTCGTGAAGAGCAGTATCGGCTGCGGGTTCCGGGAGTCATGCCCGAAAAAGGCATGACAATTGGCTTCAAAACGGGGCTTCGCTGCGAGCGTCCGGGCACGGAGATGACTGCGCCCTGACGAACACAGATTAACCGTTCAAAATTGCACTGCACAATAAGTGGTACCCCGTAACTGTTTAATCTGAAAGGAAATTCTTAGGAAATTAATACCGTACGCCACTGCATATTTCTTAAAGACATATTTACTTTTCTTTTATCTGTCCATCGACGTAAATCCAGTTTCCATCGATGTTGCGCGTGAAGCGGCTCGCCTCGTGCAACCGATGCGCGCGCCCGCCTGTCTTGTAGCGCGCAACGAACTCCACTTCCTCGTGATCGGCATCGATTCGTGTGTGGCGCATGATCTGCAGGCCGAGCCAGCGCGTGCCGGCGTCGGCTGCGTCGAGGTCGGGCGGGCACGTGGATTCGGCCCATGTCGCACGAAGATAGGCCGTGTCGCCGAGCACGTAGGCGGTGTAGCGCGAACGCATCAGTTCCATCGCGCTGGCGGGCTTTTCGCTGCCCTCGATGAACCGCCCGCAGCACGCTTCGTAACGCGGCGCGCGTGCATTGGGGCGCTGATCGGGCGCGGCGCCGCCGCAGGGACAGTCCACCGGCTTCATTGATCGACGCCCGGCATCTCGACATGCCGCGGCTGGCTGCGCACGCGTTCGAGCCACGCGCGGATCGCCGGGTAGCGCGACAGGTCGATATTCGCTTCACCGGCGACGTGCGTGTACGCATAGAGCGCGATATCGGCGACGCTGTACCGCTCGCCGACGAAATACGTGCGGGTGGCGAGATGCTGCTCCATCACGTCGAGCGCGCGATAGGAACCGGCGATCTTCTCGGGCAGGCGGGCATCGCCGGGATTCTTCTGAAACTGTAAGATGAAGCGCGCCACGGCCACATACGGCTCATGACTGTACTGCTCGAAGAACATCCATTGCAGCGCTTGCGCGCGCTCGAGGCGATCGGTCGGCATGAGGGGAGTGCCGTCGGCGAGATAGCAGAGGATCGCGTCGGATTCGGATAGCGTCGTGTGTTCGTCGATGACGAGCACCGGCACCTTGCCGTTCGGATTGAGCCGTTTGAATTCGTCGGTGCGGGTCGCCCCGTGCATCATGTCGACTTCATGCCACGCGTAAGGCAGGCCGAGCTGTTCGAGGATGAGGCGAACCTTGTAGCAGTTGCCCGATGCGGAAACGCCGTGTACTTGATAGGTCACATTCCCTCCAGTTTCACCATTCGAGCTTCGTGCCGTCGTATTGCACGAAGGTCCCGTTGAACGCGTCGCGCATCGCGCCCGCTTCGGCGATCACCGCGCGCATGCCCGACACGCTGTGCGCGACGTCGATCGCCGCCGACGGTCCGCCCATTTCCGTGCGCACCCAGCCCGGATGCAGCGCGACGCACGCCGAATGACGCGATTCCAGCGACGCCACTTTCAGCGCCGAATTGAGCGCTGCCTTGCTCGCCCGATACAGCCAGCCGGTCGTGCCGCTCGCCCCGCCGATGCTGCCCATCTTGCTCGACACGACCGCGAGCACGCCGTTCGCGGCATCGGTGAGCGGCAGAAGCACGGGAAGCAGTTGCATCGGGCCGCGGACGTTCGTGTGCATGACCTGATCGAAATCGTCGGCGCCGATGGTTTCGACGCCTTCGGTGCGCGGACCGTACACGCCCGCAACCACGATCGCCACGTCCAGCTTTTCCTCGTCCAGTTGCCACGCGAGCGCGGCGATCTGCTCGGGCTGCGTGACGTCGAGCGGGAAGGTTTGCGCGCCCATCGCGTCGAGCGCGGAGAGCGAGGCCTTGTCGCGGGCCGTGGCGAGCACGCGCCAGCCATCGCGACAATATTCGCGCGCGAATTCGTGGCCGAGGCCGCGCGACGCGCCGACGATCAATACCGTTTTCATGACCGATACGTTCCTTGTTTGGACGACCTTGCGACTATAGCGCGCGACTCGGCGTCGCGGATCGTTCGCCGGCCTTTCGGCTATCGTTGTGCGCTTTCAGAAAAGCAAGACGGAAAGATGAGGCATACCGATATCGTGATCGTCGGCGCGGGGCCGGCGGGTTTGTGTCTGGCGAATGCGTTGAGCGGCGCGGGTTTGTCGATCGTGCTCGTCGAGCAGCAGAGCGACGACGCGCTGCGCGAGCCCGCGTTCGACGGACGCGAGATCGCGTTGACGCAGAAATCCGTCACGTTTCTGAAGACGCTCGGCGTGTGGGCACGTATCGACGCGCACGCGAAATCGCAGCTTGCGGACGCGCGCATCTTCAACGGGTCGTCGCCGTTCGCGCTGAAGATCGGTCACGCGCTTTCGGGGCATGCCGAGCTCGGCTGGCTCGTGTCGAATCATCTGATCCGGCGCGCGGCGTTCGATGCGGTAGGGCATCGTCGCGCGTCGGGCGCGGACATCCGCATCATCGCGTCCGAGCGCGTGATCGATATCGATACCGATGCTTCCGGCGCGCGCGTGCGGCTCGAAAGCGGCGAGACGATCGAGGCGCAGCTCGTCGTCGCGGCGGACAGCCGTTTCTCCGCCACGCGCCGCATGCTGGGCATCGCCGCCGACATGCACGATTTCGGCAAGTCCATGCTGGTTTGCTGCATGACGCACGACGCGCCGCACGATCACGCCGCGTGGGAATGTTTCGGCCATCGGCAGACGCTCGCGCTGCTGCCGATGAATCCTGATCCCGAAACAGGCGCGCATCGGTCGTCGGTCGTGGTGACACTCGACGCGCGTGACACAGAGCGACTGAACGCGCTCGATGCCGATGCGTTCAATCGCGAAATCGAGCGACGCTTCGAGCGAAGGCTCGGGACGATGGCGTTGCGCACGACGCGGCATGTCTATCCGCTGGTGTCGGTTTATCCGAAGCGTTTCGTGGCGAAGCGTTTCGCGACGGTCGGCGATGCGGCGGTCGGCATGCATCCGGTCACGGCACATGGGTTCAATTTCGGGCTGGCGGGCATCGAGATGCTTTCACGCGGCATTGGCGATGCGCGCGCGGCGGGGCTCGATATCGCCGGCGATGCGCTGCTCGCGCGATATGAGCAGAAGCATCGGCAGGAGACGCGGCCGCTTTATCTGATCACGCGGTTCATCACGGAGATCTATACGCGCGATTCGTTGCCCGCGCGGGTCGCGCGTGACACGATGTTGCGCATCGGCGAAAGATTGACGCCGTTCAAGCGCGCCGTGGCGATGTCTTTGGCGGGGCGATGAAGGGTCGTTGCAGTAAATTCCTGTATCGTTTGGATGACTAGGGATGCTTATTGAATCGGAGTACAGTCTCGCTACTCGCAACGCTCAGACGAGGAGCAGACCATGTTCAAAATCATTCAAGGAACCTTACCGTCGAATATCGACGAGAGCGAGCTTCGGGAGCTTCAGGCGGTATACCGCCCGACGCATGAAGATCGAGGCGCAAGTGCGAAGGCAGATGGGGGAGCCGGACGATGACGATAACGCAGGCTTCATCAGAGCCCTCATGAGTTTTCCGAAAATCGACTGCGACGATTCCATTTTCGATCGTCACGCCAGCACCGGAGATTCCGATGTTTCTGGCTGATACGAACGTCATCAACTAGCAACCGCGCCGGCCCCGGCACCCGGCACCCGGACCGGCTCGCGGCACTCAAACCAGTTCCACGCCCATCGCGGTCGCTTCGCCGCCGCCAATACACAAACTCGCGACGCCACGCTTCAGCCCGCGCGACTTCAACGCGCCGAGCAACGTCACCAGAATCCGCGCCCCCGAAGCCCCGATAGGATGCCCGAGCGCACACGCGCCGCCATTCACGTTGACCTTGTCGTGAGGCAGATCGTGCTCGCGCATCGCGGCCATCGTCACGACGGCGAACGCTTCGTTGATTTCATACAGATCGACATCGCTCGCGCGCCAGCCGTTCTTCTCGAAGAGCCTGTTGATCGCACCGACGGGCGCCGTCGTGAACAACGCGGGCTGCTGCGCAAACGTGCTGTGCCCGACGACGCGCGCAATCGGATACACACCGAGACGTTTCGCCGTCGACTCGCGCATCATCACGAGCGCCGCCGCGCCATCCGAAATGGACGACGAATTGGCCGCCGTCACCGTCCCGTCCTTGGCAAACGCGGGCTTGAGCGACGGAATCTTGTCGATGTTGGCCTTGAACGGCTGCTCGTCGCGATCGACGACCGTATCGCCTTTTTTGCCCGGCACGGTGACCGCCGCGATCTCCCACTTGAACGAGCCGTCTTCGTTCGCCCGTTGCGCGCGCCGCAGCGATTCGACTGCGAACGCATCCTGCGACTCGCGTGAGAACGCATACGACGATGCGCATTGCTCCGCGAACGTTCCCATCAGGCGGCCCTTCTCGTACGCGTCTTCGAGGCCGTCGAGGAACATGTGATCCAGCACCTGACCGTGGCCCATGCGCATGCCGCCGCGTGCCTTCGGCAAAAGATACGGCGCGTTCGTCATGCTTTCCATGCCGCCCGCGACGATCGCATCGACCGATCCGGCGAGCAGCATGTCATGCGCGAACATCGCGGCGCGCATGCCGGAGCCGCACATCTTGTTGATCGTCGTGCAGCCGGTCGACAGCGGCAGCCCCGCGCCGAGTGCAGCCTGACGCGCGGGCGCCTGGCCCTGGCCGGCGGGCAGCACGCAACCCATGATCGCCTCGTCGATCTGCTCGGGTTTCACACCCGCGCGCTCGACTGCGGCCTTGACCGCCGCAGCGCCGAGCCCTGCCGCGGTCAGCGACCCGAAATCGCCCTGAAACGCCGCCATTGGCGTGCGCGCCGCCGATACGATGACGACGGGATCGGTTTGTGTCTCACTCATGTTTCAACTCCTTGATGACGCCTTGAATAACGGCGGGAATATCGCCCAGACGCGCCGCATCGGACGCGAGTACATCGTTCTCCGCGGAATGCGCGCCGCTTCGGCTCATCGCGGCAATGCACGACTGATACACCGGATCGATCTCATCCGATGCGCCGATCATCATGCCCATGTTGCGCAGGCGGCCATCGTGCACGCCGTAGGTCCAGCCGTGCACGGTGAGTTCCTGACCGCGCGCCCATGCATCGTTGACGACGGTCGTGCGGCATACATTGATGGTCTGCTCGATCGTGTTCAGCTCCACGAGACGGCGATGCCGCGCGTCGCCCATCGGCCATTCGTCGAGCAGCCCGGCGTGCTTCTCGCGCACGTCTTCGACATGGCGCAGCCAGTTGTCCGCGAGACCGACGCGCCGCCCGACGAGCGCCGCGCCCACGCCTGAGCAACCGTAATGGCCGACGACCATGATGTGCTTCACCTTCAGCAGATCGACGGCGAACTGGATGACCGAAAGACAGTTGAGGTCCGAGTGCACGACCACGTTCGCGATGTTTCTGTGCACGAACACTTCGCCCGGCGGCAGGCCGATGATTTCGTTGGCGGGCACGCGCGAGTCTGCGCAACCGATCCACAGATATTCCGGCGTCTGCTGATGCGCGAGACGCTGGAAGAAGTCGGCGTCCTCGGCGAGCTTGCGCTGAACCCATTCCTGATTGTTGGCGAACAGGTGAGCAAGCGGAGTCGAGGTTTCGTTGTTGTCGGAAGTAGGGTTCATGTTCGAAAGTCAAAGCGGGACGGCGCGCGTCAGGCGGCGCGCGCGTCGTGTCGGCCGGACTCGTCGAAGCGCTCCGGATAACGGATGCAGAATCGGACGTCCCGGTCATAGGGAAAGAAATCGGCGAGTTCGCCGCGCTGCAGTTGTTCCTTGTAGCGCTGCCAGAGCGCGGGATCGAAAAAATCCGCGTGATGGCGCATGAACGCCTCGCGCACGCGCGGATCGCCGAGCAGAAATGTGCCGTACGTTTCGGGAAAGATATCGTGCGGCCCGACGGTATACCACGGTTCGCCCGACAGCTCGTCTTCCTCATTGCGCGGCGGCGGCACGCGGCGCACGTTGCAGTCGGTCAGATACTCGATTTCGTCGTAGTCGTAGAACACCACGCGACCGTGCCGCGTCACGCCGAAGTTCTTGTACAGCATGTCGCCGGGGAAGATGTTGGCCTGGATCAGCTGCTTGATCGCATCGCCGTATTCCTTGATGCCGTGATCGACTTCGTCATCGCTTCCGTCTTTCAGAAAGAGATTCAGCGGCACCATGCGGCGCTCGATATACACGTGCCGGATGACGAGATTGTCGCCTTCGTACTCGATCATCGACGGCGCTTCCTTCTCCAGTTCGCGGATGAGCGCGTCGTCGAGGCGCGCGACGGGCAGCGCGACGCTCGAATATTCGAGCGTGTCGGCCATGCGGCCCAGGCGATCGTGACGCTTCACGAGCTGATACTTGTCCTGGATCTTCTGCCGCGTGGTTTCCTTCGGCGGCGGAAACGCGTCCTTGATGAGCTTGAACACATAAGGAAACGACGGCAGCGTGAAGACGATCATCACGAGCCCTTTGATGCCGGGCGCGACGATGAACTTATCGCTCGAATGCGACAGATGATGCAGCAAGTCGCGATAGAAATCGTTCTTGCCCTGCTTCTGCAAGCCGAGCGACGTATAGATTTCGGCCTTCGGTTTGCGCGGCATGATCGTGCTCAGGAACTGCACATACGCCGATGGCACTTCCATATCGACCAGAAAATACGAGTGCGAGAAGCTGAAGATAATGAGCACCTGCTCGCGCGACAGCAGCACGGTGTCGAGCGCGAGCAGCCCGGGCGACGTGTGCCGGATGGCGATGGCGAAGGGCAGCAGCGCATCGCCGTTGATGACGCGCCCGACGATATACGCCGCCTTGTTCCGGAAGAACAGCGACGACAGCACATGAATCTGAAAATTCGGCGCGGGCGTGATATCGCCGAAAGCATCGCGCATCGCCTGTATCACGCATTGCACGTCGCGCTGCAAGTCTTCGAACGGCGGATCGAGCTGAAAATTCGTGACGATGCGCTCGAGCGTCGCGGCGAGGCCGTCCTTCTGCGGGTAATACGCGCGATAGGTGGGCTTCGCGGCGGGTTCATCGTTTTCGATGTATTCGGTCGAGATTGCCGGCCGCACGAAGATGAAATCGTTGTTGAAGTACGAGCGATGCAGGATCTTGCAGCACACGGAATTGAAGAACGTCTCCGCGCATTCGGGCTGGCGGTGCGTCGTCAGCAAGCCGATGTAGTGCAGCTTGATCTGCTGCCACACGTCGTCGTCGATGTTCTCGGCGTCGTATTCGTCTTCGAGCAGCGTCACGCATTCGGCGACGCGATCGTCATACGATGCAATGCGCTCGCGCGCCAGTTGCTGCACCGCGAGCCATTCGCCGCGCTCGAACAGGCCCTTCGCCTTGATCGCGGCGTCCCGGAACACGCGGTAGTGATGCTCGAAGCCTTCGAGTATCGTCTGCGCGACATCGAAGCCGATTTGCGACGAGAGCAGCTTGGGGAAATGATTCATGTCGACCCTGCGCTTCGGGTGGGGCAGTCACGTCATGCCGCTTTGGGTTTGCGCGCGCGCTTTTCCGTTCCTGCTGCGATCAGCGCGCGGCCTTGTTCCTCATACGCGGCGAGCTCGGTGAGCGTCGTGTTCAGGTCTTCGAGCTGACGTTCGAGCACCTCGCGATGCGCCGCGATCGTATCGACGAACGCTTGCAATTGCGTGGTCGAGCCGGTCGGCGAGTCATAGAGATCGAGCAGCGTGCGGATTTCCGACAGCGTGAAGCCGAGCCGCTTGCCGCGCAGCGTGAGCTTGAGGCGCGTACGGTCGCGCGGCGAATACACGCGCCGCAGGCCGTTCGAGCCTTCGCGCTTCGGCGCGAGCAGGCCCTGATCTTCGTAGAAGCGAATCGCACGCGGTGTGATGTCGAATTCGCGCGACAGTTCGGTGATCGTGTAATGCGTCGGCTGAGTCATCGCGGGCCGGCAGCGCAAATGCGCGCGCAACGTTAGAATGGATGTTTACGTTATCGTCAACTTCGCTAAATTGCAACGCGGCGCAAACCCGGAGACACGGACCGAATGAACGCACTCGAACACCAGCTCGATTATGTTTTCGCCGACGCGCTGCCCGAATCGGGCGGTGTCAAGGAAGTGGCGCCGGGCGTTTTCTGGCTGCGCATGCCGTTGCCGTTCGCGCTCGATCACATCAATCTCTGGCTGCTGCGCGACGAGATCGACGGCGTGAAGGGCTGGACCGTGATCGACTGCGGCATTTCGAACGACACGATCCGAGCGAACTGGGAGCGTGTGTTCGACACCGTGCTCGATGGCCTGCCCGTGCTGCGCGTGATCGTCACGCATTGCCATCCGGACCATCTGGGCCTTGCCGACTGGATCTGCAACGGCGGCGACAAAAAGCGCTGGAACGTGCGCCTGTGGATTTCGCTGGGCGAATACGCAATGGGCCGCGTGATGGCCGCCGGCGACGGCTCCAACGCCGGCGGCGAGCGCGCGGCGGCGCATTTTGCCGCGCACGGCTTGACCGACGAAGCCTCGCTCGATGCCTTGCGCAAGCGCGACAGCTACTACCCGACGCTCGTGCCGTCGATGCCCGCCGAATACCGGCGCATCCGCAACGGCGATGTCATCCGTATCGGCACGCGCAATTGGGAAGTGGTGTCGGGCTACGGGCATTCGCCGGAGCATAGCGCGCTCTTCTGCGCGGCCGACACGCTGCTCATTTCCGGCGACATGGTTCTGCCGCGCATCTCGACGAACGTGTCCGTGTTCGCGGTCGAGCCGGAAGGCAATCCGCTCGCGTTGTATCTGGAATCGCTCGGCCGCTATGAGACGATGCCCGCCGATACGCTCGCGCTGCCATCGCACGGCAAGCCGTTTCGCGGCGTGCAGACGCGCATCGGGCAATTACGCGAGCATCATCGCGCGCGGCTCGCAGAGGTGCGCGAGGCGTGCGCACTGAAACCGTGCAGCGCCGCGGATATCGTGCCGATCATGTTCAAGCGAAAGCTCGACATTCATCAGATGACATTCGCGCTCGGCGAAGCACTCGCGCATCTGAATCTGCTCTGGCTCGATGGCACGTTGAGGCGCGAAACCGGCGATGACGGCGTGATCCGCTTTTCGCCGGTTTGACATTGCGGTAGTTACTGCACGGAAACGCCGCCGAAGTTCACGCGCCCGAACGGACTCACGTTATAGCCGCTGACGTTCGCACGCGTGAGCGCCGCAGCCGTCGGGTAGACGAGCGGAATCCACAGCGCCTGGTCGTGGATGATCTTCTGCGCATCGACATAGGCCTTGGTGCGCTGCGCGACATCGGGCGTCGACTTGCCGTCGGCGATGAGCTTGTCTAGCCGGCTGTCGCAGTAGCGCGCGAAGTTGATGCCCGACTTCACCGCATTGCAACTGAAGAGCGGCGACATGTAGTTGTCGGGGTCGCCGTTATCGCCGGCCCAGCCCATGAACAGCATGTCATGCTGACCTTGCTTCGCCTCCTTGATCAGTTCGCCCCACTCGATCACCTTGACTTGCGCCTTCACGCCGATCTTCGCGAGGTCGGCCTGCAGCAATTCGGCGCCGGCTTTCGGATTCGGATTCAGCACGCTGCCGTTCGGGCGCACCCAGATGGTCGTGTCGAAACCGTTCGGGAAGCCTGCGTCGGCGAGCAGTTTCTTCGCATCGGCGGATGAATACTTGTACGCCGCGATGGTCTTGTCGTAGCTCCACGTGTTGGGCGGATACGGATTCACGGCGGGCGTGGCCGTATTGTCGAACACGGTCTTCATGTACGTCGTGCGATCGAAAGCCATGTTGATCGCCTGACGCACCTTCGGGTTATCGAGCGGCTTCTTCTGCGTATTGAGCGCGACGAACGCCGTCATGAACGCGGGCGCTTCGCTGACTTTCAGCGACTTGTCCTTTTTCGCGTCGAGCACGTCCTGCGGCTTCGGCGACAGCGCGATCTGGCATTCGCCCGCCTTGATCTTCTGCGCGCGCACGGACGCATCCGGCGTGATCGCGTAGATCAGGCGATCGACCTTCGGCTTCGGACCCCAGTACGCCGGATTGACGTCGTAGCGGATCACCGAATCCTTCGTGTAGCTCTTCAGCACGAACGGGCCCGTGCCGATGGGCTTGCTGTTCAGATCGTTTTGCTGGTTCGCCTTCAGCAGCTTGTCCGCGTATTCGGATGAATAGATCGATGCGAAGCCCATCGTGAGAATCGGCACGAAGGTCGCGTTCGGCTCGTTGAGCTCGAATTTCACGGTATGGTCATCGACTTTCGTTACGGCCTTGATGAGCTTTACGAGGCCCATCGACTGCGCGTGCGGAAAGCCGCTCGCGCCCGCCACTTTGTGCCACGGATTGCTGTCCGACAGCATGCGCTCGAACGTGAAGACGACATCGTCGGCGCCGAGCGGGCGCGTCGGTTTGAAGTAATCGGTCGTCTGGAACTGCACGTTCGGACGGAGATGGAACGTGTAAGTCAGGCCATCGCTGCTCACGTCCCACTTTTCCGCGAGCGAAGGGGCGACCTTCTTCGCGGCTTCGTCGTAAGAGACGAGCGTATTGAAGACGACATCCGCCGACGCATTGGTCGTCACGAGCGAATTGAATTGCACGACATCGAAGCCGTCCGGGCTCGATTCGGTGCAGACGGTGAGCGGCTTGCTCATCGCGATTGTCGGCGCGGCGAGGATGGATACGGCCGCTGCCGCGGCGAGAAGTTTCAGGCGCATGAGATCTCCCGTGACCTTGCGGTCACACAACGTTTGGTTCTTGTTGCAGTCTTGTAGGATCGCTTGGGCGCGCGCAGCAAGCGTCGCGCCCGGCGCGGCCAGATTACCGAATGCACTCGGCGCCGACAACGATTCGATCGGCATACGCATATTCATGACGGTTCTGTCCCGTGCATGCGCGGCTTGCCGAAATCGGGCGCATCGGGCTAAACTTGCGCCGTCTTTGGGGAGTAGCCTTCCTTCGCGAGCGAAGGAGAACGCGTCAACATCCTCGGCCCTGCTGCCGTGGCGCGTTCGACCGGAACGGTTTGGCGAGACCATCGATGCGCTATGTCGTTCTTGGTCGGACGGCGCGTGGCGCATCGTGGTTCGCTCGACGTCCGGCCGTGGAATTATCGTGTCCCTACAACTACAACATCCCTGTCTTTCGCGCACGCTTGCGCGCTTTTCGCATAGTTCGATGCGAGGTGCCGCATGACGATGCTCTTCCTCGAACTCGCGTTGATGCTTGCGATCATTCTGATCGCGTCAGAGCTATTCACGAACGCGCTCGAACATCTGGGCGAACGGCTCGGTATATCCGAAGGCGTGACCGGGTCGCTGTTCGCGGCGGTCGGCACGGCGTTGCCGGAAACGACGGTGCCTATCATCGCGCTGCTCGGCGGCACACCGAGCCGTGCGATCAATGAAGAGATCGGCGTCGGCGCGATTCTCGGCGCACCGCTCATGCTCGCGACGCTTTCCACTTGCCTGATGACGGTCGCGATTCTCAAGTCGCGCGGCTTGCGCGGGCGGATCACGCCGGAGCGCAGCGGGTTCACGCGCGATCTCAACTTCTTTTTGTTCGCCTTCCTGATTGCGTGCGCCGCGATGTTCGTGCCGCATCACGCGTGGCAGGTGCGTGCGGTGTTTGCGGCGGGTCTGGTCGGGGTATACGTCGTTTATGTGATTTCGACGTTCAGGGCTTCGGCGAAGCTCGTCGAGGGCGGGCATGGGACGGAAGCGCCTGAGGCGCTGTTCGTGTCGCGTGCCGGGCTGAAGACGACATTCGGCACGATCATGCTGCAGTTTCTCGTCGGTATCGTGTTGCTCGTCGGCGGCGCGAAAGGGTTCATTCACGGCGTTGAAGGCGTGTCGCATGCGTTGGGGATTTCACCGCTGTTGCTGTCGCTCATCATCATTCCGATTGCCACGGAATTGCCCGAGAAGGTGAACAGCATTCTCTGGGCGCGCAGAGGGAAAGATACGCTCGCGTTCGGCAACATCACCGGGGCGATGGTGTTTCAAGGGACGTTGCTGCCGGGAATCGGCATCATGCTGACGCCGTGGGAGCCGCGGGTCGAAGTGCTGACTGGCGTGCTGATCACGCTCGCGGCGGCGGCGTGGCTGCGGTTCAATGCGAAGGAGAATGGGGTGGTGTTGTGGGCGTTGCTCGGCAATGGGGTGCTGTATGCGGCGTATCTCGTGCTGACGCTTGGGCGCTGATGTTCGTGTCTTTCGGCGATGCGCGCGCGGATGGGAGTTTTCGGGTTTTTCCTTTCGGGTCATGCGGTTATGATCGAGGGGTTCCTCCGCGTGTGCGGAGATAGACCCTTGGGGTCCTTGTCGGACACGATATTGGTAACGGTTCCTCCGCGTGTGTGGAGATAGACCCCGCCAGAAGCGCCCGGAAAGCCTGATCTATGCGGTTCCTCCGCGTGTGCGGAGATAGACCCCTTGACGGCGAATGACCAGACCGCAGCAATGCGGTTCCTCCGCGTGTGCGGAGATAGACCCGTGTGCTGATAGCGGAGCGCTCGCTCCGGCACGGTTCCTCCGCGTGTGCGGAGATAGACCCAGCGGCCGTCATTGCCGCACCCTCCGCGCATCGGTTCCTCCGCGTGTGCGGAGATAGACCCATCGCCGACACAGCGGGGGCGAAGCCGGTGGCGGTTCCTCCGCGTGTGCGGAGATAGACCCCTGAGCGACGAGGATTTCATCATCGCGCTCGAGGTTCCTCCGCGTGTGCGGAGATAGACCCTCATGCGCGCTGCTGAGCAACGAGCCGACGCGGGTTCCTCCGCGTGTGCGGAGATAGACCGCCGGCGCCTACGACCAGCGGATCCCGAATAGGGGTTCCTCCGCGTGTGCGGAGATGGACCCGATGCGCATCCTGCAAGCGCTCGACGTCGCGCGGTTCCTCCGCGTGTGCGGAGATAGACCCATCACGCATCGCCCGCAGATCGTGCGCCATGTGGTTCCTCCGCGTGTGCGGAGATAGACCCGGCGGCCGCGCGCCGACGATTGCTCTCCGGCCGGTTCCTCCGCGTGTGCGGAGATAGACCCTGGTTTGCCCCGACGAAGCGCAGCACCGAGGACGTTCCTCCGCGCGTGCGGAGATAGACCCTACGCGCCGGCGGCAAACAGTGACGCGATGGCAGTTCCTCCGCGTGCGTGGAGATAGACCTAATCACGCTCATTTGCCGCAAATCTCGAACGGCTTCCTCCGCATACACAGAGATACACCCAATCGCGGCCGCGGCGACTGCATCTGCCGCAGGCTCCTCCGCGAACGCGGAGACAGACCCGGCGAGGAACTCGCCAGGACCACCGTCAAGGACCATCCCCGGCCCCTGCGGACCCCAAAAAACAAAATGCCCGCCGAAGCGGGCATCCAAGAGCGAAGCAGCGCGCCAAAACATCAGCGCGTCTTTCTTGTTGTTCTTGTTCAGATTATCGGCACGCGAGGCGCTAACTTTAGCGAAACCTTGCCGTCCGTCAGTCGACGATGTAGATCGCGCGCCGATAAAACTCGCCGATGTGCTGATCCAGCGCGTACGGCGCGAGCGCGTCGGCGAAGAGTCGCAGTTCGCGTTCTCCATGCTCCCCGTTGAGCGCCTCGATGACGTCCTTGCCGAGATCGGCATAAGCGATCGGCGCGTCCGGTGTCTTTCTCGCATAAGCCACATCGCGAATGCGCCAGCCGGCATCGGTCAGCAGCTTCGATACATAGGCGAGACGCTCGGCATCCGTCGCGCCCGGCTGCAGCGGATGCGACTTGTCACCCCACAAGTTGCAACCGAGCTGAAACACGAGCGAGCGCGCCGCGCTGCGAAGCTTCTTCAGATAAGCAACCGCATACGCAGGAAAGTCATGCGCGCCAGTCACATGCTCCCGGTCGAAGTCCGCGCCCGCGTGATGCAGCACGTTCAAGTGCAGAAGCACGTCGATGTCCGACAGCTTGTCGAGACCGTCGAACGGAAGCGCCTCGTGATGCACATCGACATTGCCGATCGAAAAGGCATCGCCGAGTTCGCCCAGGAACTTCGCATGTTCGGCATTCGCTTCGATCGCCGTCACACGCGCATCCGGATATGCATGCGCGATCGTGTACGTGAAGAAGCCGGTGTTCGCGCCGAAGTCGGCCCAGCGTTCGCCGGCCCGAGGCGCGCGATGCGCGAGGATCCAGTCCAGACGGTTACGGTCGCCGCGCCACTGGCTCTGGATGGTCTCCTGATAGCCGAGCGTGCTCGCGACGAAGTCGGGGATCGTCTGATACCCCGAGTGCTTGGAGACTTCGCCGTAAAGTCGAGCAAGCCGCTCCTTGACTGCGATCGTGCCAGAGGTCATTTCCATAGTTCCTTGTAAAAGATTCGCCAGCTATCGCTCGCGAGATAGACGTCGCCCGCCAGAGCGCGCAGCGCAGCGCCCGCGAGGCGCATCTCGCTGCCATAGCGATGTACGATCGTCCGGCGCCGGCGCCACGTGTTCACGATGCCGCCCGTCCAGAGGTAGGTGGCGTTGCGTGCCCGCGAGAGGCGCCGGCTTTGATAAGCGCTTGCATCTTCTGTCGCCCAGTCGCCCACGAAGGCTTCGACGATGCCGCAGTCGTGGTTCAGGCACAGGTCGAGCGGGCCCCAGGGACGGGGATTCATTTCGATGAAGTACGCGCCGTCCTCGCCGACGATGCATTCGATCATCGCGAAGCCGAAATAGCCGCATTGCGAAAGCGTTTGCCGAAGCCTGACGCCGGCGGCGCTCTCGTGAAAATCGGCGGTACGGGCGAGCACGATCGACTTGCCGCCCGGCTGTTGCGCGAGGTTCTCCTGCGATGAGCAGAAGACCTCGCCCGTGCGCGCGAAGTAGGCGAGCAGATAGAAGCTGCGTCCCGTCACGAAGTGCTGGAAGAAGTAGTGCGACGGATCCTCCGCCGCTTTGAAGGCGGCGAGGTCCGCGTCGCTCTTCACGAGCACCGGATAAAGCACCCGCCGGCCCTCGACATTGCATTTCGGCTTGGCGACGAACGGCACCACGGCATCGTCGATGCCCGCATACTCGGGCGGTGACGCGACACCGGCGCGCGCGAAGAATTCGGTCGCGCTCGCCTTGTTGGTGAGTTTCGCGTAGAGCGACGAATCGACGAGCGGCACGCGCACGCCATCGATCGATTCCAGCGCTTCCTTGTGATTCAGAAGGAAGGTGTTGAAAAATTCGGAGATCGGCACGAGCGTCACCCGGTCGGCGCGATGCCTGGCCTTCGCCTGCTCGATATAACCGCTCAGAAGCGGCACCGAGAGCGCATCGCTTTCACGCACGGCGACCACGAGTTCGCGATACGCGCTCGAAAGAACGGGATCGGCGGCAGAACGCGCGACCACCGCCGCCCGTTGCCCGAGCTTGCCGATCGCGCGCAGCAGCGCGAGCACGGCGCGTTCGTTGGTGCCGCTGAAGAGAAGAAAGACGTGCATAGGTCGATCCCGCATGCGTCGAACCATTGCGCCTTACGCGTTGCCCTTGCGGATCACGTCCACGACCCGCTCCACATCACGGTCCGCGAGCGCCGGATAGATCGGCAGGCACAACACCTTGCGCGATGCTTCCTGTGCGTGCGGCAGACGGCTCGGTTGAGCCGAGGGCAGGCCGCGATACATCGGGAAATCCGAAATAAGCGGATAGAAGTAGCGGCGACCGAAGATGTCGTGATCGCGCAGGCGCTGGTACAACGCATCGCGCGTCAACTTGTAGTCGCCTTCCACAAGCACGGGGAAATACGAGTGATTCGTCGTGCCGGCCGCCAGGCCGGGCAGCGGCACGATACCGTCGACATCGGCGAGCAACGTGCGATACAGCGCGTCGATCTCCTGACGGCGCGCCAGCGCGCGGTCGATGTGCTGGAGCTGGAGCAGGCCGAACGCGGCATTGATCTCGCTCATCTTGCCGTTGATGCCGGCCGCGACCACGGTCGTCTCGTTGACGAAGCCGAAGTTCTTCAGATGATCGATCCGCTGCTTGACCTTCGCATCCGGACAGACGATCGCGCCGCCCTCGAACGTATTGAAGACTTTTGTCGCGTGGAAGCTCAGCACCGACAGGTCGCCGTGCGTCAGGATACTGCCCGCCTCGTTGCGCACGCCGAACGCGTGCGCGGCGTCGTAGATCACCTTCAGGTTGTAGTTGTCGGCGATGGCCTGGATCGCTTCGACGTCGCACGGCTGGCCGTAGCAGTGCACCGGCATGATCGCGGTGGTCTGCGGCGTGATGGCGGCTTCGATCTGGCGCGGATCGAGATTCAGCGTGAGCGGGTCCACGTCGACGAACACCGGCTTGATGCCGTTCCACAGCAGCGAATGCGCGGTCGCGACGAAAGAATACGGCGTCGTGATCACTTCGCCCGTGATGCGCAGCGCCTGCAACGCGGTGACGAGACCCATCGTGCCGTTCGAAAACAGCGCGAGGTGCTGGACGCCGAGGTATTCGCACAGCGCCTTTTCGAGTTGCTGATGAAACGGGCCGCCATTGGTCAGCGTCTTGTTTTCCCAGATCTTCTCGAGGTACGGAACGAATTCTTCGAGCGGCGGCAGGTGTGGCTGCGTGACGAAGATGCGTTCATCGACGGCGGGCTGCTCGCGAAAGAGAGGAATGGCGCTCATGATCAACCTTGCGTGGTGGCTGCTGAAGTCGCTGCAGCGGGCGCGGCGGCGAGAAGTTCGGTATCGAAGGATGCGGCGGGCAGGCCGGCGCACCAGCGCTGCCACATGTGACGAAGCGCATGGCTCATGCTCGTCGCGATCACGTCCGGACAAAAGCGCGCGGATTGCGAGCAGCGCTCGCGCATGCCGGTGCGCAGGGCGGCGAGCGCATCGACATCGCTCGCGTATGCGACGCTCTTCGCGACGAATTCGTCCTTGTCGCGTGCGATGAACGCGTCCAGTCCGACCTGGCTCATCAGGGTGCCGCCCGCGCGGCCCGGCATCGTGTCGCCGAGCAGCGTCAGGGTCGGCACGCCCATCCACAGCGCATGCAGCGTCGTCGTGCCGCCCGCGTACGGGAACGTGTCGAGACACAGATCGACCTGATGGTGCTGCTGCAGATACACCGACACATTCGAGCGCTTGTGCAGCGACAGCCGGTTCGCGCCGATGCCTTCCTCCGCAAACCACTTGCTCAGTTCGGCGACGGCGCTGTCGTCGGGCATTGCGCCCATCAGCATCTTCGAGTCCGGCACGGCATGCAGCACGCGCGCCCACAGCGCGATCACCTCGCGGCGCAACTTCGACACGCGGTTGAAGCTGCCGAAGGTGACGAAGCCCTTGTGGAGCGCGGGCAGCAGATTGACGGGCGGCGAATTCGGGTCGGGCAGAAACGGCGCGGCCGCCGGCAGAAAGGCGAGTTTCTCGACGAACTGGTCGTCGATCGGCGCGAAGTGCGGCGTGCGGTTCGCGAAGTAGTAGTCGATGGCGCCGACGCCCGTCGTCTGCGGATAGCCGATCCACGATGCCTGGACCGGTGCGGGCTTGCGCGCGAAGGCGCGCAGGCGGTTACGGCCGGTATGCCCCGACAGGTCGATCAGGATATCGATGCCGTCGGCGCGCACTTTTTCCACGAACGCGTCGTCCGAGACGCCCGAGATCACGTTCCAGCGCGGCGCATGTCCACGCAGACGCTGGGTCGTCGAATCCTCGCGCGCATGAGTGCTGTACACGTGAATCTCGAGGCTCGGGTCTTTCGCGAGCAGTGCCAGCACCGGTTCGAGGAACGAGGCGACGGCATGGCGGAACAAGTCGCCGGACACGAGGCCGACGCGCAGCGTCTTGTGCGGATCCTTCGCGTTCGTATGCGGACGCCACAGGCGGCGCGCGGGATCGCCATGACGGCGGTCGAATTCGCGATGTTCGTCGAAGAGCTCGACGGGCGTCAGATCGGTTCGGTGCGTGAGGCAGAACAGCAGGTTGCTGTGCGAAATGAAGTCGTTCGGGTTGTACTCGAGCGCCTTGCGGAAGCCGTCTTCGGCACGTGCGATCTGACCGTCGTCGAGCAGCACGACGCCGAGGGCGCTGTGCATGTCGGCGTTCTTCGGGGCCAGTGAGATCGCCCGCTCGCACACTTCGATGGCTTCGCCGTGGCGGCGCATCGCCGACAGGGACACGCCGAGCACGCGATGCGCTTCGGCGTGGTTCGGGTCGCGCGCGATCACCAGGCGGCACTCGCGTTCGGCGCCGACATTGTCGCCGCGAACCTGCAGCGCGCTCGCGAGCAGCATGCGCGAATGCTGGTCCGTCACCTCCAGTTCGACGGTGCGGGTGAGCGGCTCGATGGCTTCGACGTAGCGGCCGTTGGCGTAGAGCGCCAGAGCGAGCGAGCGCTGCGCGGCGACGTGATGCGGATAACGCTCGACGAGTCCGCGCGCCAGCTTGATCGCTTCTTCGTGGCGGCCCTTGTTGTAAAGCGACGCAAACTGGTTCATGTCCTGCGGCGTCGGATTGCCGCGCTTGCCGGCGGGCGTTTGCGCTGCGTCGCCTACGGCGTCATCGACGGTCTTGGGCGCGAGGCGCGCGAGATGCGCGGCCTCGGCGAGCACGGCCGCCGCGTAGCCCAAGGGATGCGACAGGCGCTCGATCAGGCCGTCCATCGCCGGACCGCGCACGCCGCGCTGCTGCGCCATTTCCACGGCGAACCAGGCAGCCTGACTCTGATTAGTGCGCGCGAGCGCGTCGATATACGAGACCCAGTATTGGCCGTTGTCCGGGCGCAGGCCGAGCACCGTCTCGAACAGCGGCACGGCGTCGCCCGGGCGCTGCGTCTGGACGAGCAGGACCGCGAGGTTATACAGCACGTCCGCGTGATCCGGCTTGTGGTCGAGAATCGCGCGATAGAGCGCTTCGGCGTCGGCATGATTGCCGGCGTGATGCTGCTCCAGCGCCGACTGCAGCACGGTCGCGATGTCCTGCTCGAACTGTTGCTCCGGCGTCAGCGTCGTGGCGTCCGGAAGCTGTGTGGAAATGCTCATGGTCTGGGCGTGCTCCTTGCGATTGAACTGATTATCCAAGCGAGGTCGCCAAACCGAAGCGCGGAGATGAACCCGAAAGCCGCCGTAATTCAGCGGATCGTCGGCGGGGGCGTTGACGGCGCTGCCGCGGCGCGGGCACGGGCAGGTCGTCCCGAAGGAGGCGGCGCAATCGCCGTCACGGCCGCAGCCGCGTGCATCGTCGGGGCGTAAAAATGCCCGCATGAAGCGGGCACGGCGGAAACAAAACGATGCGCGGTGACGTCTAGAACCGTGCGCCTTGCTGATAACGGTTTGCCGCATTCACGCGCGTCATCGCCGCGTGATATTCGGTGGCGAGTCCGGTGCGGATTGCACTCGCGTGCGCGAGCACGGCGGCGTCGATGCCTTGAATCTCCCTGATCTTCGCGAGCGCCTGCGGGCCCTGCTCGCGCGTCAGCGCACGCAAGAGCGGCGTGCGCGCGGCATCGAGTTCCGCTGCGCGCGGCCAGTCCGCGAGCGTGGCCGCCGCCTCCATGTCCTTCGTCAGTGCGAACAGTTGTTCGACGAGTGCATCCTGGTTCATCGTGTCGGTTCCCGGGTCTTAGGACTTGTTGGTCGCCATGGCGCCCGCGCTGTTCGTGCCGCCGAAAAGCGCCGTCAGGTACTGCGTGTTCTGGTTCATGTTCGCCATCAGCGTATTGAGCGCCGTGAACTGCGCGTTGTAGTCCGACGTGAGTTGCGCCGCATAGTTGGTCAACGTCGTCTGCTGCGTCGAGATGTTGGCGAGATCCTTGTTGATCGAGTCGGTCTCGGACGTGAGCAGGCCGTTCGGTCCGAGATAGCTCGTGATCTTGTCGGTCAACTGCGCACCGACGCCGTTGATCGCGTTGAAGAGCTGCGACACGCCGGTCGCATTGTTCGTCAGCGCGCTGTTGAGCTTGTCGGTGTCGATGGTCAGGGTGCCGGCCGGCTGCTCCGCTGTTGCATCGAGCGACGAAACCTGATTGATGCCGAGCGACGCCAGCGAGATCGAGCCGCTGCCTTTGCCGACCGCGCTGCCGATGATCGCGGAAAGCTGGTTCTTGATCGTGTTGACCGCGGAGTTGCCGAGCAGCACGCCGCCCTGCGAGCCGACCGACGCGGTGCTGTCGAACGAGGTATAGGAGTTGATCGTCGAGACGACCGTGTTGTACAGGTTGACGAAGTTCGAGATCGCGCTCGAAATCGACGACGTGTCCTGCGTGACGGTTACCGTCTGCGTGCTCGCGGGCGTCGTCACGGCCGCCGACGTGAGGTTCAGCGTCACACCCTTGATCGCGCTCGTGACCGTATTGCTCGAGCTCGTGCCCGAGACGCCGCCGACCTTGTACATCGCGTCCTGCGCGGAGGCGCTTTGAGACCAGCCGTTGCTGCCGGATGCGTCCGAGATCGTGGAAGCCGCGCCGTTCTGCCCGGCCGTCGATGAGACCGCGAGCTTGTTCAGGTCGCTGCCGTCCGCCGCGCCGCTGATCGTGGTCGAGATGACGTTCGAGGCGCCCGTCGTCGTGGAGTTGAGCACGAGGTGCTGGCCGTCGGTGCCCGTCACGATGGTCGCGCTCACGCCCGGGTTGCCCGACGCGTTGTTGATGGCGGCGGCGATGCCCGAGAGCGTGTTGTTGCTGCTCGTGATGTTGATCGACATCGACTTGGAGCCGACGGTGATCTGCATCGTGCCGGTGCCGAGGTGCTTGTCCGTCGTGAAGCCGGTCGAGGTCAGCGATTGCGCCTTCGCGATCTGCGAGACCGTCACGTCGTAGCTGCCTGCCACGGCGCCGGTGGCGCCCGTCGCGGTGATGCCCGTGCCGGTCACGTTGGTCGTGAACGTCGACATCAGCGAACCGTCGGTCAGGCTCGTCATCGTGGTCTGAAGCGTCGAAAGCGCCGACGACAGCGTGCCGATCGCCGAAAGCTTCGTGTTGTCGTTCGTTTGCGCGGCGGCCAGGGATGCGCTTTGGCCGGCCGTTTTCGCGTTCACCATCGCCGTGACCAGCGAATTGACATCCATCGACGAGTTACCGGTCGCGCCGCTGATGATGGATTGCGCTGCTTCGGCAAGCGCCGCGTTTGCAGCCGCCTGGGTCTGCGCGGCGGTCGCCGCCGTGGTGGTCGTACTGATCGTGGACATCGGGTAACTCCGTGTATCGCGCTGTCGATTGAATGCGCGTGATCGCAGTCAACTGCTCGTTGCGGGAAACAACCTCTTGCGTGTGCGTTCGTGAGTACGGGCGCACACGCAAGCGGTCGAAACGCGGCTTCGTCGCCGTGACGGCCCGACGCCGGATCTTCGAAATCGAAGATCCGGCGTCGGGTGCTGCCTGGGCGGATTGCTTAGCCGAGGAGCTTCAGAACTTGCTGCGGCAGCGAGTTCGCTTGCGCGAGCACCGAGATACCAGCCTGTTGCAGCACCTGAGCCTTGCTGAGGTTCGCCGTTTCCTGCGCGAAGTTCGCGTCGGTGATCTGCGATTGAGCCGACGACAGATCGGTCGATTCAGCCTGCTGCGACGACGCGATTGCGCTCAGACGGTTCTGGGCGGCACCCAGCGTCGCCTGGACGTTGTTGAGCGTCTGCAGCGCGTTGTCGATCGAGACCAGCGCGACGTTGGCACCCGTCGTCGTGCTGATGTCGAGGTTCGCCACCGTGTCCGGCGTGTTGATCTTGTTGATCGACTTCGTCAGGTCGGCGATCGCGGAGCTCACCGCCGCGCCCATCGAACCGGCGACGCCGGAGCTGAACGACAGCGTGTTTTCATGCGGCGCTGCAGCCGTGCCCGTGCCCGCGGTGCCCGTGCCGAAGATGGCCGAGACAGCGGTCGAGTTCAGCGCGACGTTGTTCTGGTCGGTGAACGTGAAGCCGCCCTTGCCGTCCGACAGCACGTTGATCGAGGTGATCGCCGCGCCGGAAGACGTGTAGCCGCCGCCCGTCGTCAGCGACAGGTTCGAGAACGTGCCGAGCGTGTTGCCCTTCTGAACCATGCCGCCGCCGAGCGAATTCGCGCCCATGTCCTGGCTCAGGTCCAGGTTGATCGTCTGACCGACGTTCGCGCCGACCTGGAAGCTCAGGCTGCCAGCGGAGCCGTCCAGAATGTTCCGGCCGTTGTACGTCGTCTGCGAAGCGATACGGTTCACTTCAGCGATCTGCTGCGACACTTCCTTCTGCAGCGAAGCCTGGTCGCTCGACGAGAGCGAACCGCTGGCGGCTTGCACGGCCAGCGTACGGATACGCTGCAGGCTGGAGGTCATCGACGAGAGCGCGCTCGAAGCCGTTTGCGCAATCGACACACCGTCGTTCGCGTTCGAAACGCCCTGGTTCAGGCCGTTGATCTGCGTTTGCATCCGGTTCGAGATCGCGAGGCCGGCAGCATCGTCAGCAGCGCTGTTGATGCGCTTGCCCGACGACAGGCGGGTGATGGCCGACGACAGCGCGCTCTGCGTGCTGTTGAGGTTCTGCTGGGCAACCAGCGAGTTGATATTGCTATTGATACCGATCATTTTTTGCTCTCCTGGGAGACTTTGTATGGCTTTGGCTTTGGCACCGAGTGTTGCCTGGCGGTCCTGCGCTCGGTGATAGCCGGCCGCCTACTTGTGGTTATCGGGCCCCTCGAAAAAAACTTAAGGCCCCGCGCAAACGATTTGTGTAATGAATGCGTTCGTAAGCCTGCGGAAGCTCGCCGGGCAAGGCGCCGCTTTCCCGCGTATCCTTTTTGGTCCGTCCTTTTCGCGCATTTGGAGCACACATGCAGACACGCAGCATCGGCACATCGGAACTGAAAGTCGCGCCGCTCGTCTTCGGCGGCAACGTGTTCGGCTGGACCGCCGACGAGCGCACGTCGTTCTCGATCCTCGACGCGTTCGTCGATCACGGCCTGAATTTCATCGACACTGCCGACGTCTATTCCGCCTGGGTGGACGGCCACCAGGGCGGCGAATCGGAGACGATCATCGGCAAGTGGTTCAAGGAAAGCGGCAAGCGTCACAAAGTCGTGCTCGCGACGAAAGTGGGCAAGCTCTCCACGCGCGCCGGGCTGACGGCGGCCAACATCGCGGCGGCCGTCGACGATTCGCTGAGGCGCCTGAAGACCGATTACATCGACGTCTACTTCTCTCATTACGACGACGAGAACACGCCGCTCGATGAAACGCTCGCCGCGTATCAGCAGCTCATCAAGGCGGGAAAGGTGAGGGTGATCGGCGCGTCGAACTACTCGGGCGAGCGGCTGGACGCGGCGTTGAACCTCGCGAAGGAGTCGGGCTTGCCGGCCTATCAGATCCTTCAGCCCGAATACAACCTCTACGATCGCGAAGACTACGAAACCGGTCTGGAGCCGGTGGCGACACGGCACAAGATCGCGGTCGTGCCGTACTACGCGCTTGCGAGCGGCTTTCTGTCGGGCAAGTACCGGTCGAAGGAAGACACGCTGCACAAGACACGCGGCTCGCGCGTCGAAAAATATCTGAACCCGCGCGGCTTCAGGATTCTCGATGCGCTCGACGAAGTCGCGAAGCGCAACGACACGACGCCCGCGACCGTCGCGCTCGCATGGATGATCGCGCGCCCGAGCGTGACGGCGCCGATCGCCAGCGCCACGTCGGTCGCGCAACTGGAAAGCCTCGCTGCCGCGACGCGCCTGCGACTCGCCGCCGACGACATCCAGCTCCTCGACGAAGCCAGCGCGTGGCAGAAATAAATCTGTTGCATCAATGAGTTGGATGGATCGGGGGAGTTGGCAGTGGCGCGGTGTTCTGGTAACATCGCGCCCGAATCGAGAAATGTGCCCGATTTCATGCCTTCGCCTCTGAAAATGACAACGTCAACGAGCAGCGGCGAACGGCTCCGAAACGCGCCTTCGTGTGGTTCTTTCGAAAGCGCATGCCGCTTCCGCGGCTGAATCCCAACGCTCTCTTTTCCGGCCTCCGTGGCCGCTTTGCTCGTGTCCGTCGCGCCGTTTCGTGTCCGGCGGACGATCGGAGTGCCGGGGCGCGGCAGCTCGTAACGTCGCGCGCTTGAAAATACGTTTAGCAAACTCAGGATTTACATGACCACTATCGTCCTCAAAGAAAACGAGCCGTTCGATGTCGCGATTCGGCGTTTCCGCCGCACCATCGAGCGCAATGGCCTGATCGCCGAACTGCGCGAGCGCCAGTCGTACGAAAAGCCGACCACCGAGCGCAAGCGCAAGAAGGCCGCTGCTGTCGCGCGCCTGCGCAAGCGCCTGCGCAGCCAGATGCTGCCGAAGAAGATGCACTAAGCGTCTTTCACGGGCGAGGATTTTCGGGTCCTCACCCGCATGGCAAAACGGCGGTGCGACCCGTAAGGGCGCACCGCCGTTTTGTTTGTGCCTCGAACTACAGGATTGCAGGCGTCACACGAAGGCGTGACGCTTTCCGAGCGCCGCGAGCTGATCCGGCCAATCGGAGATATCGGCGTAATCGTGCACTTCCTCCAGCTCGATCAGCAGATCGATGACGTTCGGATCGTAGGCATTCACCTTCGATGCGTACAGCGCGCGCAGCAGCTCGCCGTCGCGCGCGTGCCGATAGTACGAGATCCCGACGCCTTCCAGCTCCGGCTCATACAGATCGTCGCGCACGAGCGAGCCGATCGCGCACTTGCGGCCTTCCGGACTGCGGAGCCGGCACGACCCGTTGTCGTCTTCGGACACCGCACGCTGCGTCAGCAAGTGCTCGCTGACGCGCTCGTAAATCTCCTTCAGGCTCAACATCGTAATAGGGCTCAACATCACAGCACCTGCAATATCACGCAGCCGTTTTGAGAAGTTCGGCGGACAGCCCGAACTGACGCGCGATCGATGTCAGACGTTCGCGCCATTCCCATCTGCCGAAGACGTCATGCACGTTCTGCAGGCAGGAGAGCAATTCGACGGTGTTGGGATCGAACACGTTGATGCGCGCACGAAGCAGCGCGCGCCTGAGCGCCGCGACGCCGACATCCATGTACGCCGGCACCTGCTCGGGCGGCTTCGCGATGTAGCGAATGGGCACGCCTTCCATCGCGGTGATGTAGTCGCGCGGCTTGATGAAGCTCCCGACAGGACAGCCGCCGCAATATCCGCGATACGCGCCGCCGCCGCGCGGCAGCAGAGCCGCTTGCCCTTGCACGAAAAGATGCTGTACCGCGCCGTTGAAAATCTCCTGATGGGTCAGGAAGTTCAAGCTTTTCATGATCATCTCCCCTGCGCCCCTGCGCAGCGGCCAAGCGTTATGTATTCGAGAACCTGCACCTGCTTTCCGAATGCGGCGGCGTCGTTGCGAAAGTGATGCAACCTGAATCAACGCTTCGCCGCCCGGACACTGCCTCGAGCATGGCGGTTTCCCGGCCTGGGCCTGCGGTCTCACAAGGCCCCGTGTGCTCGCGTCGGATTTCTACACTCAGTGAACGGTCCGTACGCCGTCAGTTATAACGGTTCGGTCCGGTAAAAAGGTGCGCCAGCGCACGCGAGGACGCCATTTTTACACGGGCCGTACGTTCGTGCAGTGCGGAAAACCCGGCCAAAATCCTTGCAGTTCGGGCGATTGCGCGTGCTTCACTGCAAAAAAATCGCCTTCCATAAGGATTTACCCTTATGTGTGCGTGCTGTGCTCAAATATGTTGTCAAAAAGCAAAAATTTTCCGCATAGGAATTGCCTCAATGTGCGGATTTGGCCACGACCTTCCGTTTGGTCTTGGGTTTTCCTCGCGAAAGGCAACTCGCGGCGTGATCGTTGACCATGCCCGTGGCCTGCATGAAGGCGTAGCAAATGGTCGTGCCGACGAACTTACACCCGTACTTCTTGAGCGCCTTGCTCAATGCATCCGATTCAGGCGTGGACGCGGGCGTGGGGTTCGCGGCATCGCGCGGCGTGTCGATGGTTTTGCCGTCGACGAATGACCAGACGAAGTCTGCAAACGAGCCGTGTTCCTGCTGGATCTGTTGCACGGCCCGCGCATTGAGCACCGCCGATTCGATCTTCGCCCGGTTACGCACGACCCGCGCATCCTGCACGATCCGCTCGATGTCCTTCTCGGTGAAGCGCGCCACCTTGTCGATGTCGAACGCCGCGAAGAGCGCCCGATAACCTTCGCGCTTGTTGAGGATCGTCGACCAGGAAAGGCCGGCTTGCGCGCCTTCCAGCACGAGCATTTCGAACAGATGCTGATCGTCGCGCGAGGGCACGCCCCATTCGTCGTCGTGGTACTGGATCATCGCGTCGGTCGTGGCCCAGGCGCAGCGGATGTGATCGGTGTCTGCCATTGCGAGTCCTCGTCATTATTCTGGATCGCGCCAGCATAGCCGAACGTTCGCGCCGCGCCATCTATGCCATTCGGCCGATTGGCGCGCGCCGTGGCCACCGGTAAGCTTGCGCGCATGACTACATCTTCGACATCGGAATTCAAAGGCTTCCTGCTCGGCATCGACGGCGGCGGAAGCGGAACGCGCGTGGTCCTCGCAGACGCGCAAGGCACCGAACTCGCCCGCGCGAGCGGCGGGCCTTCGGGTCTCGGGCTTGGGGTCGAACGCGCCTGGCAATCCATCGGCGATGCGTGCCGGCGCGCGTTCGACGCCGCGGCGCTGCCCTTCGACTGGCGCAACTGCGTGCTCGGCTGCGGACTCGCGGGTGTGAACAACGCGGACTGGCTCGCGGCGTTTCATGCGTGCGCGCCGGACGTGCGCGCGCTGAGCGTCGAAAGCGACGCCTACACGACCGTGCTCGGCGCGCACGGCGGCAAATCCGGCGTGATCGTCGCGCTCGGCACGGGCAGCATCGCGGCGTCGCTGGACGAGGCGGGCGTTTGCCGCATCGCGGGCGGCTACGGCTTCCCGAGCGGCGATGAAGCCAGCGGCGCGTGGCTTGGTTTGCGCGCGGTCGTTCATCTTCAGCGCGTGCTCGATGGACGCGCGGCGGAAGACGAATGGTCGCGTGCGCTGCTCGCGCGCACCGGCGCGACGGATCGCGACAGTCTCGTCGTGTGGCTCTGCGCCGCGAACCAGACCGCCTACGCGACGCTCGCGCCGACCGTGTTCGAGTTCCACGATCATCCGGTCGCGGCGCGGCTGCTCAAACGCGCGGCACTCGAAATAGAGCGTCTGGTCTCGGCGCTGGATAAGTCGGGCGCGTTGCCAGTCGCGTTGTGCGGCGGACTCGCCGTGCCGTACGAGCCGTTCGTGCCGGCCGCGTTGCGGGAACGGGTACGAGCGCCGCGCGCGGATTCGGCGGCGGGCGCGCTCGAACTGGCGCGGCGCGCGGCGTCCGCATTCGGGGCTGCCGGCAGACCGGCGCGATAAAATACTGAGCTTTGCGGCACCACAAAGGCAGTCATGTACTCGGTCATCGCTACTGATCTCGACGGTACGCTTCTCAACAGCGACCATCAGCTGGACCCCTTCACCGCTGAAACCGTGCGCACGCTGGCGGCGCGCGGTGTGCCCATCATCATCGCGACGGGCCGGCACTACCGCGACGTCGCAGGCATTCGCGATCTGCTCGGCGTCGACGCCTATCTGATCACGTCGAACGGTGCGCGCGTGCATGCGCCCGGCGACGAACGCATCTACTCGCGCGACCTCGATCCCGCCGCCGTGCGCCGACTCGTGCAGCCGGATCTCGCGGGCGCGCATGGGCGCGTCATCGTCAATCTGTTCGCCGACGACGCCTGGCTCATCGACCGCCACGCGCCCGAACTGCTGGTCTTTCACCAGGATTCAGGCTTCAAGTACGAGGTGATGGATCTGCGCGAGCATGATGGCGAGAACATCGCGAAAGTGCTGTATATCGGCGATCCGGCCGATCTGAAGGAAATCGCCGCGAATCTCGAGCGCGAATTCGGCGACTCGCTCTACGTCACGTATTCGCTGCCGGATTGCCTCGAAGTGATGACGTCGGACGTATCAAAAGGACGGGCGCTGCGTTTCGTGCTGGAGCGGCTCGATGTCGATACCGCGCAGTGCGTCGCGTTCGGCGACAACATGAACGATATCGACCTGCTCGAAACTGCCGGGCATCCGTTCATGATGAACAACGCGAACCCCGATCTCATCAAGCGGCTGCCGAACGTGCCGCGCGTCGGGAACAACTTCGAGGCCGGCGTCGCGCACCATTTGCGCAAGCTGTTCAGTATCCGCGACGAGCTGGCGTCGCCGGGACAGACGCCCGACTGAGCGTCCGTGGCGCCGGGCCGCCGGGTTCGCCGGCGGCGCTTTGCGCTTATCCGCGGTGGCCCCAGTTGTTGCCGTAGCCGCGGTGGTTCCAGCCGGCGCGGTCATAGCGGCCATAGTCGTGGTCGTAGCCACGGTGCCAGCGCGGCGCTTCATGGCGATAGTACGGCGCGCCATACGCCGGCACCGCAGGACGCACGTACACCGGAGCCGGCGTCACGTAAGCCGGCGCGCCGAGCGAAACGCCGATGTGCAGATCGCCATGAGCCTGAGCCGCTCCCACAGCACCGATTGCAAGGCCGGTCGCGACGAGCATTTGGGTGACCATGCGCTTCATTGTCTTTCTCCTTTAAGGCGACGTGTGTCGCATGAGCTCAATGTAAGCGCCCGCCGTCTTACATGCTTCGAGGACTTGTTACGGTGTGCAAGGGCGGCGTAAGGGACGCGGGAAGTGGACTTGATCGGGCGATATCGCTGAACGCCTTACCGGGCGGCGCTTTCGCGTCATCCTGTTTCGTGGCGAAAAGGGCGCCGAGACAATTCATAAGCAGGCTGCGTAATTCGGCATTACATTTGTCGCGCCCGTTTAATCATTCGAAGGCGCGCCGTGGCGCAAAAACAAAAACGGGCGCCTGTCGCGCCCGTTTTCCTTTACTGCTGATTTTTCCGCCGACGCTTATTTCTGGCGCGTCAGAGCCGGATAAAGCACGCCCGCGAGAATGGCACCGACGATCGGCGCGATCCAGAACAGCCACAGTTGGTCGAGCGCCCAGCCGCCGACGAAGAACGCCTGGCTCGACGAGCGCGCCGGATTCACCGACGTATTGGTGACCGGAATCGAAATCAGGTGAATGAGCGTCAGGCACAGGCCGATCGCGAGCGGCGCGAAGCCTTTCGGCGCGCGGTCGTCGGTGGCGCCGAGGATCACGAACAGGAAGAAGAACGTCATCGCGACTTCGCAGACCAGCGCCGCCGCCATCGAGAAATGACCCGGAGAGTGTTCGCCGAAGCCATTCGCGGCGAATCCGCTCGACGCGAATTCGAAGTTCGGGTTGCCCGTGGCGATCAGGTAGATGACCCATGCGCCGAGCGTCGCGCCGATCACTTGCGCGGCGATGTACGGCACGAGATCGCGCACCGGGAAGCGGCCAGCCGTCGCGAGACCGATGCTCACAGCCGGATTCAGGTGGCAACCGGAAACGTGACCGATGGCGTAGGCCATCGTGAGCACCGTGAGACCGAATGCCAGCGAAACGCCGGCGAAACCGATGCCGAGTTGAGGAAAGGCAGCGGCGAGCACGGCGCTTCCGCAGCCGCCCAGCACGAGCCAGAAAGTACCGAAAACTTCAGCGCCGAGACGCTTCGACAAATGCATGATTCTGCCTTCGTGAAAGAATGAAAAGCCGTTGATTTAAAACAAGAACGCGTGGCGCGCTTGCGCAGCGGAGTTTAAGCGCGGAGTCTTTTGCGAACTGTCAAAAATGGTCGATCGGCTCTCGATTCACGGGCATCGGACTGGACTTCGGATTCTTCCTTATGGGCGGGGAAAGCGCGGCGCCCGAAGGGCGCGTGCATAAAAAAATGCCGCCCGGCAGCGGGCGGCATTCGATGCGATTTTGACAAACAGGCGGCGGTATCAGCCGACTGCAACCTGACGCAGCACCGGGCGCTTCGCGGCCTGGAGCATCGCGGTATAGCTCTCGACGTAGTTCTGCGCCATCGTGTGCGCGCTGAATCGGCGTTCGAACTGCGCGCGGATTTCGGTGCGCGACAGCTCATCGAGACGTTGCAGCGCGCCGACTGCGCCCGGCACGTCTTCGCAGATAAAGCCCGTCACGCCGTGATCGATCACTTCAGGCACCGAGCCACGGTTGAACGCGATCACCGGCGTACCGCAGGCCATCGCCTCGATCATCACCAGACCGAACGGCTCGTTCCAGTCGATCGGGAAGAGCAGCGCCTTCGCGCCCGACAGGAATTCCGGCTTCTGCGCCTCGGTGATCTCGCCGATGAACTCGACATGCGCCTGCGAGAGCAGCGGCTCGATCGTCGACTTGAAGTATTCCTGGTCGGCCTTGTCCACCTTGGCGGCGATCTTCAGCGGCAGACCGCTCTGTGCCGCGATCCTGATCGCCAGATCGGCGCGCTTCTCCGGGCAGATGCGGCCCAGGAAGGCGAGATATTCCGGCTTCTTGTGCGGCTGCGGCGTCAGCAGTTCGTTCGGCAGACCGTGATAAACCGTGTTCAGCCAGTTCGCCTGCGGCAGCGGGCTGCGCTGGTTATCCGAGATCGAAATGACGTTCGCCTTGGTGAACGTGTTGAAGATCGGCTGCAGTTCCGGCAGGTCGAGGCGGCCGTGCAGCGTCGTCACGAACGGCGTGTCCATCTGCGTGAACAGCGGGAACGGCATGTAGTCGAGGTGAAAGTGCAGCACGTCGAACTCGTGGGCGCGCTGGCGGACGGTTTCGAGCAACAGCATGTGCGGCGCGAGCGCGTCGCGCACGGTCGGGTCGAGACGCAACGCACGCGGCCACACCGCGTCGAGCGTCGCCTTGGTTTGGGAATCGCCGCTTGCGAACAAGGTTACATCGTGGCCGAGCTCGACGAGCGCATCGGTCAGATAAGACACGACGCGTTCAGTGCCGCCGTAAAACTTCGGAGGTACTGCTTCGTGCAACGGTGCAATTTGTGCGATTCGCATAACGTGACTCTCCATGTAGGTAAGGCATTGCAGTCACGCTCCGGTCGAGCGCTCAACACATGCCATTCGGGCGGGCTGCGTGATGGTGTAGACGCCGCCCGAGATCGGCCCGGAGCTGAAAACCATCGCGACCGGGTTATCCCTTACTGCCCATTATCGGTATCGAGAGCGGCATTTCACGTCATTTTTCAATCGCTTATCGTTGTTACAGCGCGAAACATGTGCTGTTACGAAGTCAAAAATTGCACCGAAAAAGACGTTGTCGACGGATTTGAAGCGTGAAACACACCGCAGGTTTTAGGAAGCAATTCCCGTTCCCGAGCGGAGGACGTTGCTCGTATTGTCTCTCCGGCACGCCCGGCCTCGATAAAACGAAATTACGGCATTAAGTCAGACGAATAAATGCCGATATTCCTGTCTGCCGATCGGCAATCGGCGGGCTCGGCGTGTAAGAAATATTCCTACATGAAAGTTCGCGAAACTCCGTCTTCTCGTCGGAAGGTTTGTCCGACAGGCGCGGCCGCGAGCATCGGCGACAATCGAAGCGAAACCAGACAACGTGCGCGGGGCCGCATTCGCTGTCCTTTGCGAATTCGAGCAAACGTTCCCGCCGGGCCTGACCAGCCAAAGTATCGATTCGGGGAAAACATGACGATCAGCAATACGAGTACGCTCGCGGAAATCCGCGAGGTGAATCTGTCGTACTTGCTCCTCGCACAGCGGCTCCTTCAGGAAGACCGCGTTTCGGCGATGTATCGCCTCGGGCTTTCCGAGCAGGTCGCGCAAGTGCTGACCTCACTCACGCTCGCCCAGGCGGTGAAAGTCGCGTCGTCGAGCCATTTGCTGTGCCGCTTTCGTTTCGACGACCACACGCTTCTCTCATCGCTTGCCGACAAGGAGAAGAGCGCTGCGCTCGCGCACGCCCATGCAGCGATCCTGCTGGCCGACGGTCCCGTCGAGCAGATCGCCTGAATCGCCCGCGAAAACAGATGGCGACGAAAAGCGTGGTCGGGGAAGTCCGCGAAATCACCCTGGCGATCGAGTTGATTGAGCTGGGCGCGCGGCTGCAACTGCTCGAAGCGGAAACGAGCCTGTCGCGCGACCGTCTCATCAAGCTCTACAAGGAGCTCAAGGGCGCGTCGCCGCCCAAGGGCATGCTGCCGTTCTCGACGGACTGGTTCATGACCTGGCAGCCGAACATTCATTCGTCGCTGTTTCACGGCATCTACCGGTTCATCGACCAGCACGGCGGCGCCGGAGGCACGCAGAGCACCATCCAGGCGATCGTGAAAAGCTACCGCCTCTATCTGGAGCATGCCGCGCTTTATGGCGACGAGCCCGTGCTGTCGCTCACGCGCGCGTGGACACTCGTGCGCTACTTCGAATCCGGGATGTTGCAGACGAACGCCTGCACGCGCTGCGGCGGGCGCTTCGTCGCGCACGCTTATGATCTGCGCACGGGTTATGTCTGCGGTCTGTGCCAGCCGCCGTCGCGCGCGGGCAAGACGCGCAAGGCGGTTGCATCCTCCGGCGCTCAGGCGTCTGCGCCGCGCATCGCGGCCTGAAGCCGCTTGCAGCGCAGCCCCGCTTCCACGCGGGGTTTACCGTTTGCCGTCCCCGCCGATTTGCCCCCAAAGTTTTTCAGTCGAGTGCCGTAAACCACTTAACGGCGGTCTTACCGCATCAAAACGTGAGGACTCGACTGTGCTGATTTTCGTTGGATCGCTCGTGACATTGCTGTCCGTCTTTGGCGGTTACGCGCTCGAAGGCGGGCACCTTGGCGCGCTCATGCAGCCGGTCGAGATTCTGATGATCGGGGGCGCGGGCGTCGGCGCGTTCATCCTCGGCAATAACGTCAAGACCATCAAGGCGACCATTCAGGTCCTCCCGACGCTCTTCAAGGGCGCGAAGTACGACAAGAACATGTACATGGAGCTGATGGGCCTGCTCTACGTGCTGCTGGCGAAGGCGCGCAAGGAAGGCACGCTCGCGCTCGAGGCGGATATCGAAGATCCGTCGAAGAGCCCGGTCTTCAGCCAGTACCCCAGGATTCTCAACGATCACCACATCGTCGAATTTCTGACGGATTATCTGCGCCTCATGGTCAGCGGCAACATGAACGCGTTCGAGATCGAAAGCCTGATGGACGAGGAGATCGAGACGCATCACGTCGAGGGCGAGGCGCCCGCGCACGCGCTGACGAAGGTCGGCGACGCGATGCCCGCGTTCGGCATCGTCGCGGCGGTGATGGGCGTCGTGCACACGATGGCCTCCGCCGACCAGCCGCCCGCGATTCTCGGCGAGATGATCGCGCAGGCGCTCGTCGGCACCTTTCTCGGCATTCTTCTTTCCTACGGTTTCATCGGACCGCTCGCGAACGTCGCGGAGCAGCGCGTCGCGGAGCAGACCAAGATGTTTCAGTGCATCAAGGTGACGATCCTCGCGAGCCTGAACGGTTACGCGCCCGCGATCGCGGTGGAGTTCGGCCGCAAGGTGCTGTTCTCGACGGAACGTCCGTCGTTCTCCGAGCTGGAAGAACACGTGCGCCGGGTCAAGTCGAAGTGACCGGAGCACAGCGATGAGCAACGACAGCGAACGCCCCATCTTCATCAAGCGCGTGGTCGCCGGCAAGAAGGGTCATCACGGCGGCGCGTGGAAGCTCGCGTACGCGGACTTCATGACCGCGATGATGGCGTTCTTCCTGCTGATGTGGCTGCTTTCGTCGACATCGCCGGTGCAGCGGCGCGGCATCGCCGAGTACTTCAACATGCCGCTCAAGGCCGCGATGGTCGGCGGCAAGAGCGTCGGCATGGACAACAGCATCATCACCGGCGGCGGGCGCGACATCTCCAGCAACGAAGCGGGTTCGGCGCGCAGGTCCGATGGCAGCACGCAACTCGCGCAGCGCGCCTCGTCCGACACCGACGAGCAACTGCTCAAGGCCGCGCAAGGCGAACTGGAGCGACGCGAGCAGGTGCGCCTGCACGATCTTCAGGTGAAGCTGATGGCGGCGATCGAGGCCAATCCGACGCTGCACCAGTTCAAGCAGCAAATCCGCATCGAGTCGACGCAACAGGGCTTGCGCATCGAAATCGTCGATACCCAGAAACGCCCGATGTTCGCGCTCTCCAGCGACGCCGTGCAGCCCTATATGCGCGACATCCTGCGCGAGATCGGCAGAACGCTGAACGACGTGCCGAACCACATCGTCGTGCAGGGACACACCGACGCCGTGAAGTACGCGGGCGGCGAAAAGGGCTACAGCAACTGGGAACTGTCGGCGGACCGCGCGAACGCGTCGCGGCGAGAGCTGGTCGCGGGCGGCATGGACGAAGCGAAAGTCATGCGCGTGCTCGGACTCGCCTCCACGCAGAACCTGAACAAGAAAGATCCGCTCGACCCGGAGAACCGGCGCATCAGCGTCATCGTGCTCAATCGCAAGACTGAAATGTCGATGCTGCGCGACGACGGCTCCCCGGGCGCCACGCTCGACAACGGCACGGATGCGCAAGGCAAGCCATCGGCCTCGTTCGGCTTCATCGGCGGTAGCGCGGCCAGGCCTGCGGCGCGGTGAGCAAATTCCCCGAAAAACAGGCTCAAGACTCGGCACGTTTCGACCGTCATCACGGCAAGAGACAAACATGATCAAAAACATTCTGGCAATCGACGATTCAGCCGCGATGCGGCAAATCCTCTCGGCGACGCTGGCGACGGCGGGTTACGAAGTGACCGTCGCGTCGGACGGCGACGAAGGGCTGGAGTGGGCGCTCGCGGAGCACTTCGATCTCGTCCTGACCGACCAGCACATGCCGGGCAGAAGCGGGCTCGATCTGATCGTGGCGCTGCGCGCGAACCGCGCCTACCGGGCGACGCCGATTCTGGTCCTCACGACCGAAGGCGGTGAGCCGTTCAAGGACGCGGCGCGCTCGGCGGGCGCGACGGGCTGGATCGAGAAACCGCTCGATCCGGACCTGCTGACCGAACTGGTTGCCGCGCTCTCTGAAGACACGCAGCACTGAACTGAACTGAAGCGAAAGCCAAAGACAACCCGCGCACGAACGCGCCGATGGTGACTCAAGCATGACACTCGACATTACCCAGTTCTATCAAACCTTCTTCGACGAAGCGGATGAACTGCTCGCGCAGATGGAGCAACTGCTGCTCGTTCTGGACATCGCGAATCCGGACCCGGAAGACCTCGCGGCGATCTTTCGCGCGGCGCATTCGATCAAGGGCGGCGCGGCGACATTCGGCTTCACCGCGCTCACCGAAACGACGCACATCCTCGAATCGCTGCTGGACCGGGCGCGTAACAACGAGCTCGTCCTGCGCCGCGACATGATCGACACGTTCCTCGCGACGAAGGACGTGCTCTCGGATCAGCTTGCCGCTTATCGCGCGAGCGCGGAGCCGGATGCGGCCGCGGCCGCGGCGATCTGCGCAAAGCTGGAACGCCTGAAGAACGAGCACGCCGAAGGCGGCCAGGCGAGCCAGATCGAGCCGCCCGCGCTGCCGGGCAGGGAGAACGAAGCGGCAAGCAAAGCGGCGACCATGAACGCCGCGCCCGCCTACGAAGGCCCGAACGCGCCGCCCGTGCATGTGATCGCGCAGGCGACGGACGCGATCGAGGACGACGGCAACTGGGACGGCGCGTTCGAGCTGACCGATGGGAACACGAATGCAGGAGCCGCTGCCGGCACGCCGGCGGCGGAAGCAGGACCCCACCTGAAAATTACGCTACGGGGGGTGGGCGAGAAGGACCTGGCGACTCTGATCGAGGAGCTGGGGAATCTGGGAAGCATCGTCGGAGACAAGAAGACGGACGCCGAGTACGTGGTTTGGCTCGACTCGGACGTCCCGGCCGACGATATCGTCGCCGTGTGCTGCTTCGTGATCGACGAAACGCAGATCACGATCGGCCGTGGCGACGCGGCGGCGCAATCCGCCGAAGCAGCGCCAGCAGTACCGGCAGTGCAACCCACGCTACACGAGGAGCCGAAGCAATCGCGGGCGCACGCAGCGCCCGCATCCGCGGCTGGCAAGGAAGCAGTGAAAGAAGAATCGGCGGCGGCGGCGGGCTTGCAGGTCCCGTCCGCTGCCCAACCGACGAAATCCGCGGCGAGCGACGCCGAGAAGAAAGGGCGCCCGCAGGCCGCCGCATCGGCGGAAGGCAGCTCGATTCGCGTCGGCGTGGAGAAGGTCGATCAGCTCATCAATCTGGTGGGCGAGCTCGTCATCACGCAGGCGATGCTCGCGGAAACCACGAGCACGTTCGATCCCGCCTTGCACGACCGTCTTTTCAACGGCATGGCGCAGCTCGAGCGCAACGCGCGCGACCTGCAAGAGGCCGTCATGTCCATCCGCATGATGCCGATGGATTACGTATTCAGCCGCTTCCCGCGCCTCGTGCGCGACATCGCCGGCAAGCTCGGCAAGGAAGTGGAACTCGTCACGTTCGGTCAGGCGACCGAGCTCGACAAGAGCCTGATCGAGCGCATCATCGATCCGCTCACGCACCTCGTGCGCAACTCGCTCGATCACGGCATCGAGACCGTGGAAGCGCGCCGCGCGGCGGGCAAGTCCACCACCGGCCAGCTCGTGCTGTCGGCGGCGCATCACGGCGGCAACATCGTCATCGAAGTGAGCGACGACGGCGCCGGCCTGCGCCGCGACAAGATTCTCGCGAAGGCGCAGAAGCAGGGCATGCAGGTTTCCGAGTCCATGAGCGACGAAGAAGTCTGGCAACTCATCTTCATGCCGGGCTTCTCGACCGCCGAACAGGTGACCGATATTTCCGGCCGCGGCGTCGGCATGGACGTGGTGAAGCGCAACATCCAGTCGATGGGCGGCCATGTCGAAATCATGTCGCGCCAGGGCGCGGGCACGACGACGAAGATCGTGCTGCCGCTCACGCTCGCGATTCTCGACGGCATGTCGGTGAAGGTCGGCAACGAGATCTTCATTCTGCCGCTGAACTTCGTGATGGAGTCGCTGCAGCCGGTCGCCGAAGACATCTACACGGTCGCGAACGGCGAGCGCGTCGTGCGTGTACGCGGCGAATATCTGCCGCTCGTCGCGCTGCATCGCGTGTTCGACGTCGAAGGCGCGCGCACCGAGCCCACGCAGGGCATCGTCACCATCATGCAGACGGAAGGACGCCGCTTTGCGATGCTGATCGACGAGCTCGTCGGCCAGCAGCAGGTCGTCGTCAAGAACCTCGAAACGAATTACCGCAAGGTGCACGGCATTTCCGCCGCGACCATCCTGGGCGACGGCAGTGTCGCGCTGATCGTCGACGTGGCCGCGCTCAACCGCGAATCGCGCGCACAGCACGGCGCGCACTCTCACTAACACCATCAGACCAACGACAGGCCAAAAGGGAGCTCTCGTGGCAGACATTCAATCGATTCAAAACGCATCGCAGACCGGCACCATGCGTCGCGACGCCCAGCACGCCGAAGCCGCCGGACAGGAATTCCTCGTGTTCACGCTCGGCGCCGAGGAATACGGCATCGACATCCTGAAGGTGCAGGAAATTCGCGGCTACGACAACGTTACACGCATCGCGAATGCGCCCGCGTTCATCAAGGGTGTGATCAACCTGCGCGGCATCATCGTGCCGATCGTCGACATGCGCATCAAGTTCAATCTGGGCCGCGTCGAGTACGACAACCAGACGGTCGTGATCATCCTGAACGTCGCGCATCGCGTGGTCGGCATGGTGGTCGACGGCGTGTCGGACGTGCTCACGCTCACGCAGGAGCAGGTCATGCCCGCGCCCGAATTCGGCGGCACGCTGGCGACGGAATATCTGACCGGTCTCGGCACGGTCGACGGCCGCATGCTGATCCTGATGGACATCGAAAAGCTCATGACGAGCCGCGAGATGGAGTTGATCGACTCCGTCGCCGCATAACGAGCGAAGCGAGAAAGAAGCCATGCTGAAGAAGTTGTCGATCCGCACGACGCTCACGCTCGTTGCCTTGCTGTTCACCGGATGCGCGGCGCTGATCGGCGCGCTCGCGCTCACCGGGCTCAACTCCGCCGGCGCATCGCTTGCGTCGCTCGCGCAGGAAGACCTGGTCGCGATGCGCGCGCTGTCGGAAACGTCGTCGTATTTGTTGCGCTCGCGCATCACGCTCGACCGCGTGCGCTCGCTCACCGAAGCGGGCAGCACGGAAGAAGCGAAGAAGGCGATCGATCGCGGCCAGTATCTGCTCGACAAGAGCAACGAAAACTGGAAGCTCTACCTCGACACGCCGAAGCCGATGCTGCCGAAGGAAACGCTCGACGCGCTCGTGGCTCAACGCGACGCGCTCGTGAAGACCGGCGTGGAGCCGGAATTCGCCGCAATCCGTGCGAACGACATGGCCGCGTATCACGCGATCGCCGACACGAAGATCAGCCCGATGTTCGTCTCGTTCGATCAGGCGGTGACGGCCGCGGTGGCGTCGCATCAGGAGCACGCGGAGCGTTCGCGCACGAGCACGGCTTCGCATATCGCGGCGCTCAACATGGCGATCGGCGCGGTGCTCGTGCTCGCGGTGCTGATGCTGATCGGCACCCGCATGGCGCTCTCGAGCCTCATCGTCAAGCCGATCAACGATGCCGTCGATCACTTCGACCGCATCTCGCGCGGCGATCTCACGCAGTCCGCGCACACCGACCGGACCAACGAAATCGGCCGCCTGTTCGCGGGCATCGAACGCATGCGCGGCAACCTGACCGCGATGGTCGGCTCGGTGCATCGCGGCGCGGAATCGATCGATGTCGGCGCGCATGAAATCGCGAGCGGCAACACGGATCTGTCGCAGCGCACGGAGGAGCAGGCGGCGTCACTGCAGGAAACGGCGTCGAGCATGGAAGAGCTGACGAGCACCGTGAAGCAGAACGCCGACAACGCACGCCAGGCAAGCCAGCTCGCGGTGAGCGCATCGGATATCGCGTCGCGGGGCGGCGCGGTCGTGGAGCAGGTCGTCGAGACGATGCACGCGATCGCGTCGAGCTCGAGCAAGGTCGTCGACATCATCGGCGTGATCGAAGGCATCGCGTTCCAGACCAACATTCTCGCGTTGAACGCGGCCGTCGAAGCGGCGCGTGCGGGCGAGGAAGGCCGCGGCTTCGCGGTGGTCGCAGGTGAAGTGCGCTCGCTCGCGCAACGCAGCGCGGCGGCGGCAAAGGAGATCAAGGCACTGATCGGCGATTCGGCCGCGAAGGTCGACAGCGGCACGGAACTCGTCGCGCGCGCCGGCCAGACCATGGGCGAGATCGTGCAGGCGGTGCGCCGCGTGACCGACATCATGGGCGAAATCAGCGCGGCGTCCGAAGAGCAGTCCGACGGCATCGAGCAGGTCAACCGCGCCGTCACGCAGATGGACAGCGTGACGCAGCAGAACGCCGCGCTCGTCGAGCAGGCGGCGGCGGCCGCGGCGTCGCTCGAAGAGCAGACGCGCCAGTTGAAGGACGTGGTCGCGCAATGGCGCCTCGAAAGCGCGGCACCGGTGCGCGCGAGCGCATCGACGGCGGCGGCGCGCATCAAGGCGTCGGCACCGGCGGCGCGCATCGAGCCTTCGGCTGTTCCCGCGCCGACAGTCGAAAAGCGCGTGACGCCCGCAGGAAACGCGAAAGTTGCGCCGGAAGCGGCCGTTATCAAGGAAGCAGGCAAGCCCGCCAGCAAGCCGACGGTCAAGCCCGCCAGCGTCGTGAAGTCCGCACCCGCGCCGCGCGCCAAGGCGACGACCGCCGACGACGGCGACTGGGAAACCTTCTAACCGAATCCGAAACGAACACGGCCATGCAGGCATCGCGCATCAGGATCGAAAGCCGGCGTTTCATCGAAACGCACGGCGCGCGCGAGTCCGCATGGCCACGCGCGAAGAACGCGCCCCATCCGGCGCCGCTAAGGGTGTCAAGGAAGCACGAAACATCATGATGGCAACGCGCAACCCGCGCATCGAGCTGGCCGCCAGTGTGCGCGGTCCGGAAGTCGAGCGCGATTTCGAATTCACGACGGCGGACTTTGCCCGCATCCGCGAGCTGATTCATCGGCGCGCGGGCATCTCGCTGTCGGATCACAAACGCGACATGGCGTACAGCCGCCTCGCGCGCCGACTGCGCGCCTGCGGCATCGACACGTTCAGGCAGTATCTCGATCGCCTCGAAACGAACGACGACAACGTCGAGTGGGAAGCGTTCGTCAATGCGCTCACCACGAACCTCACGGCGTTCTTCCGCGAGTCGCATCACTTTCCGATTCTCGCGGAGTTCGTGAAACGTCGGCAGCAGCCGTTCTCTGTGTGGTGCTCGGCGGCATCGACGGGCGAGGAGCCGTATTCCATCGCGATGACGCTCGTCGAAGCGCTGGGCGAGCACGCGGCGCGCCAGTGCACGGTGTTCGCGAGCGACATCGACAGCCAGGTGCTCGCGAAGGCCGAAGCGGGCGTGTATTCGCTCGATCAGGTGAAGGCGTTGTCCGTCGAGCGGCTCAAGCGTTTCTTCCTGAAGGGCACGGGTTCGCACGCGGGGCTCGTGAAAGTGCGCCCGGAACTGCGCGCGATGGTGAACTTCGGCCGCGTCAATCTGACGGATGCGCGCTACGACGTGAAAGGCCCGTTCGACGCGATCTTCTGCCGCAACGTGATGATCTACTTCGACAAGCCGACGCAAGGGCAAGTGCTTTCGCGCTTCGAACCGCTGATGAAGCCGGGCGCGCTGTTGTTCGCGGGGCATTCGGAGAACTTCACGTATGTATCGCAGGCGTTCAGGCTGCGCGGGCAGACCGTGTACGAGCTGTCGCGCGACCTGAAGCCGACGGCAAAGCCGCAGCGCGCGCTCGCTGGGGAGGCGGCATGAGCGGACTGCCGATCGCGTCGAATCTCTATTTCGACAATCATTTCAAGAAGCCGGGCGTAAAGCTCCTGCCGAACGAGTTCTACATGACGAGCGAGGACATGGTGCTCGTCACCGTGCTCGGGTCGTGCGTGGCGGCGTGCATCAATGACCGCACGGCGGGCATCGGCGGAATGAATCACTTCATGCTGCCCGACGACGGTTCCGACGCGTCGCATGCATCGTCCGATTCGATGCGCTACGGCGCCTACGCGATGGAAGTGCTCATCAACGAGCTCATCAAGCGCGGCGGCCGGCGCGAGCGCTTCGAAGCGAAGGTGTTCGGCGGCGGCGCGGTGCTCGCGGGCATGACGACCATCAATATCGGCGATCGCAATTCGGAGTTCGTGCGGCGCTATCTCGCCCTGGAGAAGATTCGCATCGTCGCCGAGGATTTGCAGGGCATGCATCCGCGCAAGGTCGCGTTCATGCCGCGCTCGGGCCAGGTGATGGTCAAGAAGCTGAAGACTGCGCACGATCCGATCGTGGTCGAACGCGAGCAGGCGCTCGTGCAGCGCACGCCGGAAGAGCGCGCCGAGCGGCTTGCGAAGGCGCGTGCGCGCGTCGAATTGTTTCAGTCGAGCGCGACGGTCGCGAAGCCGCGCGCGGAGTTGTTCACGGCGCAGGGCAAGCCGCGCGCGGAACTGTTCACATCGCGCATGAAGACCGTGGAGGAAGCATGACACTCACCCACGCAACGAATACGAAGGCGCAGGCCGTGCCGACGATCAAGGTGCTGTGCGTCGACGACTCGGCGCTCGTGCGCAGCCTGATGACCGAGATCATCAATTCGCAGCCCGACATGCACGTGTGCGCGACCGCGCCGGACCCGCTCGTCGCGCGCGAGCTGATCAAGCTGCACAACCCGGACGTGCTCACGCTCGATGTCGAAATGCCGCGCATGGACGGCCTCGATTTTCTCGAGAAGCTGATGCGCTTGCGGCCGATGCCGGTCGTGATGGTGTCGTCGCTGACCGAGCGCGGCAACGAAATCACGCTGCGCGCGCTGGAGCTCGGCGCGGTCGATTTCGTCACGAAGCCGAAGGTCGGCATTCGCGACGGCATGCTCGACTACGCCGAAAAGCTCGCGGACAAGATTCGCGCCGCGTCGCGCGCCCGCGTGAAGCAGACCACGCACGCGGCGGGCGCGCCGTCGAACGCGGCTGCGCACAAGCCCGCGCCGCATTTCAACAATCCGCTCGTGTCGACGGAAAAGCTCGTGATCGTCGGGGCTTCGACGGGCGGCACGGAAGCCATCCGCGAAGTGCTCGTGCCGCTGCCGCCCGATGCGCCCGCGGTGCTGATCGCGCAACACATGCCGCCGGGCTTCACGAAGTCGTTCGCGCAGCGCCTGAACGGCCTGTGCCGTATCACCGTGAAGGAAGCGGAGCACGGCGAGCGCGTGCTGCCGGGTCACGCCTATATCGCGCCGGGCCACGCGCATCTGGTGCTCGCGCGAAGCGGGGCGAACTATGTCGCGCATCTGTCGGATGTACCGCCGGTAAACCGGCATCGGCCGTCGGTCGACGTGCTGTTCCGCTCGGCGGCGCAGCACGCGGGCAAGAACGCCATCGGCGTGATCCTGACCGGCATGGGCCGCGACGGCGCCGCCGGTCTGCTCGACATGCAGCAGGCGGGCGCATACACGCTCGCGCAGGACGAAGCGAGCTGCGTGGTGTTCGGCATGCCGCGCGAAGCAATTGCAATGGGCGGCGCAAGCGAAGTCGCGCCGCTCTCTGAAATGAGCCGGCGCGTGATGGCGCGCCTTGCCTCGATGGGCGAACGCGTGCAGCGCGTCTGAACTTTTTGGATTTAAGCGGCGCGGCCGCGTTGAGAACTCAAGGGAGTAAAGATGGACAAGAACATGAAGATCCTCGTCGTCGACGATTTTCCGACGATGCGCCGTATCGTGCGTAACCTGCTCAAGGAACTGGGCTACGGCAACGTCGACGAAGCCGAAGACGGCGCGGCGGGTCTCGCACGCCTGCGCGGCGGCGGCTTCGACTTCGTGATCACCGACTGGAACATGCCGAACCTCGACGGCCTTTCGATGCTGCAGCAGATCCGCGCGGACGCGGCGCTCGCGCATCTGCCGGTGCTGATGGTGACGGCGGAGTCGAAGAAGGAAAACATCATCGCGGCGGCGCAAGCGGGCGCGAACGGTTATGTGGTGAAGCCCTTCACGGCCGCCACGCTCGACGAGAAGCTCACCAAGATTCTCGAGAAGATGGCCAAAGCCGGGAGCTGATCGTGAACGATCTGACCACTGAATTCGCAGCCGCGGTTGCCGAAAGCGAAGGCGATCCGTCGAGCGATCGCATCCTCGCGCGCATCGGGCAACTGACGCGCACCTTGCGCGACTCGATGCGCGAGCTCGGCCTCGACAAGCAGGTCGAAGCCGCCGCGCAAGCCGTGCCCGACGCGCGCGACCGGTTGAAATACGTCGCGACGATGACGGAGCAGGCCGCCGAGCGCGCGCTCAACGCGATCGAGCTCGCGAAGCCCGTGCAGGAAGCGATGCAGACGGAGGCGCAGTCGCTCGATGCGCGCTGGGCCAAATGGTACGAGGCGCCGCTCGCGCAGGGCGAAGCGGGCGAGCTTCTCGCGCAGACGCGCACGTTCCTGCAAAGCGTGCCCGAGCGGACCCAGGCGACCAACGCGCAGCTGCTCGAAATCATGCTCGCGCAGGACTTTCAGGATCTGACCGGGCAGGTGATCAAGAAGATCACGGACGTCGTGTATCTGATCGAGCAACAATTGCTGGGTGTGTTGCTCGAAAATATCGCGCCAGAGCGGCGCGAGCAGTTCGCGGCATCGGCGGCGGCGTTGATGTCGTCGGCGACCGGCAGTCCGGAAGGCCTGCTCAACGGACCGCAGATCAATCCGGAAGGGCGCAGCGACGTCGTGCAGGATCAATCGCAAGTGGACGATCTGCTCGCGAGTCTCGGCTTCTGAGGCGTTTCGTAAGTGGCCGTCAATTCGACGTACGCAGCGTTGCAAAGTCACGCGAAGCGCATACCATTGCGCTTCGCGTTTTTATTGTGTGCGCTCGCGAACGTTTGGTCTATTCCTCGTGGCTGGCATACTGGCGATATCCCGTGCTCGAAAAAACAGGGACGAATTCCAGTGGCGCATCTGTCACTTAATCGTCAAGAGCCGGCCGCGAGCAGAGGCGCGCGGGCAATCAGTAACCCAGAGGAGGCCCAGTGAAGGCACCGAAGCAATCCCGTCATGGGCATCTTGTAAGCGCGCTCGCGTTCGTCGCCGGCGCGTTGAGCGTGTGCGCGGCTGCACCCGCCTATGCAGTGCTCGGCGGCGAGCCGATGAACGCGCCGCAGGGCGCCACCGCCGAATCCACGAAAGCGGTCGCGCGCGCAGCGGTCGCAAGCGGTGCGTCGAACGCATCGGCGACATCGGCGTCGAACTACACCGTTCGCTCGACCACGCTCGCGAGCGGCACGATCGTCAATGAATACCTGTCCGCGCAGGGCGTCGTGTTCGGCATCGCGTGGCATGGGCCGCGCGTGCCGGATCTCGCCAGCCTGCTCGGCAACTATTTCCCGCAGTATCAGCAGGGCCTGAAGGCGCAGCGCGCCGCACGCGGCGGCCGTGGGCCGGTGAGCGTGCAGGGTTCCGGGCTCGTCGTGGAATCGGGCGGTCACATGGGCTCGTTCGCGGGCAGCGCGTATTTGCCGCAATCGTTGCCCGCCGGCGTGTCCGCCAGCGATATCCAGTAAGCGACGGGAGTCTCAGTATGCATCGAACGACAAGCGGTGATCCCGCCATCTCTTCCTCCCGACGCGGCGGCTTCGCCCGCTGGCTCGGCGTGCTCTGTCTTTCCGTCATGCTCGCGGCGTGCGGCGGCGGCGGCGGCGACGACTCCAGTTCCAGCAGCGGCGGCTCGTCCGGCGGCGGCTCCGGCGGCGGCTCGGGTGGCGGCAGCTCGAGCACCAGCAGCGCGAACGCGCAGCCCATCGCGCCCAACGGCACGAACGCGGTGCCGATCAACGTCAACTCGGGCGTCGCGGGCTTCGTCAACATTCCGAACGTGTCGGTGACGGTGTGCGCGCCGGGCTCGTCGGTGTGCCAGCAGATCAACAACATTCAGCTCGATACAGCGTCGTTCGGCCTGCGCATTCTCGGATCGGCGGCGCAATCCGTGCTCGGAAGCCTGCCCGGTTCGCGCGCATCGAACGGCGGTCAACTCGCCGAATGCGCGGGCTTCGCCGACGGCTATACGTGGGGCACCGTGCGCACCGCCGACGTGAAGATGGGTACGGAAGTCGCGTCGAACGTGCCGATCCAGATCATCGGCGACCTCGACGCGTCGGCGGCGCCGACCGGCGATAACGGCTGTCCGTCCGGCAGCGACGAAAATACGATCGACGACATCGGCGCGAACGGCATTCTCGGCATCGGCCCGCAAACGTACGACTGCGGCAACGGATGCGTAAGCACGTCGCTCAACGCAATGTACTTCTCGTGCAATAACGGCGCGAATTGCTCGCCCGTCGCCGTGCCGCTCGCGCAGCAGGTGACGAATCCCGTCACGAAGTTCGCGGTCAACAACAACGGCGTGATCGTGCAGTTGCCGCCGGTCCCCGATAACGGCGCGGCCAGTGCGACCGGCGTGCTGATATTCGGCATCGGCACGCAGAGCAACAATTCGGTGAGCAACGTGACGAAGTACGGCACGGACCCCTACGGCGACCTGAGCGGCACCTACAAGGGGAAGACGTACAAGACGTTCTTCGACACGGGATCGAACGGCAACTTCTTCCAGGACAGCTTCCCGCTGTGCTCGAGTTCGAGTGCGTTCTATTGCCCGAGCTCGCAGCAGTCACTGTCGACGACGATCGCCGGCACGGAAGGCAACAGCGCGGTCGTGCCGTTCCTGCTCGCCAACGCGAGCACGCTGACACAGGGCAGGAGCAAGTTCGCCTTCAATAGTCTCGGCGGCCAGTTGGGCATGTCCAACTTCTTCGACTTCGGCCTGCCGTTCTTCTTCGGCAGGCATGTGTATGTCGGATACGAGTTGCCGAACAACCGGGCTTATATCGCGTTCTGATGTGCCGATGACCTGACCGGGATGATTCCGGTCAGGCGCTCCGCCAAATGAAAGACCGGCTGCGTTTTGTGCGCAGCCGGTTTTTTTTCACTCGCCCGCGCGGGGCTTGCGCGGCGCGCGCTCGGCGAGCGCGTCGTAGAGCCAGCGCGGCAACGCGTGCATCAGCGCGCCTGCTATGCGCATCTGCCAGGGAAAGGTCGCATAGCGCACCTTGCGTTCGATCGCGTCGGCGGTTTTCTCGGCGAAGCGGTCGGCGTCCATGAGAAAGGGCATCCGATACGGATTGTGCGCGGTCATCTCCGAGCGCACGTAGCCCGGCGCGATCGTGACGACGGCTACGCCAAGCGGTCGCATCTCGACGCGCAAGGCTTCGAGATATTTCGCCACCGCCGATTTCGACGCGCTGTACGCACCGCCGCCCGGCAATCCGCGCACGCCCGCGACGCTCGCAATGCCGACGAGCGTCCCGTGCCGCGCGGTTGTCATCGACTCGACGAAGGGCTCGAATGTTGCGACCATGCCGAAGTAGTTCACGTCCATCACGGCGCGGAAAGTGTCGAGATCGCCGTGGCCTGTCAGCGCGCCGCGGCTCATGCCGGCGTTCGCAATGACGATATCCGCCGCGCCGTGCTCCGCGATGAAGCGGCGCGCGGCATCGGCGAGTGCGTCGGCGTCCCGCACGTCGGCGGGGTAAATCGAGATGGTGCTTTGAGGATGGCGGGCCGCGAAGGCGGCGAGGGAATCGGCGCGGCGGGCAACGAGGCCGAGCACGGCCCCGCGCTTTACATATTCCTCGGCCAGTGCGAGGCCGATGCCGCTCGATGCGCCGGTGATGAAGACCTTCAGGCGAACTGCAGTCATGCCGGCGAACGGGATTACAGCTTCTTGTCGCGGACTTGCTGAACGAGGAAGTCCATCACCTGCGTCGTGCCCGGCAGGCTGTTGGTCATCGCCGGACCGGTTTCGTACTTGCCCTGCACGACGATCGTCGGCACGCCGTCGATCTTGTAATCCTGCAGCAACTTGGCGTCGCGTTGCACCGCGCTTTGCGTCGAGAACGAGTTATACGCGTCCATGTACTTCTTCGGATCGACGCCCTGCGTCTTGAGGAAGTCCGCCTGCGCCTGCGGCGTCAGCAGATAGTTCTTCTTCACGTGGATCTCGTTGAACACGGCCGGCGTGACCTTCTCGGCGACGCCGAGCGCATCGAGCGCGTGATACATCTTCGAGTGCGGGATGAAGTCGTCGCGGAACGCCACCGGCACGCGCTTGAACACCACGTCCGGGCCTTGCTTCTTCGCCCATGCCTCGATGTACGGCTCGAATTCGTTGCAGTGCGGGCAGCCATACCAGAAGAATTCGATGACCTCGACCTTGCCTGCGGGCGACGCGATCGGCTGAGCCGCCTGCAGCACGGTGTAGTCCTTGCCTGCGGTGGGCGCGGCCATCGCCGAACTCGCGACGCTCATCGATGCGGCTGCGATGCCAAGGGAGAGAGCCAACGCGCTAAAGATTTTTTTCATGATTGAGGAGGGTACGCAATGGATACGCGACGGAACAAAAAGCAGGTGCATAAGTGGGACATACGACGCTTAAGCCACACTTAAACGCCCGGGCGCTTGCGCCTGCGCGGCCGTCTCGCGGCCGCGCACACACGCGATTTCGTTTGCTGCGTTATTGCTTCGAGAAACGGATCACGGCCGTATCGACGCCCGCGTCGGACAGCCGCTGACGCGCGGTGTTCATGTCCTCGAACTTCGCGAACGGCCCGATGCGCACGCGATAGTACGTCACACCGCCCGCATCGCGCTGCGTGACCTTCGATTCGAAGCCCTGGAAGCCGAGACGCGCGCGCTGCTGCTCGGCATCCGCCTGGGTCTTGTATGCGCCCACTTGCAGGAAATATCCGGTGTTCGGTTCGCCGGGCGCGGGCGGCGTGGCTTTCGCCGTAGCGGGCGCCGAGCCGCCCTTCGGCGGCGTGGCGTTGGCGTTGCTCGTTGCGTTCGGCGCGCTTTCGGGCTTCTTCGCGGGCGTCGTGCTCGCGGTCTTCGGCGCGGATGCAGTACCGCCCGACGGCGGCACCTCGACGATTTGCGGCTCGTCGAGCACGCCCGACGACTGCGTCTGGTTGTTGGTCTGGCCCGGCGCGGTGTTCGGCGGCGCAGGCTGCGCGGCTTGCGGCACGGCCTGGCCCGGCGACTTGCCTTGCAGCGGACGGTTCGGGTCGTACGGCTGCGCGGCGGCGGGTGCGGAGTTGGCGTCCGCAGGCGGCGCGACCTTCGCCACGAAGGGCGTGGGCGCGCGCGTGATGTAGAGCGCGACGATCACGGCGATCGCGAGGCCGACGATCAGGCCCAGCACGATGCCGATAAACGTCCCCCCGGTTTGTTTCGACTGCTTCGATGTACGGCGTGGTTGTGCCATCGTATGAATCACCTGCGTGAAAGTCTTCTGGTTGGGCGACGATTATAGCCGTGGGTCAAGACACGCCTGCGCCAGGCTCCCGTCCGCGCACGCCGAAAATTCCGAATTTCGGTGCGCGTAGCGGGGCAGCGGACGATTACATCTTTCGAGGAGCGGAAACGCCGATGGTCGCGAGACCGTTTTCGAGGACCTGGCGCGTGGCGGCCAGCAGCGCGATGCGCGCGGTGCGTTCCTTCTCTTCGTCCACGAGCACGCGCTCCGCATTGTAGAACGAGTGAAATTCGCCAGCGAGGTCGCGCAGATAGAACGCGACCGCGTGCGGCGCGAGCTCGTCGGCGGCGTGGGCGAGCATCTCCGGAAATTCAGCGAGCTTGTTGAGCAGCGCCATCGCACGGTCGCTCGACAGCGGCGAAAGGTCGGCCTGCGCCGCCTTCGACACGTCGCCCGCGTAGCGTTCCTTCCAGTCGCTGAGAATCGTGCAGATGCGCGCGTGCGCGTACTGCACGTAGTAGACCGGGTTTTCGTCGTTCTGCTTGAGCGCGAGGTCGATGTCGAACACGAATTCGGTATCCGCCTTGCGCGAAATGAGGAAGAAGCGCACGGCGTCGCGGCCGCGGCGGATGGTGTCTTCGTCGATCTGGTCAGGCGCGGTTTCGTGGCCCGGCGTGAGGCCGCCCGACCATTCGATCAGATCCCGCACCGTCACGTAGCTGCCCGCGCGCTTGGAGATCTTCACTTCCTGGCCGTCGCGCATGACGGTCACCATCTTGTGCAGCACGTAGTCGGGATAGCCCTTGGGAATGCCGACGCCGAGTCCTTGCAGGCCGGCGCGCACCCGCGCGATCGTGCCGTGATGGTCCGAGCCCTGGATGTTGATGACCTTCGTGTAGCCGCGCTCCCATTTGGTCACGTGATACGCGACGTCCGGCACGAAGTACGTGTAGGTGCCGTCGGACTTCTTCATGACGCGGTCTTTGTCGTCGCCGTCGTCGGTGGTGCGCAGCCACAGCGCGCCGTCCTGCTCGTAGGTCTTGCCTGCATCGACGAGCGCCGCGACCGTCTTCTCGACGCGGCCTTCCTTGTACAGCGACGACTCCAGATAAAACTGGTCGAACTTCACGCCGAACGCGGTCAGATCCATGTCCTGTTCGTGACGCAGATACGCGACCGCGAAATGACGGATGGCTTCGAGATCGTCGACGTCACCTTTGCCCTTGACCGGCTCGCCATCTTTCGCCGCGACGGTTTCGCCCGCCATGTAGTCGCGCGCGATGTCGGCGATGTACTCACCGTTGTATGCGGCCTCGGGCCACTCGGCGTCGCCCGGCTTGAGGCCGCGCGCGCGCAGTTGCGTCGAGACGGCGAGGTTGTTGATCTGCACGCCCGCGTCGTTGTAGTAGAACTCGCGGTGCACGTCGTAGCCCTGCGTTTCGAGCAGGTTCGAGAGCGCGTCGCCGAGCGCGGCCTGACGGCCGTGGCCGACGTGCAGCGGGCCGGTCGGATTCGCCGACACGAACTCGACGAGCACGTGCCTGCCCGTGTCGCGCGTCGAGCGGCCGAACGTTGCGCCATCGCCCAGCACGGCCGGGATCACCGCTTGCTTCGCCGTGGCGGCAAGACGCAGATTGATGAAGCCGGGACCCGCCACTTCGGCGCTCTCGACGAGACCCTTCGCGGCCGGAAGACCGAGCAGCGCATCGATGATTTGCTGCGCGAGCTGGCGCGGATTCGCGCGCAGCGGCTTGGCGAGCTGCATCGCGACATTCGATGCCACGTCGCCGTGCGCCGCGACCTTCGGTCGTTCGAGGACGATCGAAGGCGTGACGAAGGCCGCTTCGCTGGCGCCTTGAGTGGCTTGCGCGACCTGCTGGACCGCGTCGGTGATGAGCGTTTCGAGAGTGTGTTTATGTGCGGGCAGCATGCTGAATGTGATCCAGTGGAGCGAGTCCGGATGGGTATGGCGATTGGATTGAGGATGGCGCGCGCTTGCGGCCCGGTTGCGGCTCGTTGCGGACGCCATTCGCCATGTCTGCGAGGCCTCGCAGACATATAACGGAGTAAGCCCGGTTATATACCTACAAAGTGGGGATTTTAGCAGGTGCTAATATGTCGAATCAGGGTGTCGTCATGTTGTCAGGGAGACCGGCTCGTCTGCGCGTTTGGTTTGCAAACCGCCCATGACCCAACATAAACAAAAGGACCATGCCATGCTCATCACATTCAAAACTCCTGCCGCACCGGATGTCATGATGCTCGAAGACCTCGCGGAGTACTTGCTCGGCATCATCGGCAAACAGCTCACCGAGAGGGGCGTCGTCACGCACGAAGAACTGCCTTCGGCCATTCAGAAACTCGAAGCCGCTATCGTCACCGACAAGAAAGTGCGCGCCGAGCACGACGGCCATTTCCACGAAGGCGAGGAAGGGCACGAGCCGCACGAGATTCCCATCGGGCTCGCGCAGCGCGCTTATCCGTTCCTCGACATGCTGCGCCTCGCGCAAAAGCACAACACGGATATTCTCTGGGGCGTCTGATTTCACGTGATCCGCCGCGCCGGCAAACAAAAACCCGCATCGTTGCCGATGCGGGTTTTTTTCTTCCGATGAAACGTCTGACGGCCTAGTCGCTGTGCTGCGGATTATTGCGACTGGCCGCTTTCCGCGCCGGCGGGCTTCGCAGGCGTATGCGGCTTTTTCGGCTTCTTCGGCTTCTTCTTGTGCTCCGACTGCGGCGGCGAGTACGAAGACGCCTGAGTGCTGCTCGCCTGCGCGAACGCAGCCGAACTCGATGCTGCTAGCAAGGCCGCGGCGAAAGCTACGGTTACGGCGGACGTCATCTTCTTCATGCGACTTTCTCCGTTGACGAAAAGAGTGCGTGTGCCGTCATGGCGACGGCCTTTCGCGCTGACAAGTCTACGGAAACCAAAAATTTCCCGCCTGTTTCGTGCATATTTCCGCCATCAGGCGAGGGATATGTCGTTTGTCATTGCTGGGCTTCAGCGCAGCGGTGCAAGCGCGCGTTCGGCATCCGCGGTCGACAGCGCCATGCGTTCGGCGTAGCTCGCGAGCTGATCGTCGCCGATCTTGCCCACCGAGAAGTACGTGCTGTCGGGATGCGCGATGTAGAAGCCCGACACGCTCGCGGCCGGCAGCATCGCGAGCGACTCGGTCACGCTCATGCCGATTTCGTTCGCCTGAAGCACTTCGAACATGTCGCGCTTCACGAGGTGATCCGGGCACGCCGGATAACCCGGCGCCGGGCGGATGCCGACATACTTCTCCGCGATCAGCGCATCGTTGTCGAGCGTTTCGCTCGACGCGTAGCCCCACAGTTCCCGGCGCACGCGCGCGTGGAGCGCTTCGGCGAAAGCCTCCGCGAAACGGTCGGCCAGCGCCTTGAGCATGATCGCGCTGTAGTCGTCGTGATCGGCTTCGAACTGTTGTTCCTTTTTGTCGACGCCGAGGCCCGCCGTCACCGCGAAGAGCCCGATGTAATCCTTCACGCCCGACTCCTTCGGCGCGATGAAATCGGCGAGCGAGCGGTTCGGGCGCATCACGCCATCGACGACCGGACGCACGCTCTGCTGACGCAGATTGCGCCACGTCAACGCGACTTTCGAGCGTGATTCGTCCGTGTAGATCTCGATGTCGTCGTCGTTTACGGTGTTCGCGGGCAGCAGCATGACGACGCCGTTCGCCGTGAGCCAGCGGCCCTGAATCAGGCGCGAGAGCATCGACTTGCCGTCGGAGAACACGCGCCGCGCCGACTCGCCGACGATCTCGTCGTTGAGAATCGCCGGATAGGGACCCGCGAGATCCCACGTCTGGAAGAACGGACCCCAGTCGATGTAGTTCGCCAGTTCCGCGAGGTCATAGTTCCTGAACACGCGCCGCCCGATGAAGGTCGGCTTCTTCGGCGTGTACGCGCTCCAGTCGATCTTCGTCTTGTTGGCGCGCGCCTCGTCGTACGTGACCATCGGCTGCGCTTTTCTGTTGGCGTGCTGCGTGCGGATGCGGTCGTAGTCGCTCTTCAGTTCATCGAGATACTTCGCCGCGCCTTCGTCCGACAGGAGGCTCGACGCCACCGACACCGAACGCGACGCATCCGGCACGTACACGACCGGCCCCTCGTAATGCGGCGCGATCTTCACGGCGGTATGCACGCGCGAAGTCGTCGCGCCGCCGATGAGCAAAGGCGTCTGCTTGCCGCGGAAATAATCGTCGCGCTGCATTTCCGAGGCGACGTAAGCCATTTCTTCGAGACTCGGCGTGATGAGGCCGGAAAGCCCGATGATGTCCGCGCCTTCTTCCTTCGCCTTCTGAAGGATGGTCGCGCACGGCACCATCACGCCCATGTTGACCACTTCGAAGTTGTTGCACTGGAGCACGACCGACACGATGTTCTTGCCGATGTCGTGCACATCGCCCTTCACGGTCGCGATGACGATCTTGCCCTTCGGCCGCACGTCCGCGCCGGCATCGGCGAGACGCTTCTTCTCTTCTTCGATGAACGGAATCAGATGCGCGACCGCCTGCTTCATCACGCGCGCCGATTTCACGACTTGCGGCAGGAACATCTTGCCCGCGCCGAACAGGTCGCCGACGATGTTCATGCCGTCCATCAGCGGCCCTTCGATGACGTTGATCGGACGCCCGCCGGCCTTCTCGATCTTCGCGCGCACTTCTTCGGTATCTTCGACGATGAAGTTCGTGATGCCGTGCACGAGCGCGTGCGACAGACGCGCCTCGACCGGCTGATTGCGCCATTCGAGGTTCTCTTCCTTCTTCGCGGCGCCGGTCTTGAACTTGTCGGCGACTTCGAGCAGACGGTCCGTGCCGTCCTCGCGGCGATTCAGCACGACGTCTTCGACTCTCTCGCGCAGTTCGGCGTCGAGGTCGGCATACACGCCGAGCTGGCCCGCGTTCACGATGCCCATGTCCATGCCCGCCTGAATCGCGTGATACAGGAACACGGTGTGAATCGCCTCGCGCACGGGATCATTGCCGCGGAACGAGAACGACACGTTCGACACGCCGCCGCTCACCTTCGCATGCGGCAGGTTCTGCTTGATCCAGCGCGTCGCATTGATGAAATCGACCGCGTAGTTGTTGTGCTCCTCGATGCCCGTCGCGATCGCGAAGATGTTCGGATCGAAGATGATGTCCTCGGGCTCGAAGCCGACCTCGTTGACGAGGATGTCGTAGGAGCGCTTGCAGATTTCCGTCTTGCGCTGGAACGTGTCCGCCTGGCCTTTCTCATCGAATGCCATCACGACCGATGCCGCGCCGTATCGGCGGATCAGTTTCGCGTGATGCCGGAACGCATCTTCGCCTTCCTTCAGCGAGATCGAGTTGACGATCGCCTTGCCCTGCACGCACTTCAGGCCCGCTTCGATCACTTCCCATTTCGACGAGTCGATCATGATCGGCACGCGCGCGATGTCGGGCTCCGATGCGATCAGATTCAGAAAGCGCACCATCGCGGCTTTCGAATCGAGCATGGCTTCGTCCATGTTGATGTCGATGACCTGCGCGCCGTTTTCGACCTGCTGCCGCGCGACGGCGAGCGCTTCGTCGAACTGGCCGTTCAGGACCATGCGCGCGAACGCCTTCGATCCGGTCACGTTCGTGCGCTCGCCGACGTTGATGAAGAGTGAGTTGTCGGTGACGTTGAACGGTTCGAGGCCGGAGAGACGCATCGTGTGATCGGTCATGTCTGTTATCTCTTGTTCGATGTCAGGCTGCATCGCGATATTGCGAGGGGAAGGCGCGCGGCTTCACTTCAGCGAGCGCTTTCGCGATCTCCGCGATGTGCTCCGGCGTCGTGCCGCAGCACCCGCCCGCGACATTCACGAGGCCCGCCGTTGCGAATTCCTTCAGCAATCCCGATGTCACGTCCGGTGTTTCATCGAATCCGGTGTCGCTCATCGGATTCGGCAGGCCCGCGTTCGGATAGCAGGACACGTAGGTGTCGCACAGCTTCGCCAGTTCGGCGATGTACGGGCGCATCAGCGCCGCGCCGAGCGCGCAGTTCAGGCCGAACGTGAGCGGCTTCGCGTGACGCAGCGAGTTCCAGAACGCTTCCACCGTCTGCCCGGACAGAATGCGGCCCGATGCATCGGTGACCGTGCCCGAGATCATGATCGGCACCAGCTCGCCGGTATCGTCGAAGAGTTGATCTAGCGCGAACAAGGCCGCTTTCGCGTTCAACGTGTCGAAGATCGTTTCGACGAGAAACAGATCGACGCCCGCATCGAGCAGCGCCTTGGCCTGTTCGTAGTACGCGTCGCGCAGCTCGTCGAACGTGACGTTGCGCGCGCCCGGGTCGTTCACGTCGGGTGAGATGCTCGCGGTCTTGGGCGTCGGTCCGATCGCGCCCGCGACGAAGCGCGGCTTGGCCGGCGTCGAATACTTGTTGCAGGCTTCGCGCGCGAGCTTCGCCGACTCGATGTTCATCTCCGCGGCAAGGTCTTCCATGCCGTAATCGGCCTGCGCGACGCGCGTGGCGCCGAAGGTGTTCGTCTCGACGATGTCGGCGCCCGCCGCCAGATACTGCTCGTGAATCTCGCGGATGACCTGCGGCTGCGTGATCGACAGCAACTCGTTGTTGCCCTTGATGTCGCGGCCGTAGTCCTTGAAGCGCTCGCCGCGATACGCGGCTTCGTCGAGCTTGTAGCGTTGGATCATCGTGCCCATCGCGCCGTCGAGGATCAGGATGCGTTTCTGCAGCAGCGCGGGCAGCGCGGCGCCGCGCGTATAGGCGCGCGCAGGGGCTTTCGGAAGGGCGTTCTGGGTCATGACGGACGAGGCCTGCACCAAGTGTGAAATAGCCTGACATTGTAGCCGCAGCGCGGAGCGCTCGCCTCCGGGCGGCGGGCGCGCATCGGCGTGAAGCCGCCGAAAAAAAACCCGCCGTTTGCAGGGCGGGGTCTTCGGGGGATGGCGAGTGTCGCCTTAACCGCAGGGCCGTGCGGCGGCGGGCGCGGACAGTAGCGAGCCGCCCGCGCGTGCATGCATCAGTGAAGCACGACGGGCTGGTTCATCAAGATGTCGAACTGGCCGAGGAATTCGTCGACATCTTCGAGCGAAGGCTCTTCCGCGATCAGTTGCTGGACGTGCTCGCGAAACTTCGCGGCGAGCTCGCCGTCGATGAAAATTTCCCGCTGCGTGTTCTTGTCCACGATCTCATAGCCGCCCGCCTTCATGGCGAGATGGTTGTCCTGCGGTGGAAACTCGACTACGCAATAGTTAGGGCTGTTGTAGATCATTTGCATGGCGACACTCCTTATTCCTTGTTTGCTCCGTGGCAATCCTGACGCTTAAGTGGAGCGACTGGGTTGGAATTCAAGGGGTGGCCTCGATGTGATGCCCGCTGTATCGAGGCTTTCTTTTGCAGCAAAAAACAGAAGAACTACGTGGAATCGCGCATAAAACCCGCCAGTATTGCGGAAAAGCGTTGCGATTCCTCCACGGGTGAAAGGTGCGCCGCATTGAGAAGTTCGAATCGCGCGCCGGGCACCATGTCTGCGACAACTTTTGAAGCAGCATGCGGCGTGCCAACGTCATGCTCACCTGCAACGACGAGCGTGCGCTTCCTCACGGACGCGAGTTTGTCTCGCGCATCGAAACGGCCGACCGCTTCCGCGGCGCGTGCGAATCCTTCGGCGGGCGTGCCGGCGATCGTATCCGCGATTTGTTCGATCACTTCGGGGTGCGCCTTGCGGAATTCAGGCGTGAACCAGCGGTCGAGCGTCGCTTCCACGATACTCGCTGTGCCGCTTTCGCGCACGGAGGCTGCCCGTTGCGCGAATGTCGGACGCGCATCCTCGGAAATAAAGGCCGGCGCGCCCACGACCGTCAGCGATTCCACTTTGTCCGCATGGTTGATCGCGAACTTCTGCGCCACCATTGCGCCGATCGACAGCCCGACGACATGCGCCGACGGCGCGCCTAACCTGTCGAGCAGAACCGCGAGATCGTCGGCGAGGTCGTCGATCGTGAACGGATCCGGCGAAACCGCCGTTTCGCCGTGGCCGCGCAAGTCATAGCGCAGGACAGTAAAGTCGTTGCGGAAGTAGCCGGCCATCTGATCCCAGACGGAGAGGTCGCCGGCAAGCTGATGGATGAAGACGAGCCAGGGACCGCCGCCTTCGTTGTCGAGAACATAGCGTGTGTCGATGCCATTGATCGTCAGCTGCATATCGGTTCCGTAAAGAGTGCGGTTTGCGATGCTGTTACCGAAGCAAAGCGCTGCGCTTCGGCCGTGAACCCGTGTCACGCAGTGTGACGGCCGCGTTACGGTTTGTCCGGCTGGGACGTCGCAGGCGGGGCGGGCGCGGTTTCCTCAGACGCATCTTGCGTGCCCGAGGTGACACCTTGTCCTGCCGACGAAGGCATGCTGAGGCTGCCGGCCCAGAGCAGCTCGATCTGCATTCCGTTCGGTTCGGTTTGCAGAATCCGCACGGGCAGCCAGCCGATCGACGGCGCGAGCCAGATGTCGAGCTTGCGGCGGTCGCCTTCCTTGCGGGGCAGACGCGTGAAATGGCGGGCGGTCGTAAAGCCGCCGCGCGCCTGCACGGTTTCATCGCCGACGGTTTCTATCGGCCAGATCTCGTTGCTGTCGTTGTCCGCGACGCTGAATTGCCGCGTGACGCCCGGCTTGTATTTGTCCGGCGCGCCGCGCACGAGACTCGCCAGCTGCATGACGACGCTGAAGCGGTCCTGGGCGCCATCCGCGAGCGGCTGACTCTGCGGCGTCTTCGTATAGACGATCTGCTTCGCCTCGCGATTGAAGATGGCGACGTCGGCGGCGCGGCGGCCGCGCTGTTCCGAATACTGTTCCGGCGCAATGCCGAAGCCGTCGATATGACCCTTGCTCGAATACACATATGGACCGACGAAAGGCAACGGGATCGACACGACCATTTCGTAATGCTGGCCGTCGTTGATCCAGTGGATCGTGCCGGTCTGGTTCATCATGCCGTTCACGAGCGTGTCGTAACGCAACTCGCCCGAGGGCGGAACGCTGAGCTTGTCGCCGGAGACGGCGGCGGGTTGCGCCGCGGGCAATGGCGATGGCGCTTGCGCCTGTGCTTGCGCGGGCGCCGACGCCGCCACGCCTGCGTCCGCCGCCGGCGCGTCCGGCTGAGGCGTCGCCGCGGTCAACACCGGAGCGGGAGCGGGCGCCGCTGTGGGCGCGGGGGCGGCAGGCTTGCGCGGCGTCGGAGTGGGCACGCGATCGGCCGGTTTGGGCGGCTGCGGCTGCGGCGCGGGCGGCGCAATCGGCTTGGGCGTCAGCAATTCGACCTGTACGGGCGGCGCCTCCGGCGGCACATTCGTCGGCTGCCGATTGTGCTCGATCCACCGCATCGCGCTCCAGTGCAGGCCCGCGACGATCAGCACGACCAGCACCCAGCGCCCACAGCGGCGCGGAATGGCGGAATCGAAAACAGCGTGGGGCGGCTCGCCCGACGCGGGGCGAGGACGGCGGAATTGAAACAGTGACATCGTGGAGGCGTGAAAGGGAGCAGTGCGGGCCAGGCGAAACGCGTAAGACACGCGCAATGAAAGCGATGTTCCTTACCGCATCGACGGGCGCGGTCAGCGCTCGCCCGCTTTATATCCCAATTCGTACGACAGGCCGCGCGCGCATTCTCGCAGGGCGGAATCGATTTCGCCGCCCCAACGCGTATCGAAGGTGCCTTCGTGACCGAGCGCGATAAGCCCGAGCGCGAGCTCGCCGGTCGAGTCGAAGACCGGCGTGCAGAACGCGTGGATCGTCGGCAGCAGCATGCCTTCGACGCGCGCCGCGCCGTGCTCGCGCACCTCGGCGAGAAGCGGCTCGACGTCGGCCATCGTCTGCTTCATGGCGGCGAGTTCGCGGTCGAGCATCGGTTGCGTCTTGCTGCGCGGCAGATAGGCGGCGAAAAGCAGGCCGGTCGCGGACGAGAGCAGCGGCATCACGTCGCCGAGCTTGAGCGACGCCTTCGCCGGATGACTCGATTCCATCCAGTGCACGACCGTCGGTCCCTGATTGCCCCACACCGCAATGCCGACCGTCTGATCGAGCCGGTCGCGCATCTGCGCGAGCGCGATGCGCGCGAGCCTCACGCCGTCGACGCGCGCGAGCCGCGCCAGTCCCATCTGCAACGCGAATCCGCCGAGTTCGTAGCGCCCCGACACCGGATCCTGCGACGCCACGCCAAGCCGCAGGAAACTCACGAGATAGCGATGCGCCTTCGCCGGGCTCATGCCCGCGCGCTGCGCGAGATCGCGCAGCATCATCGCGCGCGGCTCGTTGGTGAGCACGTCGAGCAGCCGGAAGCCGACTTCGATCGATTGAATGCCGGAGCGCGTTTTCTCCTCGGTGGAGTCGGTGGCGTCGAGGTGGTCTTCGTCGTCGGGAAGAGCGGATTGGGTCGATTGCATGAAGCGCGAAATCACAGCCAGGGGATTCACCATCGTAAAATAGATTTCCCTTAACGTCATCTCAAGCCAACGACTCCCGCTCTATGAAACTTGCCACGCTGAAGGACGGCACGCGCGACGGCCAACTGATCGTCGTCTCGCGCGATCTGCGCACGGCGGCCATCGCCGATGAAATCGTTTCGACGCTGCAACGCGCGCTCGACGACTGGACCTTCTACGCGCCGCAACTCATGGACGTCTACGAGGCGCTGAACGCCGGCCGCGCGCGCAACACGTTTCAGTTCGATCCGAAAGCCTGCATGGCGCCGCTGCCGCGTGCGTTCCAGTGGGCGGACGGCTCGGCGTACGTGAATCACGTGGAGCTCGTGCGCCGCGCGCGCAACGCGGAAATGCCGCCCGAATTCTGGACCGATCCGCTCATGTACCAGGGCGGCAGCGATGATTTCATCGGCCCGACGGACGACATCGTGTGCGCGACCGAATCGTATGGCATCGACTTCGAGGCGGAAGTCGCCGTCATCACGTCCGATGTCCACATGGCCGCGATGCCCGACGAAGCGCTCCGCAGCGTGCGTCTGCTGATGCTCGTGAACGACGTGTCGCTGCGCAATCTCATTCCCGCGGAACTCGCGAAGGGCTTCGGCTTCTTCCAGAGCAAGCCCGCGACCGCGTTCTCGCCCGTCGCCGTGACGCCCGACGAGCTCGGCGACGCGTGGCGCGATGGGCGGGTGCATCGGCCGATGATCGTGCACTGGAACGGCAAAAAGGTCGGCCAGCCGGATTGCGGCACGGACATGGTGTTCCATTTCGGGCAACTGATCGCGCACGCGGCGAAGACGCGCAACCTGCGCGCGGGCTCGATCGTCGGCTCGGGCACGATCTCGAACAAGGACGCGAAGCGCGGCTACTGCTGCATCGCCGAGAAGCGGTGTCTCGAAACCATCGAGCACGGCGCGCCGCAGACGGACTTTATGAAGTTCGGCGACAGCGTGAAGATCGAGATGTTCGACGAAAGCGGCAAGTCGATCTTCGGCGCGATCGATCAGGCGATCGTCCCGCCCGGGCACTGAATCCACGCATCGCAACGGGTTTCGCCCGATGCGATGCGCGCAAGCCTCGCCTTACACTTTGCCGGCTGCATGTGCGCGGCAGAAGAACTATCAAAAAAAGGAGACTCGGATGGCGGCAGGCAAGTGGAAATTTCTGGCGGGCGCGGCGCTCACGGTCGCCGCAACGACAGCGGCATTCGCGCAAACGGCGCAGCACGTGAAGATCGGCCTCGTGTTGTCGCTCACGGGGCCGGCCGCGTCGCTCGGCATTCCCGCGCGTGACACCGTCGCGCTGCTGCCGAAAGAGATGGGCGGCAAGCCGGTCGATTACATCGTGCTCGACGATGCTTCCGACACCACGCAAGCCGTTCAGTCGACCAAGAAGCTCATGAGCGAGGATCAGGTCGATGCGATCATCGGCTCGTCGATCACGCCGAACTCGCTCGCGATGATCGATGTCGTCGCGCAAGGGCAGACGCCGATGATCTCGCTCGCGTCGTCGTCGAAGATCATCGAGCCTGTCGACGACAAGCGCCGCTGGGTGTTCAAGACACCGCAAACCGACGCGATGATGGCCTCCGCGATCGCCGAACACGCGAGCAATCACGGCGTGAAGACGCTCGCGTACATCGGACAGGCGGACGCGCTCGGCGAGACCTTCTACGCCGAAGTCGCGAAGTTCGCGCAATTGCACAAGATCGAAGTGGTCGCGAACGAGCGCTTCAACCGCACCGATCCGAGCGTGACCGGGCAAATCCTCAAGATTCTCGCGGCGAAGCCGGATGCGGTTGTCGTCGGCGCGGCCGGCACGCCCGCCGCGTTGCCGCCGAAGACCCTCGCGCAGCGCGGCTACAAAGGCAAGGTCTATCACAATCACGGCGTGGGCAATCGCGACTTCCTGCGCGTGTGCGGCGCGGACTGCAACGGCACGTTCCTGCCCGCGAGCCCGGTGCTCGTCGCCGCGCAGTTGCCCGACGATCATCCGGCCAAGCGCCTCGCGCTCGAATACATCAAACTGTACGAAGCGAAGCAGGGCGCGGGCACGGTATCGGCGTTCGGCTCGTATGCGTGGGACGCGGGCATGCTGCTCAATCGCGCGGTGCCGATCGCCCTGAAGGCGGGCGCGCCGGGCACGCCGGCATTCCGTGGCGCGTTGCGCGATGCGCTCGAAGGCACGAAGAATTTCTCCGATACCAACGGGCAGGTCAACATGACGCCCAACGATCACATCGGCCTCGATCAGCGCGCGCGCGTGATGGTCGAGATCCGCGACGGCAAGTGGATCTATCAGCCGCGCTAACTCTCGATTGAACAGAACCATGAGCGATCTCTCCTTCTACGCGAGCTACAAGTCGCTGGAGTTGCGCCGCCGTCCGCACGGCGTGCTCGAAGTGGTGATGCCCGGCGCGGGCGCGAACAAGAGCGGCCTGTCTACCGCCGACGCCAACATGCATCGTGAGCTGGCGGATATCTGGCGCGACATCGATCGCGATCCCGAAACACGCGTCGCGCTGATCCGCGGCGAAGGCAAGGGCTTTTCGGCGGGCGGCGATCTCGGGCTCGTCGAGGAGATGGCGAACGACTTCGATGTGCGCGCGCGCGTATGGCGCGAGGCGCGCGATCTCGTCTATAACGTGATCAACTGCGGCAAGCCGATCGTCTCCGCGATGCATGGCCCCGCGGTCGGCGCGGGACTGGTCGCGGGCCTGCTCGCGGATATCTCGATCGCGACGAAGTCGGCGCGCATCATCGACGGGCACACGCGCCTCGGCGTCGCAGCGGGCGATCACGCGGCGATCGTCTGGCCGCTGCTGTGCGGCATGGCGAAGGCCAAGTACTATCTGCTGCTATGCGAGCCGGTGAGCGGCGAGGAAGCGGAGCGCATCGGTCTGGTGTCGCTCGCCGTCGACGAGAACGAACTGATGCCGAAGGCGATCGAGGTGGCGAATCGTCTTGCACAAGGCTCGCAAACCGCGATCCGCTGGACCAAGTACGCGCTGAACAACTGGCTGCGCTCGGCGGGGCCGACCTTCGATGCGTCGCTCGCGCTCGAATTCATGGGTTTCGCGGGGCCGGACGTCCACGAAGGCATGCGCTCGCTGCGCGAGCGGCGCGCGCCGGACTTTCCGGGCGGCGCGCCGTTCTGAGCTACGCGAATCTCACACGCACGAAAACAAGGAGAGTCGAATGACCGATAACACTGGCGGCACGCCGCCCTACACGATTCCCGGTTTTCCCGGATTCGGCCAGGCCGACATGATGGGCAAGATGTGGGAACTGATGCGCCTGAATCCGTTCGCCGCCGCGATGCCGGGCGGCGGGCAGGGCGTGGGTCCTTCCCTCTCGATGATGTCCGACATGCTCGCGCCGCTCACGAACATCGAAGAACTCGACAAGCGCGTGACGGACATGCGCGCCGTCGAGCACTGGCTGAAGCTCAATCTCAATATGCTGCAATCGGCGATTCAAGCGCTCGAAGTGCAGCGCGCGACGCTCGCGACGCTGCGCGCGTTCGGGGCGTTTGCGCAGTCGTCTGTCGAGGGTGCGCAAAGCGCGGCCACCGAGAATGCGAAGGCCGCGACCGCAGGCTGGCCGATGAGCGGCGCGGCCAAAGCGGACGCGCCGAAACAGGAGCCCGTGCGCGAAGCGCCGGCGAGCGGAACATCGGCGCAAGGCGAGACGGCGGCGGGCGACGCGTCCGCACCGCCGCCCGGCTTCGACCCTGCCGGCTGGTGGAACGTGCTGCAATCACAGTTCAATCAACTGGCGCATCTCGCCATGCTGCAGCCGGGCATGACTGGCCCGCTGAACCCGACGGGCGAATCGGGCGAGCAGCCCGCCGCAGACGAGACCGATGCCGGGCAGCCGGCGCACGGCGACGCGGATAAATCGGAGGCCGCCGCGAAAAAAGCGCCCGCTCGCAAGGCTGCGCCGCGCAAGAAGCCCGTCTGAGTTCGCGTCTACTGGCGCTCCCGTTCTGATCCCATGCCGGCGGCGCGCAATGCGCCGCCAGTTCCTTCGATGCGCAACGTTGCATCGAACCGCGTCTCGCGCCATTGCTTGGTCTACGTGCCGAAATGTATTTCAGCCCCGACGAGCGTCTCGATTTTGTCTATGATGAAACATCGACGTCGATAGGACTTGTCCACCTTCAATACCGGGCACGTAATCTGCGTCGAACGCGACGTGTGGTCTCGAAACGATTTGTCCATGACGAACTCATCAGAACAAGACTTCGATTCAGAGCCGGTTTCCGATGGCGCCGACGCGCCGGAACCCGACCCGCCGCGCACTGCGGCGACGGGCGTCACGGGAATCGGCATTGGCGCAATCGCTCAGGAGATTGGTCTGACGAAGGACACGCTGCGTGTCTGGGAGCGCCGTTACGGCTTTCCGCAGCCGATGCGGTCGCCCGGCGGCGAGCGGCTCTATCCGCAGGAGCAGGTGACGAAGCTGCGGCTCGTGAAGCGCCTGCTCGACGCGGGGCACCGGCCGAGCAAGGTGCTCGGGCAATCCATCGATTTATTGCAGCAGCTGGCCGAGAGTTCGGGCGTCGGGCAGGACGCGCCGGACGCCGAGCTGGATCATCTGATCGCGCTGTTGCGTACGAGCGCTTACGACGAGTTCCGCTTCGTGCTTCTCAAACGCGCGACGCGCGACGGGCTCGAGCGTTTCGTGCTGGATGTCGCGGCGCCGTTGTCGGCGCGGATCGGCAATGCGTGGGCGGCGGGCACCTTGCAGGTCTATCACGAGCATCTGTTCAGCGAAGCGATCCAGTCGGCGATGCGCACGCTGTTGCGTCCGCTCTCCGACGCCGTGCGCGGGCGCGGCGGCCGTCCGCGCGTACTGCTCACGACGCTCTCCGGCGAGGGCCACGGCCTCGGCATCCTGATGGCCGAAGCGATGTTCACGCTCTCCGAGTGCGATTGTGTCCAGCTCGGCCTGCAGACGCCGTTGCACGATATCGTCAATGCAGTAGCGGCGCATGACGTCGATATCGTTGCGCTGTCGTTTACCGCGGTGCTGCCGGCGCAGTCCATCGCGAACGGCCTCACCGACCTGCGCAACCTGCTTCCGCCGCATGTGCGCATCTGGGTCGGCGGAAGCAGCCCGGCGCTGCGTCGCAAGCTCGACGATGGCGTGCAACACGTCGCAGGGTTGACCCCGATCGATGAAACTGTCGCGCAATGGCGTGAATCGACCGTGCTAAGATGAAAAACGCTCGCCGCGGCGAGCTTTAAGCGCGGAGTTCGCGTGGCATGCGCGTCGCTGTCATGTGAGCACGTCATACTGGCCGGCCCGCACGGTTTCGGCGGCAGGATCGCGCCACTTGAAGATACCCCAGGCACAGGTTTCGCTCCTCACCCACGGTAGAACAAGACGCACAACAGCAACATCTGCACGGGAAAGTGCAGTGTTTCGCAGGGCGCGAGCGTCCCGCAGCGCCAAATTTGCGCGCTCGTTGTCGCTTTTCGGCTTTGGCCGACCGAATCCCGCGTAAAATTGAAAGCTTGGCTGCTTGCGTGCAAGCTTTTCGCGCAACTCAGCCAAAGTCAATACAGATATAACGTCGCATAAGTGGCATCAGGGGTGGACAATGAACACCATGCTTTATCCGGAACTTTATAAATCGCTGGAATCCGTCCGCTGGGATATGGAGAAGGACATTCCTTGGGACAAATTCGATGCGTCCCTGCTCACCGACGAGCAGGCCAGGACGATCAAGATGAACGCGATCACTGAATGGTCCGCTCTCCCCGCAACGGAAATGTTCCTGCGTGACAACCACGATGACAGCGACTTCTCCGCTTTCATGAGCGTGTGGTTCTTCGAGGAACAGAAGCACTCGCTGGTACTGATGGAGTATCTGCGGCGCTTCAAGCCCGACATGGTGCCGACCGAAGAGGAACTGCACGCGGTGCGCTTCGAATTCGACCCGGCGCCGCCGCTTGAAACCTTGATGCTGCATTTCTGCGGTGAAATCCGTCTGAACCACTGGTATCGCCGCGCGGCCGAATGGCACACGGAACCGGTCATCAAGCACATCTACGAAACCATTTCGCGCGATGAAGCCCGCCACGGCGGTGCGTATCTGCGCTACATGAAAAAGGCGCTCGCGAATGCGGGCGACACCGCGCGCGCCGCGTTCGCGAAGATCGGCGTGCTGATGGCCTCCGCGCGCCGCACGGAAAAGCCGCTGCATCCGACCAATCTGCATGTGAATCAGGCGCTCTTCCCGCGCGATACCGTGCAGTCGCGCCTGCCCGACCCGGAATGGCTCGAGCGCTGGCTCGACGACCAGATCCGCTTCGACGACAGCTGGGAGAAGAAGGTCGTCGAACGTATCTTGCACAACCTGTCGATTCTGTTCGAGCGTTCGTTTGCGACCGCGCAGGAGCTGAATCGCTATCGCAAGGAAGTGACGCAGCGTCTGCAAGCCGCGTCGGGCGGGGCGGCCGAGCAACCGGCCTGAGCGTCAGGCCTCCACGCCTTGGAGACGAGACGGCCCGCCGGGTAGAACCGGCGGGCCGTTTGCATGTGTGTCCGCATCGATTCGAATTGCGTGCAAAGCGCCGTGGCACAATGCGCGCTTTCAGCACATCGCAACCCGCGCCGCCATGCCCGCCATTTTCGAACGCAAGATCACCACGCGCGAAGCGCTCGCCGCGCGCCGTCCGGCCCTTACCGGTCCCGTCGTCTTCACCAATGGGGTCTTCGACATTCTTCATCGCGGTCACGTGACCTATCTCGCCGACGCGAAAGCGCTCGGCGCGACGCTCATTGTCGGCGTGAACAGCGATGCCTCCGTGCGCACGCTCGGCAAGGGCGACGATCGCCCGATCAATCGCGAGGACGATCGCATGGCGCTGCTCGCGGCGCTGGAGAGCGTCGACTGGGTCGTAAAGTTCGAAGAATCGACGCCGCTGGAACTCATCGGCGCCTTGCGCCCGGACGTGCTCGTGAAAGGCGGCGACTACGACATGGACAAGCTGGCGGAATCGGCGCTCGTGCGCGGCTGGGGCGGCAAGGCGCTCGCCATCGCGTTCGAGCACGATCGATCAACGACCGCGCTGCTCAAAAAGGTCCGCGCGCAGTCCTGATTCGCGCTCGCGATTTCATTGCCCGAGCGGCGCGGCCTGCACGTTGGCGGCAGGCGCCGGTCCGCCGACACGCGGCTGATCGAACGCTTCCTCGGGCCCGAGCGGGCGCGTCGCGAGCGCTTCGGGATGGACCTGCTGCAACAGATGATGCGGCTCGCGCGCGCCCGCGGCGGGAAGCGGGCCGAACATGCCGCGCATGACCGCGAACATCAGCAAGTTGGCGAGAATCAGAAGGGCGATCAGCCAGCGCAGCATTCTTTGCTCCGTCCGTCAGTCAAATCAGTTAATCAGGATGAATGCCGCGCCGTCGCGTCGCGCGCAATGAGCGCGAGCCCGGACAGCACGAGGGAATCGTGGCGCGTATGCGGCACGTCGAGCGCGCCCGCGATTTCATTTGCGGCGCCGCCGCCGAGCACCAGCCGGACGTCAGCTTGCCAGTCCGCTTTCAGGTCATGCCACGCGCGCTCGATGAGCGCCGCCTGCGCGAGCAGGCAGCCGGCCGAGAGCGCGGCGGCGGTATCGGTGGCGAAGAGACTGCGCGTCTGATTCAGCGCCTCGCGCGCCGATGCGGCGTCGAGCGTCGGCAATTGCGCGGTGTGGCTGCCGAGCGATTCCATCATCAGCGACCAGCCGGGCGCGATCAGGCCGCCCGTGAAGACGCCGTCGGCGCGTAATGCTTCGAGCGTCGTCGCGGTGCCGAAGGTCGCGACGAGCAGATGCTCGCCAGGATACGCGGCGCGCGCGGCGATCATGCCGGCCCAGCGATCGCTGCCGAGACGCGTCGGGTCGGCGTAACTGTTGATCACGCCGCACTGCTCGGCGCGCGCGCGCACGACGGTGCGCGGCAGCGTCGGCCAGCGCGCGTCGATCAAACGTTGCATGCGGTTCTGCACCGGCATGCCCGCGACGTTCGAAATCCATGCGCTCGCCGGCGTCGGCAACTCGGACCATTCGCCGAGCGCGGCGTCATCGGCGACGGTCGAATGATGCGCGTGCTCGAAGGCGCCGGTCGTCAGCGACGCGCCGGTTTCATCGACGAGCGACCACTTGATGCGGCTGTTGCCGGCGTCGATGAGCAGATACGGCGCTTCGCTCACGGACGCTCCCTCGCGAGGCGCAGCGTGAGTTCGCCGGTCGTGACGGTGCGCGGGCCCTCGGGCGCGTCGATCAGCAACTGGCCGCTCTCGTCGACGCCCGATGCGATCCCGCGCGTCACTTCCATGCCTTGATCGATCAGCACGACCTCGCGCCCGGCCCACGCGTGCGCGTCGAGCCAGCGCTGGCGAAACGGCCTGAAGCCTTCGGCTTCGAAACGCGGCAGCGCCGCGTCGAGCGCGTTGAGGAGCGCGGCGAGGGTGTCGGTGAGATTGGCGTCGGGCCATGCGCGCGCGAGCGTGGCGGGCGCGGTGCCGGGCGCGGACTGCGAGGCCTTGCGATTCGCATCGTCGACCTGGGCGGCGAGCTGTTCCGCGCCATGCAGGTTCAAGCCGATGCCGATCACGACCGCCGTCGCGTCCGGCGTGTTCCACGCGGTTTCGATCAGGATGCCGGCGAGCTTCCCGTCGTCGAGCAGGACGTCGTTCGGCCATTTCAGCGCGGGCCGTGCGGAAGGCGAAAGCGGCAGATGCGCAAGCGCATCGAGCACCGCGACGCCGATGGCGAGACTCAGCCCCGACAGCCCTTCGATCGGCCGCTTCAGCACGCAGCCGACCGACATCAACAGCGCATTGCCCGGTTCGGCGAGCCACGCGCGGCCGCGCCGTCCGCGTCCGGCGGTCTGCGAATACGCGACGCGAGCTATCGGCGCGGGCGTGCTGCCGCGACGCGACGCGCGCAAGCGCTCCATCAGGTCGGCGTTCGTCGAGCCCGTTTCGTCGACGATGTCGATGGTCCAGTCGCGGGCGGGCCGTTCGGCGAGCGTCGCGAGCCGGGTGCGGTCGATGCGCCAGGGCGCGTCGGGGGCGAAGGGAGTTGAGTTCATGGCGGATATTGTAGCGGCGCGATGGGCGTTTTTCGCCTGCTGCGGCGGCGTCCGCTCCGCGCGCCCGAACCTCGCCTCGTAACGTGCGGCGCCGGGTCCGGGCGCCTGCTGCGCGGGACCGCCCGCGAATTTGTCCGTTCGCCATGCGCGCCACCATCGCCGCGCCTCGATGGCACACTTCGCTACAATGTCCTCTCCCTTTCAACCGCGTCTCACCGCGCCATCGATCCTTGGACTTCGACACGCCGCCGCGCCTAAGAGTGGAAGCCGGCCAGCACGGCAAGGTGGTCCGGCTCTCGGGCCAGTGGACCGCGCTCGCGCTCGCCCGCGACCGCGCGAAGAGCGGCGTCACGCGGCGGCTGCGCGCCATCGGGCGTGAGGCGATCAGCCAGTGGGATCTGTTGTCCGTCGAGCGGCTCGATCACGTCGGCGGTCAGGCGCTGTGGCGTGTCTGGGGCCGCAGGATGCCTGCGACCGTCGCACTGTCGGATACCCAGCGCGAAATCTTCGAGCGCGTCGCGCTGCTCGATGCCGAGCGCGAGGAACCCGAGCCCGTCGATCGCGTCGATCCCGTCACGCGCCTCGGCCAGCTGATCTTCGGTTTCTTCGATCACCTCTACGACGGTCTCGCAATGTTCGGCGGCTTCATGCTCGATCTCGCCGGGCTCGTCCGGCGTCCGCAGCGCATTCCGTGGACGGAAATCTCGGCGAACATCTACAGCGCCGGCGCACAGGCGCTCGCGATCACCGCGCTCGTCGCGTTTCTGATCGGCATCGTGCTGAGTTATCTGTCCGCGCAGCAGTTGCAGGCGTTCGGCGCAAATCAGTACATCGTGAATATTCTCGGGCTGTCGGTGATCCGCGAGCTCGGACCGGTGCTCTCCGCGATTCTCGTCGCCGGGCGCTCGGGTTCGGCGATCACCGCGCAGATCGGCGTCATGCGCGTCACGGAGGAACTCGACGCGATGCAGGTCATGGGCATTCCCCACGGCCTGCGGCTCGTGCTGCCGCGCGTGGTCGCGCTCGGCGTCGCGATGCCGCTGCTCGTCATGTGGACCAACATCATTGCGTTGACGGGCGGCGCGCTCGCGGCGAAGCTCGTGCTGTCCATCGACATGAACTTCTTCATCCGCTCGCTGCCGTCGGTGGTGCCGATCGCCAATCTGTGGATCGGGCTCGGCAAGGGCGTCGTGTTCGGCATGCTGATCGCGCTCGCCGCGTGTCATTTCGGCTTCCGCATCAAGGCGAATTCGCAGAGTCTCGGCGAAGGCACGACGACGTCCGTCGTGACGTCGATCACCATCGTCATTCTCGCGGACGCCGTGTTCGCGATCCTGTTTCAGCACGTCGGACTCTGACCGCCATGTCGACCACGCTCGCCACCGCCGTTCGCCATCAGCCGCCGCCCGTCATCGCGGAGCCGGTGATCGAGGTGCGCGATGTCACCAAGCGCTACGGGCGCACGGTGATCCACGAGCATCTGAATCTGGATGTGCGGCGTGGCGAGATCGTTGCGCTCCTGGGCGGATCGGGCTCGGGCAAGACGACCCTCGTGCGGCAGATTCTCGGGCTGGAATCGCCGACATCGGGCACCATTCGCGTGCTCGGCGAGGAATGGGCGCGCATGGACGAAGAAACGGCGAAAATGCTGCGCACGCGCTCCGGCATGATGTTCCAGCAAGGCGCGCTGTTCTCGTCGCTGACTGTATACGACAACATCGCCCAGCCGTTTCGCGAGCTCGGCAAGATTCCCGAGGATCTGATCCGCGAATTCGTGATGCTGAAGCTCGAGATGGTCGGGCTGTCGTGCAAGCATGCGAGCAAGATGCCGTCGGCGCTGTCGGGCGGGATGGTGAAGCGCGTGGGCATCGCGCGGGCGATCGCGCTCGAACCCGAGCTGCTCTTTCTCGACGAACCGACCGCCGGCCTCGACCCGAAGGCATCCGACGAGTTCGTCGATCTGATCGCCACGCTGCATCGCGCGCTCGGGCTGACCGTCGTCATGGTCACGCACGATCTCGATACGATGGTCGCGCTCTCGACGCGCGTCGCCGTGCTCGCGGACCGGCGCGTGCTCGTCGCGGCGCCGGTGGAGGAGGCGTGCGCGGTGGATCATCCGTTCATTCGCGAGTATTTTCTCGGGCGGCGCGGGCGTCGCGCGCTGCAGGCGCTGCCGCCCGAGCGTCGCGCGAAACTGCCGCCGGCCGCGCTCGAGGACGCGCCGATCGCCGTCAACAAATAGCCGAACGACGCTCCACCGACGCCGCCGCGAAGTCAAAGGAATCTGCCGATGGAAAACAAATCACACGCGTTCTGGACCGGGCTCTTCACGATCGCCCTCGTGCTGGCCATCGCTTTCGCCGTGTTTTTCTTCAACGTGGATCGCACCGTGCGCGTGCCCTACGACCTGATCGCGCGCACCAACGTGACCGGCCTTTTCACGGACGCGTCCGTGCGTTATCGCGGTCTGGGCGTCGGCAAGGTGGAGTCGATCCGCTTCGACAAGGCGCATCCGGGGCAGATCCGAATCCGCATTCTCGTCGACAAGAACGCGCCGATGACGCATTCGACCTTCGCGACGCTCGGCTTTCAGGGCGTGACCGGCATCGCGTTCGTGCAGCTCGACGACACCGGCAATGATCCGAGTCCGCTTGCTTCGTCGCCGCAGCACGTCGCCGAAGTGCCGATGCGCCCGGGTCTTTTCGAACAGTTGCAGCAGCGCGGCGACGTGATCCTGAAGAAGTTCGAGCGCCTGTCCGAAGACGCCGACAAGTTCCTCTCCGACGACGTGCGCAATCAGCTCATGGCCACGACGAAGAGCCTGCAGGGCGCGGCGGACAGCATCGCGACGCTTGCGGGGCAGGTGCAGCCGGTCACGGCGCAGTTGCCGCAGACGCTGAAGCAGATCAACACCACGCTCGCCTCGACCAACCAGCTCGTGCAGAACCTGAATCGTCCGGATGGCCCGTTCGTCATCAATCTGAACAAGGCGGGCAAGGCCGCCGAGGACGCGAGCGCCGCGCTCGCGGACATGAACGAGTCGCTGCGCTTCGTGACGGCGCGCGTCGGCTTCGAGGCGTTGCCGCGCTTCTATTCGTTCAGCGACGACGTGAGCGCGGCCGCGCGTTCGGTCGATCGCGCCGCCGACGCGTTCAGCACCAATCCGCGCAGCGTGCTCTTCGGCCCGCCGCAAAAGGAGCCGGGACCGGGCGAGCCGGGCTTCACGTGGCCCGCGAAAGCGGCGCATTGATCGAGAAAAACACATGGCAGACATCGACATGAAAGGAGCAGTCGCGGCGTTCGCGCTCGCTTGCGTCACCTTGCTCGCGGGCTGTGGATCGACGTCCACCGCGATGCCGAACGCGCATTACGACCTCGGCGCGCCGCCTGCGGCCAGCGCGACGGCCAACGCCTTGCCGACGCCGCCGGTGAAGGTGCTCGCGGTGGCCGCGCCGCGCAGCCTGGAAACCGATGCGTTCGCGTATCGCCTGAGCTACGTAGACGCCCAGCGCACGGGCAGCTATTCGGACAGCCACTGGACGATGCCGCCCGCGCAGCTCCTCACGCAGCGTCTGCGCAACGCGCTCGCGGCGCGCGGCCCGATCCTGTCGGGCGCCGATCCGGTGCGCGCCGTGCCGCTGCTCGAAGTCGAGCTGACGAGCTTCGAACAGGTCTTCGACGCGCCCGAGCAAAGCCATGGCCTCGTGTCCGTGCGCGCGACGCTGACGCAGCAAGGCCGCGTGGTCGGCCAGCGCAGTTTCGCCGCGAGCGCGCCTGCGCCGAGCGCCGATGCATCCGGCGGCGCGCGGGCGCTCGCGGCCGCATCGGACGATGTAATCGCGCAGCTTTCCGCGTGGCTCGCCGCACAACCCCTTTCCGCTTCGCGATGACCTTCTGTTGTTTCACCATCCGCCCAGCGCGGAGGCGTCCGGGCGGCTCATGACGATCAAGCAATGGCAGCGCCGCCCGTCGGCGTTTTCCCGGCAGGCGCTCGCCGCATACGCGGCGCTCGTGGTCTACGGTTCGCTCTATCCGTTCTCGGGCTGGCGCTCGCTGGGCCTGAGTCCGTTCGCGTATCTCGCCGATCCGCTGCCGCAGTATCTGACCGCCTTCGATGTCATCACGAACGTGCTCGGCTACATGCCGCTCGGCTCGCTGATCGTGCTCGCGCTCTATCCGCGCTTTCGCGGCACGCTCGCGGTGGGCGCGGCGCTCGCCGGCGGCGCGTTGCTGTCCGGCACGATGGAAGCCATTCAGACGTATTTGCCGACGCGCGTCGCCTCGAATCTCGATCTCGCCGCCAATGCGTTCGGCGCGCTCGTCGGCGGCGTGCTCATCGCGCCCGCGACGAGTGCGCTGCTCGACCGCGGCCTGCTGCGGCGCATCCGCTTCACGTGGTTCGAGCGCGACGCGGCGTATGTCATCGGGCTGTCGGCGCTGTGGCCGTTCGCGGCGATGTTCCCCGCGCCGTATCTCTTCGGCGGCGGCGACCTGCCGCGCGTGCTATGGGACGAGCTCGACCCGTCGATGCAGGACGCGATCCTCGCGTGGACGCCTGCGCCATGGGACATCGAAAGCTGGCCCGACCGGTTGGGCGCGCTGCTCCCGGACGACGCCTGGGAAGCGCTGATCACGTCGACGAGCCTCTTTGCGGCGCTCGTGCTCGCGACGCTGCTCACGCGCAAGCGCGCGCCGCGCATCCGGCTGATGCTCAGCCTCGTCGCGATGACGCTCTTCGCGAAAGCGGGCGCGACTTTCCTGCAATCGCGCGCGGGCCTGACCTTCGACTGGGCGACGGACGGCGCGCTCGAAGGCATTGCCATCGCGGTGACGGCGGGCGTGCTGTCGGTGTCGCTGCCGCGCGGACTGCGCGCGGCGCTCGCGGGCGCCGCGCTCGTCGCCTCGCTCGCGCTCGTCAATCTGCTGCCGGTGAATCCGTATTTCGACATCGTGCTCGCCGACTGGCGGCAGGGACGCTACCTGCATTTCAACGGGCTCGCGCACTGGCTCGCGTGGGTCTGGCCGTATGCGGCGCTCGGCTGGCTCGCGTCCGCGGCCGAGCGCGCGTGGCTCGCGCGGCGTCGCGCGCGCAAGGCGAGCCGCCCGGCGTGACGCCCGGCGTGTCGCCCGGCGTGTCGCCCGGCGTGTCGCGGCGGGCACGAACATCGCTCGCTATAATCGACCGACACTCTCATCGCACCCCGCTCATGGATTCCTTCTACAAGTATCACGTGTTCTTTTGCCTGAATCAGCGCGACGCCGATGCGCCGCGCCCCAGTTGCGCGAACTGCAACGCACAGGCCATGCAGGAGCACGCGAAAAAACGCGTGAAGCAACTCGGCCTCGCGGGCGAAGGCAAAGTGCGCATCAACAAGGCCGGGTGTCTGGACCGCTGCGAGTTCGGGCCGGTCGTGGTCGTGTATCCGCAAGGCACGTGGTACACGTATGTCGATGAAACCGATATCGACGAAATCGTGGAGTCGCATCTGGCCAACGGAAAAATCGTCGAACGTCTTCTCATCGATCAACCGGCATGAACGCGCAAACCGAAAAATTTCTGATCGACGGGCCGGTCGGCAAGATCGAATGCGCGCTCGACCGTACCGATTCAGCGCCGCGCGGCATCGCGCTCGTCGCGCATCCGCATCCGCTCTTCGGCGGCACGATGGACAACAAGGTCGCGCAGACGCTCGCGCGCACTTTCGTTCAGCTCGGCTACACGACGTATCGCTCGAATTTTCGCGGCGTCGGCGCGACGGGCGGCGAGCATGACAACGGCATCGGCGAGCAGGACGATCTGCTCGCGCTGATCGACCACATGCGCGCGCAACCCGGGCAGGCCGACGTGCCGATCGTGCTCGCGGGCTTTTCATTCGGCACCTTCGTGCTGTCGCATGTCGCGAAGCGCATGCTCGAAGCGGGCAAGCAAATCGAGCGGATGGTGTTCGTCGGCACGGCCGCGAGCCGCTGGGAGGTCGCGCCCGTGCCGGACACCACCCTCGTGATCCACGGCGAAGTCGATGACACCGTGCCGATTCGATCCGTCTACGACTGGGCGCGGCCGCAGGAACTGCCGGTCGTCGTGATTCCGGGCGGCGAGCATTTCTTTCACCGCAAGCTGCATATTCTCAAGCGCGTGATCGTCGACGCGTGGCGCTGAGCACGCGCTCGACCCGCGAGCGGCGCAAGGCTTCTGAAGGGCTGTGCGCGCGCATCGTTTCCTGATCGGTAAAAGCGGCTAAGCGCAGCCTGAAAAACGTTAAAACGCGCGGCAGAAGGGCAGATTCAAAGGAAAACGGAAGCGGGCCACGCGTATAATGGCGCAGAATTTTTTCGCTGTTTCCGGCCGTGCGATGCTCCGACGAACTTGTCGCGGTCATCGAAACTCCGGCTTCCGAGAACCGTTTTCGCGTCCGTCTGTCGAACGAGCGCTTTTCGCCGCGGCGCCCCGTGCCGCTGTCCTGGCGATCAGCCCGACCGACAGCGACGGTCAGCCTGTTCAACCCGTGCTTCGCCGATCATCCGATCCCCGATCGTCCTCGTCGCAGCCTGCTTTTTCCGCCGATCGATCCTATGCGCTTTGTCCCTGCCGGCCTGTCTCTCCCTTCTGTTTCCATCGTTCAACATCGCGCCATCAAAGCCGCACTCGTGCTGCCGGCCGTGCTGGCCGCCGCGAGCGCCTTCGCGCAAGTGCCGCCGCCCGACGTGACCGCGCGCTCGTGGGTGCTCGTCGATGCCACCAGCAATCAGGTGCTCGCGTCGGGCAATCCCGATGAGCGCGTCGAGCCCGCATCGCTCACGAAGCTGATGACCGCGTATCTCGTCTTCGACGCGCTGAAGGCGAAGAAGATCAACATGGATCAGACCGTCATGCCGAGCGAGGCCGTGCGCCGCGTGCGCACGGACGAGTCGCGCATGTTCATCGAGGCGAACAAGCCGGTCACCGTGCACGATCTCGTCTACGGCATGATCGTGCAGTCGGGCAACGATGCGGCCATCGCGCTGGCCGAACTCGTCGGCGGCAGCGAAAGCAACTTCGTGCAGTTGATGAACGCGGCAGCGAAGCGCATCGGCATGACTCACACGAACTTCGCCGATGTGAACGGCATGCCCGATCCGCAGCACTACACGACCGCCGGCGATCTCGCCGTGCTGTCCACGCGCCTCGTGCGCGACTTCCCCGAGTACTACAGCATCTTCTCGGTGAAGGAATTCACGTACAACAAGATCAAGCAGCCGAACCGCAACCGCCTGCTGTGGCTCGATCCGACCGTCGATGGCCTCAAGACCGGCCACACGAAGGCCGCGGGCTATTGCCTGATCGCGACCGCGAAGCGCTCGCTCGTGGGCGTGCCCGATGCGAGCCGCCGTCTCGTCGCCGTGGTGATGGGCGAGCCCAAAGAGCACAACCGCGTGCAGGACAGCCTGAAGATGCTGAACTACGGCTACACCGCGTACGACGCACTGCGTCTGTACAAGGCGAATCAGGTGATCGAATCGCCGCGCGTGTACAAGGGCGCCGCGGACAACGTGCAGGCGGGCGTCACGACGGATCAGTACATCACCGTGCCGAAGGGTTTGGGCGAGAAGGTCAAGCCGACCGTCACGCACAACGATCTGATCGTCGCGCCTATCAAGAAGGGCCAGCAGATCGGAACCGTCAAGATGATGGCGGACGGCAAGGAGGTCGCGCAGTTCCCGCTCGTGGCGCTGCAGGACGTGCCGGAAGCGGGCATCTTCGGCCGCCTGTGGGATTCGGCGCTGCTCTGGTGGCAGAAGCGCAAATAATCGAAGTCAGCGAAGTTTGAGCGGCAGTTTTTGAGAAAGGAGCGGTCCCGATGAGCCAAGCCGAAGTTTTCGATCCGACGGTTTATCTGAACGGCGAGTGGGGGCCGCTTTCCGAAGCGCGCATTCCCGTGCTCGACCGCGGGTTCATCTTCGGCGACGGCGTGTATGAAGTCGTGCCGCTCTACGGGCAAGCCGATGGCACGCGCCTGCCGTTCCGGCTCAAACAGCATCTCGCGCGGCTGAATCGCAGTCTCGGCAAGATCCGTATCGACAATCCGTTCGACGATGCCGGCTGGCGTGCGTTGATCGATCGCGCGATCAGCGAAAACGCCGGCAACGGCGACGCGCTCGTCTACATTCAGGTCACGCGCGGCGTCGCGAAGCGGCGCGGGCATGCATTTCCGGCCGGCATCACGCCGACCGTGTTCGTCATGCTCGGCCAGCTCGTTTTTCCGAGCGTGGCGGATCGCGCACGCGGCGCGGTGGCCGTGACCGCCGAGGACAAGCGCTGGCTGCATTGCGACATCAAGTCGGTGTCGCTGCTCGGCAATGTGTTGATGGCGCAGCACGCCGCGGAAAACGACGCGCTCGAAACCATCCAGTTGCGCGATGGCTTGCTGACCGAAGGTTCGTCCTCGAATGTGTGGGTCGTGAAGCGCGGCACGCTGCTCGGCGCGCCGCGCGGACCGCGCATCCTGGAAGGCATCCGGTACGGGCTCATCGAGGAGCTGGCGAGCGAGGCGGGCATTCCATTCGAGGAGCGCGACATCACGGAAGCCGAATTGCGTTCGGCCGACGAAGTCATGATCAGCTCCGCGACGAAGGAAGTCATGCCGATCACGACGCTCGACGGAAAAAGCGTCGGCGACGGCCGTCCCGGTCCAATCTATGCTGCGCTGTACGACGCCTACCAGCGGGCCAAGGCGCGCGAGTTCGCGCAAGAGGCCGCGCGAGCCAAGCCAGGCGCGAAGTAAAGGAGAACGCCATGTCTGACAAGCCACAATCCACCGATCCAACCGATTCCGCCGCGCACAGCGCCGACGAACTGTTCGACTTTCCCTGCGACTTCCCGATCAAGGTAATGGGCAAGACGCATCCGGAATTCCACGACACGATCGTCAGCCTGCTCAAGGAGTTCGACCAGGATTTCGACGCCTCGCGTGTCGAGGCCCGTCCGTCGTCCGGCGGTAATTACACCGGTCTCACCTGCACCGTGCGTGCGCAGAATCGTCCGCATCTCGACGACATCTATCGCGCGCTCACCGGCCATCCGATGGTCAAGGTAGTGCTTTGAGCTTGCTCGCTGGCGCGTCGCACACCGCCGGCGTGCGCTCGTAGAGCAGCCTGAACTGCTCGGCTTCCTCGAACACCCATTCCCTGAACGCCTGCACGCGCTTCGTCTGAAGGAGCGCCGTCGGACACACGAAGTAGTACTTCCACGGACTCGGGCCGTCTATGTTGAAGAGGCGCACGAGCCGTCCCGCGATGATCTCCTGCATCGCGAGCGATCGCCGCACGAGTGCGACGCCTTGTCCGTCGATGGCCGCCTGCAGCAGATTCGACGAATCTTCATACAGCACGCCGCGCTTCGGCTCCGGAAGATCCGTGAGGCCGGCCGCGTCGAACCACGGGCGCCACAATTCCTCATCCGACCGCAAGAGCGGCGTGGCCGCCAGATCGCCGGGCACGCGCGGCAACGCGCCGCCGCGAAAATTCGGCGAGCACGCGGGAAAGAACACCTCGTCCAGCAACTCCTCCGCGTGCAGACCCGCGTACTTGCCGTAGCCGAAACGGATGGCGACATCCACATCGTCGCGGTTGAAGTCGGTGAGCGCGTTCGTCGACAGCAATTCGAGATCGACTTCCGGATGTTTCTCGATAAACCGGCCGACGCGCGGCGTCAGCCACCGCGCCGAAAACGACGACAGCATCGACACGATCAGCCGCCGGTCGCGATCGCCCGAGCGGATGCGGCGCGTGGATTCGGCCAATGCGACCAAGGCCGCGCGCACCTCCGCGGCGTATTGCCTGCCCCGGTCGGTGAGACGCACGCGTTTGCCGTCGCGCACGAAGAGCGACACGCCCAGTTCGGCCTCCAGCGCGCGGATCTGATGACTGACCGCGCCGTGCGTGACGAAAAGCTCGTCGGCGGCGCGGGAGAAGCTCTCGTGACGGGCGGCGGCCTCGAAGGCACGCAGCGCGTTCAGGGCGGGAAGCTGTCGGAGGTCCATGTGGATCGTTGGCGTGGTCGTTGTCAATACAGCTCACATAGCGGTGAAAATTGATCGTTTTGTCTGATGCCTTGCCACGCCTAGGATTGTAGTCATCGAAACGTTCCTCTGGCGGAGTGGATCATGCGAGAAATATCAACAAGCGTCACCTTCGAAATCAAGCCTGGCGAAACCGTGCCGATGCGCATTGCGCGAGGCTCGCGTCTGACGGTCCACGGCACCGCCGTCTGGGCGACGCGCAGCAACGACATCGAAGACTACTGGCTCGTCCCCGGCGACCACCTCAAGCTGCGCGAACGCGAGCGGCTCTGGCTTTCCGTCGAAGGCGACCGTCCGGCGCACGTCGTCTTCACGATCCTGCCGCGCTGCGACGAGCGTGCGATGCACTGGCTTTCGACGCGCATCGAGCGTCTTGCCCAACGTCTTCGCGCCGGATGGCGCACCGTCTGAGCCAACTATTCGAATTTGCCATCGAAGGCATGCGAATTCACCATCGGCGGGCATGGGCCTATTTCGGTAAACTACCGGCACCATGTCCGCCACACCGCTCGCAGTCCCACAAGAAATTCACGACGCGCCCGACACCGTGCTCAGTTCCGGTGAGTTTCCGGTTGCGTTGCGCTGGCGCGGCCTCGAGCCGTACAGCCAGAGCTTCGACGCGATGCGGGCCTTCACCGACGCCCGCACGCCCGACACACCGGACGAAATCTGGCTCGTCGAGCATCCGCCGGTTTTCACGCTCGGTCTCGCGGGCGATCCGGCGCATCTTCTGCTCGCCGAAAGCGGTATTCCGCTTCTCAAGGTGGATCGCGGCGGACAGATTACCTATCACGGGCCGGGACAGATCGTCGCTTATCTGCTGATCGATTTGCGTCGCCGCAAACTCATGGTGCGCGAGCTGGTGCGGCGCATCGAAGAGGCCGTGATCGAAACCCTCGCGACGTATAATCTCGCGACCGACCGCAAGGCCGGCGCGCCCGGCATCTATGTCGCGCGGCCATCGGCGCGGCAGGTCGAACATAATGCGAACGTTCGTTCGCATGAACGCCATGAGGGCGCGAAGATCGCCGCGCTCGGACTCAAGATTCGCAACGGCTGCAGTTATCACGGCGTGAGCCTCAATGTGAGCATGGACTTGCAGCCGTTCCTCGCAATCAACCCGTGTGGCTACGCGGGGCTCGAAACGGTCGACATGGCGACGCTCGGCGTCGTCGCCGACTGGCGCGACGTAGCTCTCGTGCTGGCCGTTCGGCTGGCACTTCAAATCGGCGGCCTCCCCGCAACTGCCGCCGCAACAACCGGATCGACCGAATGACTGACGCAACCGCAAACCTGGCCGGCGATACCGCTGCTCCCGCCTACGACGCCACTGCCAAGCAAAAGGCCCAAGCGAAGACGTCGCGTATTCCGATCAAGGTCATCCCCATCGAGAAGCTGAAGAAGCCGGACTGGATCCGCGTGCGAACGGCGACGGGCAACTCACGCTTCAACGAGATCAAGCACATCCTGCGCGAGCACAACCTGCATACGGTGTGCGAGGAAGCGAGCTGCCCGAACATCGGCGAATGCTTCGGCAAAGGCACCGCGACGTTCATGATCATGGGCGACAAGTGCACGCGCCGCTGCCCGTTCTGCGACGTCGGTCACGGCCGCCCCGATCCGCTCGATGCGGACGAGCCGCTGAATCTCGCGCGCACCATCGGCGCGTTGAAGCTGAAGTACGTGGTGATTACGTCCGTCGATCGCGATGATCTGCGCGACGGCGGCGCGGCGCACTTCGTCGAGTGCATCAAACAGGTCCGCGAGCATTCGCCGGAGACGCGCATCGAGATTTTGACGCCGGACTTCCGCGGCCGCCTGGATCGTGCGATCGGCATCCTTACCGCCGCGCCGCCCGACGTGATGAACCACAACCTCGAAACGGTGCCGCGTCTTTATAAGGAAGCGCGTCCGGGTTCGGATTATCACCATTCGTTGAAGCTCCTCAAGGACTTCAAGGCGCTGCATCCGGAAGTCGCGACGAAATCGGGCCTGATGGTCGGCCTGGGCGAAACGGAAGAAGAAATTCTCCAGGTGATGCGCGATCTGCGCGCGCACGACGTGGACATGCTGACGATCGGCCAATACTTGCAGCCGTCGGAGCACCACCTGCCGGTGCGGGCTTACGTCCATCCGGATACGTTCAAGATGTACGAGGAAGAGGCGTACAAGATGGGCTTCACGCACGCGGCTGTCGGCGCGATGGTGCGGTCGAGCTATCACGCGGATTTGCAGGCGCACGGGGCGGGCGTGGTCTGAGCGCTTCTGGCTGACCGAAAAGAGAAACCCACGGGCGACCGTGGGTTTTTTCATGGCTGAACCGAAACCGCAGCCGTCCGGATCGCCGGACGTCCCTATTCCGGATTTCCAGAAACACAGATTCCGCATGATCGCTTCATAAAAAAGATCTAGATAAATCAAAGGTTTAAAAACAAGTAGAACTGGCATCGCCCTTGCGATATAGAGTGCACGGCCGATGAGCCGCCCATAAAAGTCAAGGAGACAACCGATGACCCCTCTCGCACCCAAACGCCCCTGAATCCGTCGACGAAGCGGCTATCGCTACGCGGCGCGTTTCGGCGTGCGCATCCCACAGTTTCATCCGCGCACCGGGAAAGCTTCCGCAGGTTCAAGCTCGCCGCTGGCCGTACTTCCGCCAATTGCTAGTCCTTGCCTGGAAACATCGTGAAAAAACCTATCTATAAAGTCCTGTACGTGCAGGTGATCGTCGCCATCATCATCGGCATCGCGCTCGGGCACTTCCAACCGAATCTCGCCACCGACATGAAGCCGCTCGGCGACGGGTTCATCAAGCTCATCAAGATGGTGATCGGGCCGATCATCTTCTGTACTGTCGTGACCGGCATTGCCGGCATGGAAGACATGAAGAAGGTCGGGCGCGTCGGCGGCAAGGCGCTCCTGTACTTCGAAGTCGTGTCCACGTTCGCGCTGATCCTCGGCCTCGCCGCGACGCACATCCTGAAGCCCGGCGTCGGCTTCAACGTCGATCCGGCCACGCTCGATCACAAGGCTGTCGATTCCTTCGCGACGAAGGCGCACGGCCAGAGCACGGTCGACTTCTTCATGCACATCATCCCGGACACGCTGGTGTCGGCGTTCGCGCAGGGCGAAATCCTCCAGATCCTGCTGATCGCGCTGCTGTTCGGCTCGGTGCTCGCGCATATCGGCGAGCGAGGCAAGGTCGTGACGAGTTTCATCGAGGGGTTGTCGAGCATCCTGTTCGGCATGGTCGGCATCATCACGAAGCTCGCGCCGATCGGTGCGTTCGGCGCGATGGCCTTCACCATCGGCAAGTACGGCATCGGTTCGCTGCTGCCGATGCTCAAGCTCGTCGGCACCTTCTATCTGACGTCGTTCATCTTCGTCGTCGTCGTGCTTGGCGCCATCGCGCGCATGGTCGGCTTCAACATCCTGAAGTTCATCGCGTACATCAAGGAAGAAATGCTGATCGTGCTCGGCACGTCGTCGTCGGAAGCGGCGCTCCCGCAACTGATGCTCAAGCTCGAAAAGCTCGGCTGCTCGCGCTCGGTCGTGGGTCTCGTCGTGCCGACCGGCTATTCGTTCAACCTCGACGGCACGAACATCTACATGACGATGGCTGTGCTGTTCATCGCCCAGGCAACCAACACCGACCTCTCGTGGGGCCAGCAACTGACGCTGCTCGCGGTGACGATGCTCACATCGAAGGGCGCGAGCGGCGTGACCGGCGCGGGCTTCATCACGCTGGCGGCGACGCTGGCCGTCGTGCCGACCATTCCGCTCGCGGGCATGGTGCTGATCCTCGGCATCGACCGCTTCATGTCGGAATGCCGCGCGCTGACGAACATCGTCGGTAACGGCGTGGCGACGGTCGTCGTGTCGGCGTGGGAGAAGGAACTCGACCGCAGCAAGCTGAAGGCGGCGTTGTCACGCGAGGTCGACGTGACCGATACGGAAGAAGTGAAGTCCGTCTAAGCAGCGTCGGCGACCCCTTCCGGACACGCGATCATGCAAGCGGCGAAGCCTCAGTCCGAGAGTGCTTCGCCGCAATCGCTTGCGGCGTCCGCAAAGCCTTATCCAGAAGGCGCCTATGCCACAATGACAGATCCTCACTCGCGGGAATCTGCTCACGTGACGCGCCGCATCCTCGTGTTCTTCGCGCTATGCGCCGCGCTCGTGGCGTGCTGCGCGCTCACGTGGCAGCTCGCGTGGCAAAGCGGCATCGACGAGCTCAGGCTCAATGCCGCCGCGCGCGTCGATCGCACGACGAACACGCTCAAGAGCACGCTCGACCGCTACGAATATCTGCCGTATCTGCTGTCGCGGCATCCTGTCGTGCAGAACGCGCTGGATCATCCCGATAAGGCCAATGTCGAGCGCGCGAACCGCTATCTCGAAGATCTCAACGCGCGCGCACATGCCACGGTCACCTATCTGATCCGCTCGAACGGGATCAGCGTCGCCGCGAGTAACTGGAATGCGGCGGACAGCTTCGTCGGCGTGGACTATAACTTCCGGCCGTATTTCATCGATGCGATGAAGGGCGGCGTCGGCCGGTTCTTCGGCATCGGGACGATTTCCATCGAACCCGGCTATTACATTTCGCAGCCGGTGTACCGCGAAGGCACGCGCGAGGTCATCGGCGTTGCGGTCGTGAAGCTCAATCTGGAATGGCTGCAAGGCGCCGATGCGGCCGAGCCGCTCATCGTCACGGACGATCACGGCGTCATCTTTCTCTCGTCGGTGCCGGCGTGGAAATATCACACGGTGCGGCCGCTGCCGCAGAACATCGAGGCTTCGGTGTATGCGACGCGCCAGTACGCGCAGCAGGCGATCACGCCATTGCCGATGACCGTCGTGAAGACCTTCAGCGACGGCGCGCAGATCGTGCGTGTCGGCGGCGGGCGCAACGCGCCGGCGTTTCTCGCGACGCATCGTTCCATCGGCGAGCCCGACTGGCAACTGATCACGATGGCCGCGCTCGATCCCGTCGAAAGCGCCGCGCAGAACGCGGTCATCGTCACGGCGCTCGTGTTCGTGTCGCTGTGCCTGCTCGCGTTCTACTGGCGCATGCGCCGCGCGCGCGTGCGCGAGATGATCCGCAGCCGCGAGTTGCTGCAGACCGCGTATGCCGAGTTGAATCAGCGTGTCGCGGAGCGCACGGCCGATTTGTCCGAAGCGAATGCGCAACTGACGAAAGAAGTCAACGAGCGCACGCGCGCGGAGCAGGACTTGCGCGCGGCGCACGACGAGCTCATTCAGGCGAGCAAGCTCGCCGCGCTCGGCCAGATGGCGGCCGGCATCACGCACGAACTGAATCAGCCGCTCGCCGCGTTGCGCAGTTTCTCCGACAACACCCGCGTGCTGATCGAGCGCGGCGATCAGGCGGCGGCGCGTGAGAATCTCGAAGCGATCGCATCGCTGACCGAGCGCATGGGCAACATCACGAATCAGCTCAAGCTCTTTGTCACGAAGGCGCGGCCAAAGAACGCACGTGCGGACGTCGCGCGCGCATTGCGCCAGGTGTTCTCGATGCTGCGTCCGCGCATGAAGAATGTCGTCATCGATATCGCGCCGGAGCTCGCCGAAGGCAGCGCGCCTGTGTTCGTGCGTTGCGAGGATTTGCGGCTCGAGCAGGTGTTCATCAATCTGATCGGCAATGCGCTCGATGCGGTCGCGTCGTGCGACAAGCCGCGCATCGTCATCGAACTGAACACGCGCGCGGACACGATCGAACTCATGGTGCGCGATAACGGCCCCGGCATTCCCGCCGACGCGCTGCCGCGTCTTTTCGAGCCGTTCTTCACGACGAAGGAAATGGGGCAGGGCCTGGGCCTCGGGCTCGCGATTTCCTCGGCGATCGCGCGTGACTATGGCGGCACGCTCGTCGCGCGCAATCGCGAGGCGCCGATCGTCGCGGACGGACCGGAAGGCGGCACGCAGGCCGACGCGGACGGATCGTACGGCGCAGAATTCGTATTGACGCTGCGTCGCGCGTAGCATCCGAAACTTTGAATCGAGACAAGACAATGACGCCCGGTTTGCAGGTGATCTTCATCGAAGACGACGAACTCGTGCGCCGCGCGAGCGTGCAGACCCTGCAACTCGCGGGCTTCGACGTGACCGGCCACGGCAGCGTCGAGTCCGCCGCGCGCGCGATCGACGCGAGTTTCCCCGGCGTGATCGTGAGCGATATCCGTCTGCCCGGCGCGAGCGGCCTCGATCTGCTCGCGCAATGCCGCGAGCGCGCGCCCGAAGTGCCGGTGATCCTCGTCACCGGCCACGGCGATATCTCGATGGCCGTGCAGGCGATGCGCGACGGCGCGTATGACTTCATCGAAAAGCCGTTCGCCTCCGAGCGATTGATCGAAGCGGTGCGCCGCGCGCTCGAGCGCAGATCGCTGGTGCTCGAAAATCAGGCGTTGCGGCGGGAGCTGGCGGGACAAAGCCGCATCATCGGGCGCAGTCCGGCGATCGAGCAGGTGCGGCGGCTGATCGCGAACGTCGCGCCGACGGATGCCTCCGTGCTCATCAACGGCGATACCGGCGCGGGCAAGGAACTGATCGCGCGAAGCCTGCACGAAATGTCGCCGCGTCGCGACAAGCCGTTCATCGCGGTGAATTGCGGGGCGCTGCCGGAGCAGATGTTCGAATCGGAGATGTTCGGCTACGAGCAGGGCGCCTTCACCGGCGCGCAGAAGCGGCGCATCGGCAAGCTGGAGCATGCGTCGGGCGGCACGCTTTTTCTCGATGAAATCGAAAGCATGCCGCTCTCGTTGCAGGTCAAGCTGCTGCGCGTGCTGCAGGACGGCGTGCTGGAGCGGCTCGGCTCGAATCAGCCGGTGCGCGCGAATCTGCGTGTCGTCGCGGCCGCGAAGGGCGACATGAACGAACACGTCGCCGACGGCACGTTCCGCCGCGACCTGTTGTACCGGCTGAACGTGGTGACGATCACGCTGCCGCCGCTCAACGAACGGCGCGAAGATATCGTCCCGCTCTTCGAACATTTTCTGCTCGATGCAGCCGTGCGCTACGAGCGGCCCGCGCCGCTCATCACGGATCGCCAGCGCGCGGATCTGATGCAGCGTGACTGGCCCGGCAACGTGCGCGAGCTGCGCAATGCGGCGGATCGCATGGTGCTCGGCATTCTCGATGATGGCGGCGCGGCCGCACTCGACCTGTCGACGCAATCGCTCAAGGAACGCACCGAGCAGTTCGAGCGCGCGGTGATCGCGGAGGCGCTTGAGCATTGCGGCGGCGCGGTCGCTGTGGCCGCGGACCGGCTCCAGCTCGGCAAGGCGACGTTGTACGAGAAGATAAAGCGGTATGGAATCGTCGTGAAAGGCGATTCGTCCGAGCGATAAAAAAAGCCCGCTGGTTGCGCCAGCGGGCTTTTCGTCTGATTTTCGGAAGCGGCGCTTTAGGCCGAACCGAGCGCCTTGTCGAGCAGTTGATCGAGTTCCGCGAACGTCGGCTCGCCGACATAGCGCTTCAAAATCTTGCCGTTCTTGTCGATGACGAAGGTCGTCGGCGTCAGTTGTACGTTGCCGAACTGCTTCGCGGCGCTGCCGTCGTCCATCGCGACCTTGAACGGCAGGTTGCGCGTCTGCGCGTAGTTGCTGACGTACATCGGCGCGTCGTAGTTCATCGCGACCGCCACGAACTCCAGGCCGCGGCCCTTGAACTTGTTGTACGTGTCGATCATCTGCGGCATTTCCTTCATGCAGGTCTCGCAGCTCGTCGCCCAGAAGTTGACGAGGTAGACCTTGCCCTTGAGATCGCCCGACGTGGAAATCTTCTGTCCCGAAAGCAGCGTGAAAGTCGCATCCGGCACCTTCTGCTGGCCGCCGAAGGCGAAATACCCGGTGCAGGCGATCACGCCCGCGACGAGCGCCATCACGATGTAGCGCAGCGGGCTCTTGGTGCGCGTGGATGTGTCTTGCGTGGATTGGGACATGTGGAACCTCATGTTGCTCATTTCCGCAGTTTGCGGACTCCGCCGGAACGGAGACTGCTGGCTATTTTAGCGCCAATTTCGGGATGGATTCCTGACGCGCCGATAAGTCCGGCATTGCAGCGCGATAATGATGCTTTTCCACGCAGCGGTTCCTTATGAAGCGAGTTTTCTCCGTGTTTCCGTCTCTCTGGCATCGTGCAACATCGCGCATTCTTCCGAGCCTGAAGTCGGCCACCAAATGGGTGTGCGCATCTGTCGCATGCGGCACCTTACTCGCGTGCACGCCCTCGTACGACTGGCGCACCGTGATGAACAACGACGATGGCTACGAAGTGACGTTGCCCGCGAAGCCGCGTTCGGAGGAGCGGCAAATCGAAATTGCCGGCCAGTCGATGACGATGCGCATGCAAACCGCCGAAGCCGGCGATGCCGTCTTCGCCGTCGGCACGGTGGTGCTGCCGAATGCCGACCCGCAATTGCAGCGGGCGACGCTCGATTTCCTTCAGCAGGGGCTCGCGCGCAACGTCAACGCGCAACCGGGCGCGCGTGCGACGCAAATCGAACTCGCCGCCGGCGGGCGCGTGCTTGGAAGCGAGATGGAAGTGAAAGGCGAAGGCGGCGAGAAACACCAGTCGCGGACGATTCAGGCGAGATTCGTCGCGCGCGGCGCGCACGTCTATCAACTGGCGATCGTGTCGGACAAAGCGCCGCCCCGAGAGCAGGCAGAACAATTCTTTACGTCCTTCAAACTCTTTTAGAGGAAGGCCTCGAATTCTGCACGCGTTGATTTAAGAGCGTCCTGCATTCGCGAAAACAAGCTAGGTTTCCTCGTAAGTTTACGCGCTAATTCACGGATTCATATGGACTTTTTCCGCTATCCACAATGTCTGTGGATAACATTGTGGAAAAGAATGTGCGGTGGCGCGCAAAAGCCCAGTTCATACGGTTTACGTTAGTTTGCCTTCGTTCGTGGCAAGTTAAATAATTCAATAAAATCAATGGTCTGCAAAAACGACTGGAAACGGGGGTTTGATCGGATGAAAGATCGTCCCGGATCGGTTCAGTGTGCATAAGTCAAGTCTTGACAAGCGCTTTTCGTGGTAGCAGGGCTTGGACCCGTGCTTGGCAGCGTCGACGTTAGGCAGCCGTCGGCAGCCGCCGATACTGAACTGCCTCGGCGACGTGCGATGCATTGGGCATATCGGCACCGGCGAGGTCGGCGATCGTCCGCACGACTTTGAGCACGCGGTAGTACGCGCGCGCCGACCAGCCGAAGCGTTCGCCCGCCGCGCGCAACAACGCTTCTCCGGTCGAATCGGGGCGGCAGACTTCGTCAGCCTCGCGACCGTCGAGGTCGCGGTTGATCTTGCCCTGACGCTGCACCTGAATGTCGCGCGCCGCCGCGACGCGCGCCGCGACCGTGGCGCTCGGCTCACCGCGTTTCACGTCGCGCGCCGACAGTTCCGCCGGCGATAGTGCCGGCAGTTCGATTTGAATATCGATGCGGTCCATCAGTGGCCCGGACAGTTTGCGAAGATAACGTGCGGCGACATCGGGTGAGCAGCGGCACCGTCCGCTCGGGTCGCCCCGCCAGCCGCACGGACATGGGTTCATCGCGGCGACGAGCTGGCAGGCCGCCGGAAAGTCCGCCTGCTGCGCGGCGCGCGAAATCGTGATTTGGCCGACTTCGAGCGGTTCGCGCAGGGTCTCCAGCACTTTTCGATCGAACTCGGGAAACTCGTCGAGAAACAGGACGCCGAGATGCGCGAGCGTGATCTCGCCCGGCTGCGGCGGATTACGCCCGCCGACGAGCGCCGCCGCACTCGACGAATGATGCGGCGCGCGAAACGGCCGTCGCCGCCACTGCCCGGGCGTGAAGCCGAGCGAGCTCGCCGAGAGGATCGCCGCGGAGGTGAGCGCTTCGTCGTCGTTCATTGGCGGAAGCAGGCCCGGCAAGCGCGCGGCGAGCATCGATTTGCCCGCGCCGGGCGGTCCCACCATGAGCAGATGATGTCCGCCCGCGGCGGCCACTTCGAGCGCGCGCCGCGCGGCGGGATGGCCGATCACGTCGGCGAGATCGGCGGCGGGCTCGGCTATCGGCGCAAGCGGCGCGGCGTGCACCGGCCTGAGCCGCGCATCGGGGACACCGTTCAGATGCGCACAGAGCGTAGGCAAGTCCGCCGCGCCGAACACCTCGATGCCCGGCACGAGCGCCGCCTCCGCCGCGCTTGCGAGCGGCACGTAGATCTCCGTGATGCGCGTATCCGGATCGCGGATCGATGCATAGTGACGCGCCGCGCCGCAGACCATCGCGAATGCGCCGCGCATCGGACGCAGCGCGCCGGTGAGCGACAGTTCACCGGCGAACTCGCGATGCTCGAGCGATTCGGCCGGGATCTGACCGCTCGCTGCAAGAATGCCGAGCGCGATCGGCAGATCGAAGCGGCCGCTTTCCTTCGGCAGATCGGCTGGCGCGAGATTGACGGTGATCCGGCGGACGGGAAAATCGAAACCGCAGTTCTGAAGCGCGGCGCGCACGCGCTCCCGGCTTTCACGGACTTCGAGATCGGGCAGGCCGACGATGGAAAACGACGGCAACCCGTTGGCGAGATGGACTTCGACGACGACTTCGGGCGCGCGCCCAGGAGCGGGCGCGCGGCTGCGTACCACGGCAAGCGACATGATTTCACCTGAAACGGCGCTTCGACCGCGCCGGCAAAAAAACTAGAAACTCACGGCTCGCTAGCCGAGGTATGCGGCAGGACCGGCGCTCAGTCCTGCGTGGTGCTGGAGCCTGCGCCCGCGAGACGCTGCTCCAGTTGCGCGACGCGCTTTTCGAGTTCCTCCAGACGTGCGCGTGTGCGCACCAGCACCTGCGTCTGCGTGTCGAATTCCTCGCGCGTCACGAGATCCAGCTTCGAGAACCCCTGCGAGAGCATCGCCTTCATATTTTTTTCGACGTCTTTCGCGGGCGAATTCTTGAAGAGATCGCTCATCTTCTGCTGCAAATCGTTGAAAACGTCGTTGGGCTGCTTCATCGTTTCTCCCTTCTTGCACAAAAAAAGTGCATTCATTGTTAGGTCAGTGCCCCGTTTTTTCGAATGTTCGAAATTGGTGCGCGCGACTCACTGCGCCGGCATGCCTGGGGCACCGTCGAGGCGCCGCGATTTTAGCGCTGCCGCCGCGCTCGCGTTGTCCGCCCATGCCCCTTTTTGCGGGACCTCCAGACCACTCTAGCAACGAACCTACCCCGGCGCCAGCATGCGCGGCGCGCGTTGGCCGTTCGGCCGACCCTTCGAACGAAGGTTTCCGTAAACCGCCGAAACCCGCATGAGTGCTCGCATGGCATACGAGTTGCATAACTGGCGCGGACCTTTTCTGCACGCTTCTTTGAGCGGCCCCGGCAGGGCAGACGTCGCGGTAACACCCAGCGCATCCCGCTTTAGAAGGCATCGAAGGATCAGCACACCACAGCGAGGGACTCATGAAGCTCATTACCGCAATCATCAAGCCGTTCAAGCTGGACGAAGCGCGCGAAGCGTTGTCGGCCATCGGCGTCTCGGGCATCACGGTGACCGAGGTGAAAGGCTTCGGCCGACAGAAAGGGCACACCGAGCTTTATCGGGGCGCGGAGTACGTCGTCGACTTTCTGCCGAAAGTGAAGATCGAGGCGGCCGTATCGGACGACATCGTCGATCAGGCGATCGAGGCCGTCGAGCGCGCCGCGCGCACGGGAAAGATCGGCGACGGAAAGATTTTCGTCACCGCGATTGAACAGGTCATTCGCATCCGCACCGGCGAGACCGGCGCCGACGCGCTCTAACAAGAAATTGGCGATAAGAGGAACCAGAAGAATGCGTAACTTTTTGATGTCACTGCTGGTGGCGGGCGCGCTGGTCGGCGCGAATGTCGGCACCGCTCTCGCCCAGGATGCGTCCGCTCCGGCCGCTGCCTCGGCACCCGCGTCGTCCGATACCGCCGCAAGTGCACCGGCCTCCGCCAACACGGCGATGGCGTCGTCGGCGGAAGCCGCATCGGCGGCGGCAGCAGCGTCGGGCGCGTCGGATGCAGCGCCCGCCGCGCCGACCGAACCGGTCATGATCGATTCGTCCAAGATCAGCTCGGGCGACACCGCCTGGATGCTGACCTCGGTCGCCCTCGTGCTCTTCATGACGATTCCGGGTCTCGCGCTCTTCTATGCGGGCATGGTGCGCAAGAAGAACGTGCTCGCCACGGCGATGCAGAGCTTCGCGATCTGCTGTCTCGTGACGATTCTCTGGACCGTCGTCGGCTACAGCATCGCGTTCACACCGGGCGGCTCGTTCATCGGCGGCTTCTCGCGCGTGTTCCTGCACGGCATGGCCTACATCAAGGGCGACAAGGCGACCACGCTCACCGTGAGCCACCTCGCCACGACCATACCGGAGTCGGTCTACTTCGCGTTCCAGCTGACGTTCGCGATCATCACTCCGGCGCTCATCACCGGCGCATTCGCCGACCGCATGAAGTTCTCCGCGATGCTCGTGTTCATGACGCTGTGGTCGCTGATCGTCTACTCGCCGGTCGCGCACATGGTCTGGGAACCGACCGGCTGGCTCGCGTCGGCTGGCGTGCTCGACTTCGCGGGCGGCACGGTGGTTCACATCAACGCCGGTATCGCGGGCCTGATGTGCTGTCTGGTGCTCGGCAAGCGCGTCGGCTACGGCCGCGAAGTGATGGCTCCGCACAATCTCGTGCTCTCGCTGATCGGCGCGTCGATGCTGTGGGTGGGCTGGTTCGGCTTCAACGCGGGTTCGGCGGTGGCGGCTGACGGCCGTGCCGGCTTCGCGATGCTCACGACGCAGATCGCCACGGCGTTCGCCGCATTCGGCTGGATGTTCGCGGAGTGGATCACGAAGGGCAAGCCGTCGGTGCTCGGCATCATTTCGGGCGCCGTCGCGGGTCTGGTCGCGGTGACGCCGGCGTCGGGCTTCGTCGGCGTGACGGGCGCGATCGTGATCGGCATCGTCGCGGGCGTGGTCTGCTTCTGGTCGGCGACGTGGCTCAAGCACAAGTTCAACTACGACGACTCGCTCGACGCGTTCGGCGTGCACGGCGTGGGCGGGATCATCGGGGCGTTGCTGACGGGCGTGTTCGCCGTGAAGGACATCGGCGGCTTCGACGGCAGCGTGCTCGTGCAGGCAAAGGGCGTGCTCGTCACGCTGGTCTACAGCGGGGTCGTCAGCTTCATCCTGCTCAAGGTCATCGACATGACGATGGGCCTGCGTGTCACGGAAGAACAGGAACGCGAAGGTCTCGACGTCACGCTGCACGGCGAGCACGTCGAATAAGGATTCGTCGCAACCGGACGTCCGGGGAGGGCGTCGGTTGCAACGTAAGGAACGAGCGCAGCGACTTCGCCCGCCTTCACGGCGGGCTTTTTTTCGCTGAACGGTTTTCGTCGGGCTTTCGTCGAACCACTCGCGCGCAACGGATCGTGTGAAAGGGCGAACCGGGCGTTCGTACTCGGGTGTCAATGGCCGGGAGACCTTGTCGACTGGTGGTTCATACCCAGTTAGGCAAAGCAATTGCTCTACAATCTTTCGTCCCCAGTTCGCGAGTGATCAATGGTTCCGCACCTAGTTACGGCGTTAAGTGGCCCGCTGCTCGACCTCGAGCGGAAGATCCTCGAGGCCATGCCCGCTATCGAGCGCTGGTTCCGGCTCGAATGGCAAGAGCACACGCCGCCGTTTTACTGTTCGGTCGATCTGCGCAACGCGGGGTTCAAGCTCGCGCCCGTCGACACCAATTTATTTCCCGGCGGTTTCAACAATCTGCCGCAGGAAGTGCTGCCGCTTGCGGTGCAGGCGGCGATGGCGTCCATCGAGAAAATCTGCCCGGACGCGAAGAATCTGCTCGTGATTCCCGAGCGCCACACGCGCAACGCGTTCTATCTCGAGAACGTCGCGCGCCTCGCGCTGATCATGCGGCAGGCCGGACTCAATATCCGCTTCGGGACGCTTGACGAGAACATTCACGGTCCGGTGACCATTGCGCTCGCGGATGGCCAGAAGATCGTGCTGGAGCCGCTCGAACGCACGCCGCGGCGTCTTGGCCTGAAGAACTTCGATCCCTGTTCGATCCTGCTCAACAACGATCTCTCCGCGGGCATCCCGCCCGTGCTGGAGAATCTGCATGAGCAGTATCTGCTGCCGCCCTTGCACGCCGGCTGGGCCGTGCGCCGCAAGTCGACGCATTTCTCCTGCTATGACGACGTCGCGAAGAAGTTTTCGAAGCTCGTCGAGATCGATCCGTGGATGGTGAATCCGTATTTCGCGCACGTGGAAGGCGTCGATTACGAAGCGCGCACCGGCGAGCAAGCGCTCGCCGAGGCCATCGACGGCGTGCTCAAGAAGATTGCGAAGAAGTATCGCGAGTACGGGATCAGCGAGCGGCCGTATGTCGTGATCAAGGCGGATGCCGGCACCTACGGAAAAGGCGTGATGACCGTTCACGACGCGAGCGAGGTCGCCGCATTGACCAAGCGCGAGCGCACGAAGATGAACGACGCGAAGGAAGGACTGCAAGTCCACGACGTGATCGTGCAGGAAGGCGTGCATACCTTCGAGCGCGTGGAGAATGCGGTTGCCGAGCCGGTGGTGTACATGATCGACCGGTATGTCGTCGGCGGTTTCTATCGCGTGCACGAGTCGCGTGAGCGCGACCAGAACCTCAACGCGCCGGGCATGCATTTCGTGCCGCTCGGTTTCGAGCACACCGCGCTTCCCGACACGCACGCCAAACCCGGCGCCGCGCCGCCGAACCGCTTCTACATGTATGGCGTCGTCGCGCGGCTCGCGTTACTGGCGGCATCGCTCGAGCTCGAGAAGACCGATCCGGAAGCCATTCAGGTGTGATACGGCGGCTTGCGGTAAGCTCGCAGGCCGCGCACCGAACTAGCGAATTGTCATGAACATCCTCTTTATCGCCGACCCGCTCGATCGCTTCAAGATCTACAAGGACACGACCTACGCGATGATGGCCGAAGCCGCGCGCCGCGGCCACGTGCTCTTTGCGTGCGAGCCGCAGCATCTCGCGTGGACGGGAAGCCGGGTCGAGGCGAGTGTGCGACGCATTGCGATCGTCGGCGACGAGGCGAACAGCGACCGCTGGCCCTGGTATGCGGCCGAGCAGGCGGAGCATCTGCCGCTCACGCATTTCGATGCCGTGCTGATGCGCAAGGATCCGCCCTTCGATCTCGAGTACGTCAACGCCACATGGCTGCTGGAGATCGCCGAGCGCAACGGCGCGCGCGTCTTCAACAAACCGCAGGCGATCCGCGATCATTCGGAGAAGCTCGCCATCGCGGAATGGCCGCAGTTCGTCACACCCACGCTCGTCACGCGCGACGCAGCGCGTTTGCGTGCCTTCCACGCCGAACATGGCGACGTGATCCTCAAGCCGCTCGACGGCATGGGCGGCATGGGCGTGTTCCGCGTGAAGGCGGACGGCATGAATCTCGGTTCCATCGTCGAGATGCTGTCGGAGGACGGCGCGCGCACGGTCATGGCGCAACGGTTCATCCCCGAAATCAAGGACGGCGACAAGCGCATCCTCGTGATCGGCGGGCAGCCCGTGCCGTACTCGCTCGCGCGCATTCCGCAGGGCAGCGAAGTGCGCGGCAATCTCGCGGCGGGCGGTCTTGGCCGCGCGCAGCCGCTGTCGGCGCGCGATCGTGAAATCGCCGAAACGCTCGGGCCGGTGCTGCAAGCGCGCGGCTTGCTGCTCGCCGGGCTGGACGCGATCGGCGACTACCTGACCGAAGTCAACGTGACGAGCCCGACGTGCTTCCGCGAGATCATGGATCAGACCGGCTTCGACGTCGCCGGCATGTTCATCGACGCGCTCGAGCGCGCGGCCGACTGAGTCCGCCGGCGCACGGAGCGCGCGGACAGCGCGTCAAACTCAACTCGGCGGCACTGTTACAATTGACTTCCCGCTGGCTGCGGTTTTGGGGCGCAATCGCGTCTTAAAGCTCGGTTAAGCATCGAGGCGCAGGCTGGAGATCATCGAGTGGAAGCGGTTGATTTCCGCCTGATCCGCGCCCACGTAGGAGTTGTGTTCCGCGCCGCTCGCGCGCTTTCGAGCGAACTTTGTACGTTATCGTCTGACTTTTGCCGATAAATCGTCGCTGGGGCAATATCCTGACATGGCTGGCATCCTGATCATCGCGCATGCACCTTTCGCCACCGCGCTACGCGAGTGCGTGGCTCATATCTACGGCGGTCTGCCGGCGCGCATCGGCGTCATCGATGTGATGCCGGACTGCGATCCGGTCGAAGTTCGCGCGTTCGCACGCGCCGAGATCGATCGTCTGAAGGAAGAAAACGGCGCAATCGTGCTCACCGACGTGTTCGGCGCGACGCCTGCGAATATCGCGGCGAGCCTCCACGATACCGACGTGCGCGTGCTCGCCGGCTGCAACCTGCCGATGCTGGTGCGCGCCGTGTGCTACCGCGCGACGCCGCTCGACACGCTGACCGAAAAAATCCTGCAGGGCGGCTCGAAGGGCATTCAGGAACTGGATTCGTCCACGCCGCTCAACCCCTGCGCCCTCGCGACGAAAGCTGCCGGCTCGCCCGATCCGGCATGCTCGGCGAGCGCGGATCTCGTCAGCACGAAGGCCGCCAGCCACTGACGCCGCTCAATTCATCCATCTAGCGTTCGGAGCATCATGCTGCAACAAGAAACAACAATCGTGAACAAGCTGGGGCTCCACGCACGCGCTTCGGCGAAGCTCACGCAACTGGCGGGCAACTTTCAATGCGAAATCTGGATGAGCCGCAACGGCCGCCGGATCAACGCGAAGAGCATCATGGGCGTGATGATGCTGGCGGCGGGCATCGGCAGCACGGTGACTATCGAAACCGAAGGCGCCGACGAAGCCGAAGCGATGCAGGCAATGCTCGCGCTGATCGCCGACAAATTCGGGGAAGGGCAGTAAGCGCTTCGCCGCCCTGGAGATTCAATGAAGAGCCGCGCATCGACGCGGCTTTTTCGTATCTGCGTCACGCGCTCGCGTAACTTCGCGCAACCGTTCCGGCCCTGACGCCGCAGTGTGTTCAGGGACTTACCGCGTCAATCGAACTTATAATGGACGCGCGGTTTGCGCCCGCCGAGGGGGCTCCCGGCAGACCGCGACAATCAAAATTAGAGGAGGTGCGCGTGTCCTTCACGCTGCATGGAATTCCCGTCTCGCGCGGCATCGCCATTGGGCGCGCGTACCTGATCGCGCCGGCAGCGCTCGACGTAGATCATTATCTGATCGAACCCGATCAGATCGACGCCGAAATCGCTCGTTTTCACGCGGCGCAGGCGGGCGTGCTCGCCGAGCTCGAAGCACTGCGCGACGATCTTTCCGCCGACGCGCCCAGCGAAATGAGCGCGTTCATCAACGTTCATACGATGATCCTGAACGACGCCATGCTCGTGCAGGAAACCATCGATCTCATCCGCACCCGCCGCTACAACGTCGAGTGGGCGCTTACCGAGCAACTGGAAATTCTCGGCGGCTATTTCGACGAAATCGAGGATGAATACCTGCGCGAACGCAAGGCCGACGTCGAGCAGGTGGTCGAGCGTCTCTTGAAGGCGCTCGCCGGCGCGCCGACGGCCGCGTCGCTCGTCGTGCATACGGCCGCGAGCAACGGTCACAACGAGATGATCGTCGTCGCGCACGATATCGCGCCGGCGGACATGCTTCAGTTCAAGACGCAGGCGTTCAAGGGCTTCGTGACCGATCTCGGCGGCCGCACGTCGCACACGGCGATCGTCGCGCGCAGTCTCGGCATTCCGGCGTCCGTCGGCGTGCAGCAGGCGAGCGTGCTGATTCGCCAGAACGATCTCATCATCGTCGATGGAGATCACGGCATCGTCATCGTCGATCCGGCGCCGATCGTCCTCGAAGAGTATTCGTACCGGCAGAGCGAGAAGGTGCTGGAGCAGCGCAAGCTGCAACGCCTCAAGTTCTCGCCGACGCAAACGCTCTGTGGCACCAAGATCGAGCTGTGCGCGAACATCGAACTGCCGGACGACGCCCAAGTCGCGGTCGAGGCGGGCGCGATGGGCGTGGGCCTGTTCCGCACGGAATTCCTCTTCATGAATCACAAGGATCAGTTGCCGGAGGAAGAGGAGCAGTTCGAGGCGTACAAGCGCGCGGTCGAACTGATGAACGGCAAGCCGGTGACGATCCGCACGATCGACGTCGGCGCCGACAAGCCGCTCGATTCGATGAGCGGCGGCGACGGCTACGAGACCGCGCCCAATCCCGCGCTCGGCCTGCGCGCGATCCGCTGGAGCCTGTCCGAGCCGCAGATGTTCATTACGCAGTTACGGGCGATCCTGCGCGCGTCGGCGTTCGGCCCGACGAAGATCCTGATTCCGATGCTCGCGCACGCACAGGAGATCGACCAGACGCTCGATCTGATCCGCGAGGCGAAGCGTCAGCTGGACGAGGAAGGCATCGCGTATGACCGGCAGATTCAGGTCGGCGCGATGATCGAGATTCCCGCTGCGGCCATTGCGGTGAGGCTGTTCTTGAGCCGGCTCGATTTTCTGTCGATCGGCACGAACGACCTGATCCAGTACACGCTCGCGATCGATCGCGCGGACAACTCCGTCGCGCATCTCTACGACCCGCTGCATCCGGCGGTGCTGAACCTGATCGCATTCACGCTGCGCGAGGCGAAGCGCGCGGGCGTGCCGGTGTCGGTGTGCGGGGAAATGGCGGGAGACCCCTCCGTCACGCGTCTGCTGCTCGGGCTTGGACTCACCGAATTCTCGATGCACCCGAGCCAGTTGCTCGTCGTGAAGCAGGAAATCTTGCGCTCGAATCTGAAGGCGTTCGACAAACCGGTCGCGGACGTGCTCGCGGCTTACGAGCCTGCGGAGCTGCAGGCCGCGCTCGCGCAGCTCCAGAAGGTCTAGGCCAGACCGTGATCGGCGATCAGTCGTTCCACCTGAGCGATGACCTGCTCGGGTGAGATCGCCGAACTGCATTGAAAGCGCCCGGGTTTGTCGCGGCGGCGCGGACACCACTGAAAGTCTCTGTCATCGAAGTCGCAAGTCGTGTCGTTGAAGCAACTGTTGCATGCGTGGAAATTGATCACGCGATACGGCGTGCGGAACTCGGTATGCGGATGGGTGAAGCCGCTGATCATCACCACGGGCGTGCCCGCCGCCCACGCGAGCCAGGACAGTCCGCTGCTGAGTCCCACAAAAAAATCCGCGTGCCTGAGCAGGGCCGCCCGCTCTTCGAGCGGACGATCGCCGGTGAAGTCCTCGCAGCCTTCCGGCATCGCGTTGAGGGCGCCATCGGCGCCGTATTCGCGATGCCGATCGATGCAAAGGACACGGTATCCCCGCGATTTCAGATGGTCGATCAGTGCCGGCCAGCCACGCGGGTTGTTCCAGTACTTGCACTGCGCCGTCGATTGCGTCGCGATGCACACGTAGCGCTGAGCGAGAGGCCGCGCCGAATCCGCAACCACGATGTTCGGCCGTCGCTCTTTGCATGGCACGCCAAGCAGATACGCGGCCGCATCCTGCAGGCTGCTCATCCGCGGATCGGTTGGCTGGTGATCGCGATCGGTGTACGGCGAGAAGAAGCCGAGAAGGTACGTGGCGTAGAACGGTTCATCGAGCGAATCGGCGGATTCGGGCGACACGAAGCGCATCTCCGGGTAGCCCTTCACGAATAGCGCTTGCAGATGCGCGGGCAGCGCGACGTGAACTTCGCACTGCTCCTGCAGCCGGAAGGCTTCCACGGCAGGCATCCACGCGAGCGTGTCGCCGAGCGCCGTGCCGGACGGACGAATCAGGACGTGACGGCCGCGCGCGTCGTACGCGTGACGAAAAACGAGGCGCTCGCCGTCGAACACCTGCAGTTCGAAGCGCACGAAATATTTACGCCTGCTCGTGACGATCGAATCGGCTTCGACGGCCTCGTCGAAAACCAGGCTGAACGTGTCCAGGTCGACCATGCGGACTCGCCAGCCGTCGACCGGCACCCGCACGCGGCACCCGTAATTGAAATCATAGAGAATGCCTTCCGGTCCGACGAATTTCGGAAGCGATGGCCGGACGAACGCGCTTTGTGTAAGGCCGCGCTGCGTGCTTGCCGATGAAGTGACGATGCTCAAGTGACGATCCGGTCTTTGACGGCGCACCCGCTGCCGGGCGGCCGATTGAAGGATCGGACAGCTTAAGTGGATCGACCCGAACGCCGCCTAGGACGTGACCCAATTAGCGCGCCGCTTCACGAATCGCCGCGTTTGCGCAGACCGGGCAATCCGGCTGTCGCGCGATCTTCATCGTGTTCCATTCCATGCGCAGCGAGTCGAGCATCATCAGCCGGCCCGCAAGCGTCTCGCCGAAGCCGCCGATCGCGCGCAGCGCCTCGGCCGCCTGCATCGCACCGATGATGCCGACCGTCGGCGCGAACACGCCCATCGTCGAGCACGCGACTTCCTCGAACGGCTGATCCGGCGGAAACACGCACGCGTAGCAGGGCGAGTCCGGCGAGCGGAAATCGAAGGTGCTGATCTGCCCGTCGAAACGCAACGCCGCGCCCGACACGAGCGGCACGCGATGCGCAACGCAAGCCGCGTTGATCGCGTGGCGCGTTGCGAAGTTGTCGCTGCAATCGAGCACGACCGAGCTGCCGGGCACGTTGGCATCGAGCCATGCGGCGTCCGCGCGCGTGCTCACCGCGATGACTTCGACACCGGGATTCAATGCGTTCAATGTCTCGCGAGCCGATTCCACTTTCAGCGTGCCGACCGATCGCGTCATGTGCACGATCTGCCGCTGCAGATTCGTGAGATCGACGGTATCGGCATCGACCAGCGTGATCTTTCCGACACCCGCCGCCGCGAGATACATCGCCGCGGGCGCGCCGAGGCCGCCTGCGCCTATGATGATCGCGTGCGCGTCGAGAAAGCGCTCCTGCGCCTCGATGCCGATTTCATCGACGAGGATATGGCGGGAGTAGCGAAGGAGTTGATCGTCGTTCATCGCGGAAAGAATCGGCTTGCTCGAACGAAGCATTCTAAGCGCGCAAAAGAGAAAAGGCTTCGCAACGTCATGCTGCGAAGCCTTTTGCCGGACTACGGGAAACTTACTTCGATTGCTGCGCGGTCGGCGACGAGGCCGGCTGCGCGCCCGACGCCGGCGCGGAGCCCGGCATGGCCGGCAGCGCCGGAGGCGCCACGACCGGCGCCGATGCCGAACGCGGCGGCTTGTTCTGCGCGAGCTTGCGTTCGCTGTACGACTTCGACTCCACGACCTGCTTGCCTTCGAGCTTGTTCAGCCCTTGCTGGAGCATGAAGTCGTCCGAACTGCCGAACTCGACCGGCTTGCGCTCGCGATCCTTGCGGCGCTGCTCGGGCGTCTTCTTGTCGTTTTGCTCTTCGAGAATGCGCAGTTGCTCCAGGCGATCGGCCTCGCGCTGTTCCTGCTCCTTCTTCTCGTTCGGATCCTGCGTGTTGGCGAGGTGGTTCGAGTAGTCCACTTCGCGCGTGACGAGCGCGTCATCCGGATCGCCGTCCGCGTACTGATCGACCGGAACGTCCGGGCGCACGCCCTGGTTCTGAATCGACTTGCCGCTCGGCGTGTAGTAGTAGGCAGTCGTCAGGCGCAGCGCGGAGTCTGCGGTCATCGGGCGAACCGTCTGGACGGAGCCCTTGCCGAACGTCGTCTTGCCCACGATGAGCGCGCGGTGATGATCCTGCAGCGCGCCCGCGACGATTTCCGAAGCCGACGCCGAGTAGGCGTTGGTCAGCACGACCATCGGCACCTTCTTGAAGATCTCCGGCACGCTCTTGAGCGGATCGGAATCGAAGGAGGGCAGGCGGTAGTTGTCGTAGGTGTCGCGGAAGGTCTGCTTCGCGTCCGCGATTTGTCCATTGGTCGACACGACCACGGCGTTGTCCGGCAGGAATGCGCCCGCGACGCCGACCGCGCTTTGCAACAGGCCGCCGCCGTTGTTGCGCAGGTCGAGCACGAGCCCCTTCAGATTCGGCTGCTGACGCGCCAGATCCTGCAGCTTCGCGGCGAGATCCGGCACCGTGCGCTCCTGGAAGCTCGTGATGCGGATATAGCCATAGCCCGGTTCCGGCACTTTCATCTTCACCGACTGCACGCGGATCACGGCGCGCGTCACGGTGAGCGGGAAGGTGCGGTCGTCGCTCTTGCGGAAGATCGTGAGCGTGACCTTCGTGCCCGGTTCGCCGCGCATCTGCTTCACGGCTTTATCCAGCGTCATGCCGCGCACCGGCTTGTCGTTGATGCGCGTGATGAGGTCGCCCGGACGAATGCCGGCGCGGAACGCGGGCGTGTCCTCGATCGGCGAGATCACCTTGATGAGCCCGTCTTCCGAAGAAATCTCGATGCCGAGGCCCGCGAAGCGGCCCTTGGTCTGCTCCTGCAGTTCTTCGTAATCGGTTTTGTCGAGATACGACGAGTGCGGGTCGAGGCTCGACACCATGCCCTTGATGGCGGCGGTGAGGAGCTTCTTATCGTCGACAGGTTCGACGTACTCGTGCTTGATTTGCCCGAAAACTTCGGCGAACAGCCGCAATTGTTCGAGCGGCAGCGGCGAGGAGGCGGATTGCTGTGCGGATGCGGAAATCTGCAATGTTGCGAGTGCGCCGGCAGCAACGCCTGCGGCGATCAGGCCGAAATTTTTCAGGTTCTTTCGCATAGGGGGTGCGGTCGGAATCGAATGAGCAGCAACGTAGGTGACGGGCCAGTATACCCGCTCGTCTTGATCGACGACTTAAACGCAACTTAAATGCCAGAGGCTTTGACGCCTCGCAGCGTAGGGTTGCGCACGTTTCAAAGCCAATATGTCGATGCCGCCGGCACGCCGTCAGCCGCGCGTCATATGCGGCGAGGGCGCTTTTTACGACGCCCTCGCATGCGAATCGCACCGCGCGACCAAGTCATCGCGCGGCCTGCGATACGGCCTCAGCCCGCCTTGCCCTGCTTGGCGACAGCGGCCTGCGCAGCCGCGATGGCTTCCGGATCGCCCAGATAGTAGTGCTTGATGGGCTTCAGGTTTTCGTCGAGCTCGTAGACGAGCGGCACGCCGTTCGGGATGTTCAGCCCGACGATGTCGTCATCGGAGATATTGTCCAGATACTTGACGAGCGCGCGGATCGAGTTGCCGTGCGCCGAAATGACGACCTGCTTGCCCGACTTGATGGCCGGCGCGATCGACTCGTTCCAGATGGGCAGCACGCGTGCGACCGTGTCCTTCAGACACTCGGTGAGCGGCAACTGCTCGCGCGGCACCTTGGCGTAGCGCGGATCGTTGTACGACGCGCGCTCGTCGCCCGGTTCAAGCGCGGGCGGCGGCGTGTCGTAGCTGCGGCGCCATACGAGCACCTGATCGTCGCCATACTTCTTGGCCGTCTCGGCTTTGTTCAGACCCGCGAGCGCGCCGTAGTGCCGCTCGTTCAGACGCCACGAATGCACGACCGGGATGTACATCTGGTCCATCTCGTCCTGCACGTGCCACAGCGTGCGGATCGCGCGCTTGAGCACCGAGGTATAGGCGATATCGAACGTGTAGCCAGCTTCCCTCAACAGCACGCCGGCCTGACGCGCCTCCCGGTTGCCCTGCTCGGTCAGGTCGACGTCGACCCAGCCGGTGAAGCGGTTTTCCTTGTTCCACGTCGATTCGCCGTGGCGGATGAGCACTAGCTTGTACATGATTTCGGTCGGTCAGTTGAAAAAGCGGGTGCGCCGATCGCACCCCGGCATCTTGCGCGTGCAGGCGGGGCGTCGCCATCGGCCGGACGGCGGAGGCCATCGCGGGAAACGGTTATTTTATAATGCTCCGATTGCCCCAATTCCCCTTTCTTCCTTTCCTACTAAATTCTGGCGGCCCTGACGTGACGTTTTTCACCAATTACACGAATATCGCACTCATTGTCATCGCGCTCGTTTCCGGCGCGCTGCTCCTCTGGCCCGCCATCTCGCGGCGCGGGCGAGGCGGCATTTCCGCTGCCGAAGCCACCACGCTCATCAACCGGCGCAATGCCGTGATCGTCGATCTGCGGCCGGCTGCCGAATTCGCGAAAGGGCATCTGCCGCAGGCACGAAACGTCGAATTGACGGAGCTTCAAGCAAAAATCGGCCAGATCGCAAAGAATAAGAGCAATCCGGTCGTGCTCGTTTGCCAAACCGGTCAAGAATCGCAGCGTGCGAGCCGCGCCGTGTCCGAAGCGGGTTACGCCGAGGTCCACGTTTTGCAAGGTGGAGTCGACGCCTGGCAAAAAGCCGGCATGCCGGTGGTGAAACAAGGAGCAGTCAAGTGAAGAAAGTGATGATGTACAGCACGGTCGTGTGCCCGTATTGCCAGATGGCCGAACGTCTTTTAAAGTCCCGCGGGGTCGAGACAATCGAGAAGATCCTGATCGACCGTGAACCGGGCCGGCGTGAGGAAATGATGACGCGCACCGGCCGGCGCACCGTGCCGCAGGTTTATATCGGCGAAACGCATGTCGGCGGATACGACGATCTGTCCGCGCTCGATCGCAAAGGCGGTCTCGTGCCGCTGCTCGAATCCGCCTGAAGGCACACTAGCGGCGCGTTCAATGAATAGACGCGCCGCATACCGAATTACCTAGGGAATTACTATGTCCGACGAGAACAATCAGCCGTTTTTCAATATCCAGCGCATCTATCTGAAGGACATGTCGCTCGAGCAGCCGAATTCGCCGGCCATCTTTCTCGAGCAGGAAATGCCGTCGGTCGAAGTCGAAGTCGACGTGAAGGCCGACCGGCTCGCCGCAAGTGTCTTCGAAGTGCTGGTCACGGGCACCGTGACGGCGAAGGTCGCGGGCAAGGTCGCGTTTCTGATCGAAGCGAAGCAGGCAGGCATCTTCGATATCCGCAACATTCCGGCCGAGCAGATCGATCCGCTCGTCGGCATCGCGTGCCCGACCATCCTGTTCCCCTACTTGCGCTCGAACATCGCCGATGCGATCACGCGCGCCGGTTTCCCGCCGATTCACCTCGCGGAAATCAACTTCCAGGCGCTGTACGAGCAACGCATCGCCCAGCTCGCGAACGCGCAGGAAGGCGCGGCCAACGGCGCGACGCATTAACCTTGACTCTGCCGAACCGGAGCCGGGCATGAAAGTAGCCGTTCTCGGCGCCGGCGCGTGGGGCACCGCACTTGCGGGCCACCTTGCGACCCGGCACGACACGAAGCTCTGGGCGCGCGACGCCGCGCTCATCGAATCCCTCTCCCGCACGCACGAAAACACGCGCTATCTCGAAGGCGTCGCGTTGCCGCACACGCTCGCATTCGAGGCGGATTTCACGGCGGCGCTCACACACGCATCGGCCGACGAAGCGTTGTGTGTCGTCGCGACGCCTGTCGCCGGCTTGCGTGCACTGTGCCGCGCGATGCGGCAGGCCGGCGTCGTGCCGGCGCATATCGTCTGGCTTTGCAAAGGCTTCGAGGCGGATACGCAATGTCTCCCCAACGAAGTCGTCGCCGCCGAACTGCCGGCGCATCGCAGCAACGGCACGCTCTCCGGCCCGAGCTTCGCGCGCGAAGTGGGGCAGGGCTTGCCGGTCGCGCTGACGGTCGCGAGCACGTCCGCGCAACTGGGCGCGCGCACGGTCGCGGCGTTCCACCACGGCGCGATGCGCATATATACCGGCGATGACGTCATCGGCGTCGAAGTGGGCGGTGCCGTCAAGAACGTGCTGGCGATCGCCACGGGCATTTCGGACGGCCTCGGCCTCGGTCTGAACGCGCGCGCGGCGCTGATTACGCGCGGGCTCGCGGAGATGTCGCGGCTGGGCGTCGCGCTCGGCGGCCGCGCGGAGACCTTCAACGGTTTGACCGGCCTGGGCGATCTCATTCTCACCGCGACGGGCGATCTGTCGCGCAATCGGACGGTCGGCAAGCAACTCGCGAGCGGACGTACGCTCGACGAAATCCTCGCGGCGCTCGGCCACGTCGCGGAAGGCGTGCGATGCGCGCGCGCGGTGCTTGGACTCGCGCAATCGCGTGGCATCGAGATGCCGATCACACAGGCGGTATGCCGCGTGCTCTTCGAAAACGTGGCTCCGCGCGATGCGGTGCAGGCGTTGCTGAGCCGGGACGCGAAGGCCGAATAGCATCGCGTTCATCCGCAAGGAGGGGTGCGATGGTCAAACTGGAAGCGCAAGTCGTTGACATCACCACGCTCGACGTCGACGCTATCGTCAATGCGGCGAACAAATCGCTGCTCGGCGGTGGTGGCGTCGACGGCGCGATTCATCGAAAGGCGGGCAAGGGTTTGCTGCGCGAATGTGAGACGCTCGGCGGCTGTGAAACCGGCGATGCGAAAATCACCGGCGGCCACGATCTTCCCGCGAAGCACGTCATTCACGCGGTCGGTCCGCGCTGGAGCGGCGGCCACCGGAAAGAGCCTGAGCTGCTCGCAAACTGCTACCGCCGCTCGCTCGAACTCGCTCAGGAAGCCGGCTGCGAGTCGCTCGCGTTTCCCGCGATCAGTTGCGGCATCTACCGCTTTCCACCGGACCAGGCCGTGCGGATCGCGGTGCGGACCGTCATCGACACCTTGCCCTCCATGCCTGCTGTGCGACACGTCGTCTTTGCGTGTTTTCAGGACGACATGCTCGCGCTCTATCAGGCCGAGCTCGATGCTCAGGCGCCGCCTTCGAAGCCCGCCTGACGCCACGCCTCGAACGTCACGATCGCCACCGTATTCGACAGATTCAGGCTGCGATTGCCGGGCCGCATCGGCAGGCGCACGCGCTGTTCCGTCGGAAAGCGCTCCAGCAATGCGGGCGCGAGGCCGCGCGTCTCGGCCCCGAACACGAACCAGTCGCCTGTCTTGAACGCGTGATCGAAGAACGGCGTCGAGCCGCGCGTGGTAAACGCGAACATGCGCGTGGCATCGGGTGCTTCTCTGGCAATGAAGGCATCCCAATTCGCATGCACGTTCATTTCGGCGTACTCGTGATAGTCGAGGCCGGCGCGGCGCATCTTCGCATCGTCGAGCGGGAAGCCGAGCGGCTCGATCAGATGCAGGCGCGCGCCCGTGTTCGCGCAGAGGCGGATCACGTTGCCGGTGTTCGGCGGAATTTCGGGTTCGACGAGTACGACGTTGAACATGGATTGCTGTGAATGAAGGTGGTTAATCTTTCGGCGTACGGAGCGCCACGAAATTGGTCACGCGGCGCGCACCGGCATGCTTGAGCGTGCGGGCGAGGGCGTCGAGCGTCGCGCCGGATGTCATCACATCATCGACCACGCCCACGTGCCTCCCGCGCACATCGCCCGAAACGGCGAACGCGCTCGCGACATTGCGGCGGCGCGTTTCCTGATCCAGCCGCGATTGTGCCGATGTGTGCCGCACACGCGTCACGACAGACGCGTCGCTTCGCACGTTCATCATGCGCGCAAGCGGACGCGCCATCGCCCACGCCTGGTTATAGCCGCGTGCGACGAGCCGGGCATGGGACAGCGGCACGGGCACGATCAGGTCCGGCGCGGGCAGATCGCTGTCCTCGAAGACAGCAAGCAAATGCCGCGCAATTGTTTCGCCCGCTGCAAGCCGCGCACGAAACTTCAATTCGACGACGAGCGTATCGAGCGGCGCGCGATAGTCTGCGAGCGCGAGCGTGTCGTTGAACGCGGGCGGCGATTCGAGGCACGCGGCGCAGTGCGCACGCGTGTCGTCGCGTTCCCGTCGGAGTAAAGACGCGGACAGCGGCAGCGCGCATGTCGCGCAGCGCAGACGCGGCTCGTTCCAGTACTGCGCGTCGCAACCGTCGCAGAGCAGTCTTTGCGACAAATTGCCGCACAACGCGCACCGGCTCGGCAGCGCGTAGGCGGCGAACCGTTTCGCGGCCGACGCGAATTCGCGAAGGCGCGCTGCCATGGGCGTTTGAATTGGAGGACGGTTGCTGTCGGCTTTCATGACGGCGAGATCGGGAAAATCACGGCTCGAAGCGCTAAACACGCCCATTCGTTGCGCCTCAGGAAGCGTTTATGCCTCGTATCAGCACTTCGCACGGGTTGTTTTCGAGACGACCGAGTATACTTCGCACTCTCCGCAAAAAGATCGACATGTCCCCGACATCCCCTGAAACCGGCCGTTCGGCCTATGATCCGCGCCGCTTGCGCGCGATCTTCGACGATCGCGCCGCCGCCTTCGACGAGGTCGCGTTTTTGCCGCGCGAAATCGCGCAGCGCATGCGCGAGCGTCTCGAATACATCAAGGTCGCGCCGGTGCGCGTCCTCGATGCGGCGTGCGGCGTCGGGGCGGACCTGGGCGGTCTGCGGGAAAGGTTTGCAGAGGCGTCGGTGACCGGCATCGATATGTCGTCCGCGATGCTCGCGCGCGCCCGTGCCGCCGAAGCGGCGGACGCCGACAATGGCGCGGGCTGGCGTCGCTTTCTTCCGTCGACCCTCGCGAAGGCGTTCGGCGCACGCGGCCCGCAACTCGCACAGGCCGATTTCTCCGAGCTGCCGTTCGCACCAAGTGCGTTCGAGTTGCTGTGGTCGAACCTCGCATTGCATTGGCATCCGCGTCCGGACGTCGTTTTTCCCGAATGGCAGCGCGTGCTCAAGGTGAACGGCCTGCTGATGTTCAGCACGTTCGGCCCGGATACGTTGCGCGAGCTCAGAGCCGCGTATCGGGAAGCAGAGCGCACGCTCGGGCTCGATCCCCAACCGCACACGATCGATTTCGTCGACATGCACGATCTTGGCGACATGCTCGTGGAAAGCGGCTTCGAAATCCCGGTGATGGATCAGGAAGTCCTGACCATCACATACAAGTCTCCCGAATCGCTGTTCGCCGACGTGACGCGCTGGGGCGCGTATCCGTTCGAGCGCGCGTTCGGCGCAGGGCGCGCGGATCCGAAAAACGTGCGCAGCGCGGTGCATCAGGCGCTCGACGCCCTTCGTCGCGACGACGGCACGATCCCGCTGACCTTCGAAGTGATCTACGGCCACGCCTGGAAAGCGGTGCCGCGCACGACGGCCGAAGGACACGGCATCGTGCGTCTGGAAGATATCGGCCGAGGCTCGAAACCGAAACGCTGAATCGGTAAATAGGGCGTTCGTTATGTCTGAAATTTGCGCGAAAAATGCGCGCAAAAAGGTGCGTCAAAAGGGCGCAGAGGCTTGTGGCGCTTGGCTCTGCGACGTTACGACCCTTGCTTGTGGATGCCACTTAACACGCCTATAATGCGTCAGTTTGTCGCCTGGGTTGACACAAATTTGGGCGAAATCCGAGCGAAAGTATGTGATTACGTGCGGATTGATGGAGGCAGCGATGCAAGCCAGCCAGACGCTGACGGAGTCCGAGCCGGTCATCAAAGACTGGCTGATGAAGCGAAACTGCTCGGTGTCGCCGCGTCAGTTCGTGGGCTTCTATTTGTCGCTTGCGTTGTTTTCGCTGGCAATCGCAACGCCGCTGTTCCTGAATGGCGCCTGGCTGGTGCTGCCGTTCACCGGGGTCGAGTTGGCGGTCGTGGGCATCGCGTTCGTGATTTACGCGCGCCATGCCGTCGACTACGAACGAATCCGGCTGTATCAAAACCGGTTGTTGATCGAGCAGATGAACGCCGAAGTGCTGACGCAGTTCGAGTTCAACCCGCGCTGGGTGCGGGTGGAAGCGGGCGCGACGCCGAGAGAACCGCTCACGATCGTATCGCGCGGTCAATCGGTGAAAATCGGACAACACCTTGCACAGCATCGTCGCAAACAATTTGCTGCCGAGTTGCAGGCGTCGCTGAGACGCCTTTGAGAGGAGCCGGCAGGCGCATGATGCAACGGGGGTCGAGGGTTTGAATGGAAAATTTGGGTAAGGATGCTATGAAAACAATCAAGCGAGCCCTCTCGGGCGTGCTGGCGGCAGGCGCACTGCTCACCGCCGGCGCGGCCCTGGCGGTCGAAAACAGTCCAGGCGGTCCCGCTGTCAACGAGATCAACTTCCAGCAGCCTGTGACAAAGATCGCCGAGGAGCTCTACGGCCTCCATATCTTCATGCTCATCATCTGTACCGTCATTTTCATTGGCGTGTTCGGGGTGATGTTCTATTCGCTCTTCAAGCATCGCAAGTCGAAAGGCTTCAAGCCGGCCAACTTCCACGAAAGCACTACGGTCGAAATCATCTGGACGATCGTGCCGTTCATCATCGTCATTCTGATGGCGCTGCCGGCAACGAAGGCCGTCGTCGCGATGAAGGACACCTCCAACGCCGACCTCACGGTGAAGGTCACCGGCTACCAGTGGAAGTGGGGCTACGACTACGTGAAGGGTCCGGGCGAGGGCATCAGTTTCCTCTCGACGCTCTCCACGCCGCGCAGCGAAGTGAACGGCCAGAAGCCGATTTCGACGCTGTATCTGCAGGAAGTCGACAACCCGCTCGTGGTGCCGGTCGACAAGAAGATCCGCATCATCACCACGGCGAACGATGTCGTGCACTCGTGGTACATCCCGGCGTTCGGTGTGAAGCAGGATGCGATTCCGGGCTTCGTGCGCGATACCTGGTTCAAGGCCGAGAAGGTGGGCACCTATCGCGGCTTCTGTACGGAACTGTGCGGCAAGGAGCACGCGTACATGCCGGTGGTGGTCGAAGTGCTGTCGGCTGACGACTACGCGAAGTGGGTCGACGCGCAAAAGAAGAAGATGGCCGCCGGCGCCGACGATCCCCTCAAGACCTACACGATGGAAGAGCTGAAGGCGCGCGGCCAGCAGGTCTACACGTCGAACTGCGCGGTCTGCCACCAGCCGACCGGCAAGGGTGCGGGCCAGTTCCCGGCGCTCGACGGCTCCAAGATCGCGAACGGCTCGATCGCCGACCATCTGAATATCGTGTTGCACGGCAAGGGTGCGATGCCGCCGTGGCAAGGCGTGCTGAACGACGTCGAGATTGCATCGGTCGTCACGTTCGAGCGCAACAACTGGGGCAACCACACGGGCGACCTCCTCCAGCCGAAGCAGGTGATCGACGCCAAAGCGGGCAAGATGCCGGCAGGCGGCGGCACTGCGGCGGCGGCATCGGCGCCTGAAGCTGCGAGCGCCGCGCCCGCGGCAGCCGAAGCAAGCGCGCCTGCGGCATCGGGCGCCGAAGCGTCGCAAGCCGCCGGGCTGCCCGCGAGCATCTACTTCGAGACGGGCAAGGACACGCTGCCCGCCGACGCGAAAAGCGCGGTGGAGGCCGCCGCGGCCTACGCAAAGGCGCATCCGGACGCGAAGATTGCGCTGTCCGGCTTCACCGATGCGACCGGCGGCGCCGATCTGAACGCCGATCTCGCGAAGCGCCGCGCGCAAGCCGTGCGCGACGCGTTGAAGGCCGCGGGCGTGTCGGAAGACCGTATCGTGCTGAAGAAACCGGAAACCATCACGGGCGGCGCCGATAACAAGGAAGCCCGCCGCGTGGAAATCAGTCCGGCTGCTTGACGTGCCGAGCGTGTCGCTTTCCTTCGCCCGACAGCAACGAAAAGCCACGCGTCATTGCCAAGTGCCCCGAGTATTCGCTTTAGGAGATGATTGTCATGTCTAGCATCGGACACGATGTAGGCGCAGGTCACGACCACGCGCACGACCATGCGCACGAGACGCCGCATGGCTGGCGCCGGTGGCTCTTCGCCACCAACCACAAGGACATCGGTACGCTGTACCTGTTGTTCTCTTTCATCATGTTCCTCTCGGGGGGCGTGATGGCGCTCGGCATCCGTGCCGAGCTGTTCGAGCCGGGCCTGCAGATCATGCGTCCCGAGTTCTTCAATCAGCTGACCACCATGCACGGCCTCATCATGGTGTTCGGCGCGATCATGCCGGCGTTCGTCGGTTTCGCGAACTGGATGGTGCCGCTGCAGATCGGCGCATCGGATATGGCGTTCGCGCGGATGAACAACTTCAGCTTCTGGCTGCTGCCGGCCGCTGCGGTGCTGCTCGTCGGCTCGTTCTTCGTGCCGGGCGGCGCAACCGCCGCGGGCTGGACGCTCTACGCGCCGCTCTCCACGCAGATGGGCCCGGGCATGGACTTCGCGATTTTCGCGGTCCACATCATGGGTGCGTCGTCGATCATGGGCGGGATCAACATCGTCGTGACGATCCTGAACATGCGCGCGCCCGGCATGACGCTCATGAAGATGCCGATGTTCGCGTGGACGTGGCTCATCACCGCGTACCTGCTGATCGCCGTGATGCCGGTTCTCGCCGGGGCGATCACGATGGTGCTCTTCGACCGTCACTTCGGCACGTCGTTCTTCAACGCGGCGGGCGGCGGCGATCCGGTCATGTACCAGCACATCTTCTGGTTCTTCGGTCACCCCGAGGTGTACATCATGATCTTGCCGGCGTTCGGGATCGTGTCGCAGGTGATCCCGGCGTTCTCGCGCAAGCCGCTGTTCGGCTATAGCTCGATGGTGTACGCGACCGCGTCGATCGCGATTCTGTCGTTCATGGTGTGGGCGCACCACATGTTCGCGACCGGCATGCCGGTGACGGGCCAGTTGTTCTTCATGTACGCGACGATGCTGATCGCGGTCCCGACGGGCGTGAAGGTGTTCAACTGGGTGGCGACGATGTGGCGCGGTGCGCTCTCCTTCGAGACCCCGATGCTCTTCGCGATCGGCTTCCTGTTCGTGTTCACGATGGGCGGCTTCACGGGCCTGATCCTGTCGATGGCGCCGCTCGACATCCAGATGCACGGCACGTATTACGTGGTGGCGCACTTCCACTACGTGCTCGTGGCGGGTTCGCTCTTCGCGCTGTTCGCGGGCTGGTACTACTGGGCGCCGAAGTGGACCGGCTGGATGTACAACGAAATGCGCGGAAAGATCCACTTCTGGGCGTCGATGATCTTCTTCAACATCACGTTCTTCCCGATGCACTTCCTGGGTCTCGCCGGCATGCCGCGCCGCTATGCGGACTATCCGGCGCAGTTCACGGACTTCAACCAGGTCGCGACGATCGGCGCATTCGGCTTCGGCCTCGCGCAGGTGTACTTCCTGTTCGCGGTCGCGCTGCCTACTTATCGTGGCGGCGGTGAACTCGAGAAGGCGGGCGACAAGCCGTGGGATGGCGCGGAAGGCCTCGAATGGACCGTGCCGAGCCCGGCGCCGTTCCATACGTTCGAGCATCCGCCGACGGTCGAATAAGTAGTCAGTCTGGTTCGCGGGGCTTCGTTGAACGTGCCCCGCGAACGAAAAAGTCAGGAAAGCATGGCCCCGAATCCACAAAAAAGACGCACGCCCGAGGAAATTCGCGCGGGCAACAAGCGGCTCGGAATCATCATGGTGTTGGTTGCCGCCGTCTTCTTTCTGGGTATCGTCGTCAGGCAATATCTGTTGTCGCGAGGGTAGGAAAGCAACGTGTCCACTCAGCAGGAAAATTCGCATGTCGACCGGTCCTTCAACCGGTCGATGCTGGTTAAGCTCTTCGTCGTGGCGGCGCTGATGTTCGGCTTTGGCTTCGCGCTCGTGCCGATGTACAGGGCGATCTGCCAGATCACGGGCATCAACAATCTCGTGCAGCGCGATGTCGGTGCGCGTGAGGCGAAGAATACGCAGGTCGACATGACCCGCACGATCTCGATCGAGTTCGACGCGAATGCGCGCGGGCCGCTGAGGTTCAAGCCCGAGCAGAACACGCTGGATATTCACCCGGGCGAAGTGATGACGGTGATGTACGACGTGACCAACGAGCAGAATCGCACGGTGAACGCGCAGGCGATCCCGAGCTATGCGCCGAAGCAGGCCACCGAGTACTTCAAGAAGATCGAATGCTTTTGTTTTACGCAGCAGACGCTCGCGCCGAACGAGACCAAGCGCATGCCGGTCGTGTTCGTCGTCGATCCGAAGCTGCCGAAGGATGTGAAGACGATCACGCTGTCGTACACGTTTTTCGAGTTGAACGCGCCGAAGTCGGTCGCGAAAGGTTCATGACGCCATGCGCGCGGACACCCCGAACAAGGGCGGTTTCCTCAAACTCGTGAAGGCGGTGTTCTGGTCGTTCTTCGGGGTGCGCCGCCGGGCCGACCTGGAACGCGATGCCGCGCAGTTGAACCCGCTGCATCTGATTGCGGCGGGCGTCATCGGAGCGGTGCTGTTCATCGTCGTGTTGCTGCTCGTCGTGCGCGCGGTAGTGGGATAGACGGAAAAGGCAGGGCATGGCCGACGCACGTGCAGTCGGGCAACCGGCGGCAAAAGAAAATTCAAGCAACTGGATCGAAGTGGAGAATCAACAATGAGCGGTCAAAACGAGAGCCCGTACTATTTCGTGCCGCATCCGTCGCGGCATCCGGTGATGGCTGCAACTGGCTTGCTGATCATGCTGGCCTCGCTGGCGTCGTGGGTGAACGGTCATAGCTTCGGGCCGGCCGGCACGTTCATCGGCCTGCTGTTCGTGTTGTTCGTGCTGTGGCACTGGTTCGGCGACGCGATCTCCGAATCCGAAGGCGGCATGTACGGCAAGCGCGTCGATGTGTCGTACCGCTGGAGCATGAGCTGGTTCATCTTCTCCGAAGTCATGTTCTTCGCGGCGTTCTTCGGCGCGCTCTTCTATGCCCGCGCAATCGCGATGCATGAGCTCGGCAGCCTCGACTACAAGCTCATTTGGCCTGACTTCACCGCCGTGTGGCCGAACAACGGCCCTGCCGCGCTCGTGCCGCATTTCCGCGCGATGGTGCCGTGGCCCCTGCCGACCATCAACACGGCGCTGCTGCTGTCCTCCGGCGCAACGCTGACGGTGGCGCACCACGCGCTGCGTGAAGATCATCGCAAGAAGGCGATCATCTGGCTGGGTGCGACCGTGCTGCTCGGTCTGATCTTCCTGTTCTGCCAGGGCTACGAGTATTTTCACGCGTATAACGAACTCAACCTGACGCTCAACTCGGGCGTGTACGGCTCGACGTTCTTCCTGCTGACCGGCTTCCACGGCTTCCACGTGTTCCTGGGCGGTACGATGTTGGCCGTGGTGATGTTCCGTTTGATCCGCGGCCACTTCTCGGCGGAGCACCACTTCGCGTTCGAAGGCGCGGCGTGGTACTGGCACTTCGTCGACGTCGTGTGGCTGGGTCTGTACGTCGTCGTCTACTGGCTGTAATGAATATCGAAGCGGGCGCGCGCGGTGCGCCGTCCGCGATGCAAGGCCGGCGGCGACGCCGGTCCGAGAGCAAAGAAGCAGTGACCAACACGCCGCCCTCGACGTCTCAAGGGGCGGCGTTGTCGTTTCGAGGACGTCGAAAGGTGCCGCGGCGCGACAATACGTCTCGTAGGGCCGTACCCGGGCGGTGGGTTATCGTCCGATGGGAATGCCCGACGACTGAATCCAGCCCATCCAGTGCGCGAACAGGATGAAGAGGAAGAGCGAGATGGACAGCCCCACGCGTGCCGCGAGCGACCAGACCATCCGCTTCGTCCTGCCCCGGTCGGTCATCATGAAGTAGAGCGCCGAACCCAGGCTGCCGATGATAAGGATGAATGCAATAGCAACGATGATGTGCATGAAACCAGCCAGCGTTTTTGCTCAGGAACCACAGCGAGCAGTATGAATTTGGATCATCTCATTATCTCACTCGACAGATCGCGCCGTGCGGCGCCCGACCGGATCCCGGCAGTAAGGCTGGCGGCATGAAGATCCGGTTCTGGCCCGCGCTGCTGATTCTGATCGTCGTTGCGGTGACCGTGCGGCTCGGCTTCTGGCAACGCGATCGCGCGCATCAGAAAGAAGCGCTCAACGCACAGATCGTCGCGTTCGAGGACGCACCGGTGCGAGAAGTCGGCGTCGAGCCGATACCGCTCAAGTCGATCGAATTCCACCGCGTGGAGGCGCGCGGCGAGTTTCTGCCGGAACGCGTCGTGTATCTGGACAATCGTCCGTATAACGACCAGCCGGGCTTTTATGTCGTGATGCCGCTTAAACTCGAGGGCGGCGGCTATGTGCTCGTGAATCGCGGATGGCTGCCGCGCAACATGGCGGACCGCACGGGCATCGAGTCGTATGAAACGCCGAAGGGCGTCGTCGAGGTGCAAGGCATCGCGCGCGCGAATGCGTCGCAGGCGTTCGAGCTGGGCAGCGGCGGATCGGCCGCGCACAAGGAAATTCGGCAGAACCTCGATATCAGGTCGTATGCGGCCGAAACCGGGCTCGCCTTCCAGCCGTTCGTGATTCAGCAGACGAACGACACCGGCGACAAGCTCGTGCGCAACTGGCCCGCGCCGACGCTCGGCGTCGAGCGCAATTACGGATACATGCTCCAGTGGTGGGGCATGGCGGCCGCGGCTATCGGGTTTGGCCTGTATGCCGCGCGCCGCGCCGCGAAGAAGGGCGACGAGCCCGACGAGCGCGACGACGAAGCCGAGCACCACGCCTGACAATCGACCGAACAGAGACAAGTCTCCACCGATGCAATCACAACGCCCCACCGCCGCCGACGACAAGGCGCGCACGCCACAACGAACCGCCAGAAAAGGCTCCTGGATCAGCGGCCGCTGGATGCTCCTGCTGCTCGCGCTGGTGTGCGCCGCGCCGGTGATCGCGTCGTACCTGATGTACTACGTGTTCAAGCCGGCAGGCGGCACGTCGAGCTACGGTGCGCTGATCGACCCGCAGCGCCCGATCCCGGCGCAACTCGTCGTCATCGACGAGAAGGGGCAGAGCCTGCCGTTCAAGTCGCTCGAAGGCAAATGGCTGATGATCACGGTCAACGGCAGCGACTGCGACGAACAATGCGCGACGCGCCTCTATTTCATGCGCCAGGTGCGCGCGCTGCAATCGGGCGAGCGCGATCGCGTCGTGAACGTCTGGCTACGAACCGATGACAAACCAGTGTCCGACGTCATCAAGACCGCATACCCGCAGCCGGATACGCGCATGCTCGTCGCGGACGACAAGTCGATCGCGGCGTGGCTGCCCGTCGACGACGGCACGAAACTCACGGATCACATTTTTCTCGTCGATCCGAATGGCAATCTGATGATGCGCTTTCCGAAGAACCCCGATCCGAAGAAGATCAACGCGGATCTGGCGAAGCTTCTGAAGTGGTCGCGCATCGGTTAAAACGCGGGCTGAAGGTAAGAGAGCATGTTTTTACTGCAACTGGGTCTGATCGGCATCTGCATCGCGCTGCTGCCGCTTTCGTATGTCTGGGTCAAGGCCGATGACAACAAGTTCAGGAAGCTCGTCTGGCTGACGACGTTCCTGACGCTCGATCTCATCATGTTCGGCGGCTTCACCCGCCTCACCGATTCCGGCCTCGGCTGCCCCGACTGGCCGGGCTGCTACGGCACGTCGTCGCCGTTCATCGCGCACGCGCAAATTTCTGCCGCGTATCAGGCAATGCCGACCGGCCCCGTCAGCATGGTGAAGGCGTGGATCGAGATGCTGCATCGTTACTTCGCGATGGCGATCGGCGTGCTGATCATCGCGCAGGTGATCATCGCGTGGACCGCGCGCATCAAGAAGCGTCCGCTGCATGTGTCGCCGTGGTGGCCGACCGGGATCCTGGCGCTCATCCTGCTGCAAGGTGCGTTCGGCGCGTGGACCGTCACGCTCAAGCTGCAACCGGTGATCGTCACGACGCACCTGCTGCTCGGCCTCGCGCTGCTCGGCGTGCTCGGCTGGCTCGCGGCGCGCATGACGCCGATTCCATCGCTCGATTCGGGCGCCGCGCGCTGGATGCCCGCCGCGGCATTCGGGCTGCTGCTGCTCGTCGCGCAGATCGCGCTCGGCGGCTGGGTCAGCACGAACTACGCGGTGCTGGCGTGCACGGACTTCCCGCTGTGCAATGGCCAATGGGTTCCCCCGATGAACTTCGAGCATGGCTTCCATCTGTGGCGCGCCCTCGGCATGACCGGCGACGGCGACGTGATCTCGCAGGACGCGCTCGTCGCAATTCACTGGACGCATCGCACGTTCGCGGTGGTCGTCGTACTGTATCTGCTCTGGCTTGCACTGAGACTGCGACGTTTCGAATCTCTGCGAAAGCCCGCAAACGGCGTATTGTTGATGATCGTCGTCCAGTTCCTGACGGGCATGTCAAACGTCGTGCTGCAATGGCCGTTGGCGGTCGCGGTCGCGCACAACGGCGGGGCCGCGATCCTGTTGCTGCTACTCGTTATGCTAAACTTTCGAATCTCTTCCAGCCGTCCCGGCCGCGCCGCAGTTCCCGCGCGCGACGTCGTTTCAGCGTGACTCCACATCATGGATAGCACGACACTCAATTCCCCACTCGGCAATCGCGCGTCGCAATACCTCGCGCTGACAAAGCCGCGCGTCACGCAGCTCGCCGTGTTTTGTGCCGTCATCGGCATGTTCCTGTCCACGCCCGGCATGGTGCCATGGGACAAGCTGATCGGCGGCGTCGTCGGCATCTGGTTGCTGGCCGGTGCGGCATTTGCAATCAATTGTCTCGTCGAGCAAAAAGTCGATGCGAAGATGCGCCGCACCGCGTGGCGTCCGTCGGCACGCGGGCAAATCACGCCGACGCAGATTCTGACGTTCTCGGCGGTGCTCGGCGGCATCGGCATGTGGACGCTCTACACGTTCACCAATCCGCTCACGATGTGGCTCACCATCGCCACGTTCGTCGGCTATGCGGTCATCTATACGCTGCTGCTCAAGCCTTATACGCCGCAGAACATCGTGATCGGCGGCGCGTCCGGCGCGATGCCGCCCGCGCTCGGATGGGCCGCGGTAACCGGCACGGTGCCCGGCGACGCGTGGATTCTCGTGCTGATCATCTTCGTGTGGACGCCGCCGCATTTCTGGGCGCTCGCGCTGTATCGCCGCAAGGACTACGAAAACGCCGGCCTGCCGATGCTCCCGATCACGCACGGCGAGAAATACACGCTGCTGAACATCTTCCTGTACACGCTCGTGCTGTTCGCGGTCACGCTGATGCCCTATATCTCCGGCATGAGCGGCGTCGTGTACCTGGCGAGCGCGATTGCGCTCGGCGCGGGCTTCATCGGCTACGCGTGGAAGATGTATCGCGACTATTCGGATGCACTCGCGCGCAAGACCTTCCGATATTCAATCGTGTATCTGTCGTTGCTGTTCGGCGCGTTGCTCGTCGATCATTACGTGCGTACGGTGATCGGCGCATGATGGCTCTTCGTCGCGTATTTGCGCTGCTGGCGCTCGTGTTCTCCTGCGCGGCGCTGCTTTCGGCTTGTGAGAAAGCGCCCGATTTCAAGAATCTCGATATCACCGGCAACAAGCAGTTCGGCAGCGATTTCTCCCTGCCCGACACACACGGCAGGACGCGCACGCTTGCTGACTTCAAAGGCAAGGCTGTCGTGCTGTTCTTCGGCTACACGCATTGTCCGGACGTGTGCCCGACGACGCTCGCCGAACTCTCGCAAGCCATGCAGCAACTCGGCGACAAATCGAAGGACGTGCAGGTACTGATGGTCACCGTCGATCCGGCGCGCGACACGCCCGATCTGCTTGGCCAATACGTGGCAGCGTTCAACTCGTCGTATATCGGTCTGCGTCCGGCGAACGATGCGCAGCTCGCACAGGTCGCGAAGGACTTCCGGGTGTATTACGCCAAGTCGCAGGGAAAGACGCCCGACGATTACACAATGGATCACACCGCCGCGAGCTACGTGTTCGACAAGGACGGGAAGCTGCGTCTCTTCGCGCGCGACGGGCAGGGCGTCGAGCCGTGGGTTCACGACTTGAAGCTGCTGGTCGACTGATGGTGAAAGTGGCCCGCGCGGGCCACTTTGTTTTTCAGCTATCCAACGATGGCTCGGGCAGATTCAAGCCGCGCGCAAGCCGCGTCGCCTTGAACTCGGTGATGTCGTAATGCGCGAGTCCCTGTTGCGCGAACGGATCTTCCGCGATGATCGCATCGAGGCGATCGCGCTCGATGCCCGACGCCAGAATGATGCCGCCTTCGCGCGGCACCTTCGGCCCTGCGATCACGAAGACGCCCGCCGCAAAATAACGTTCGAGATAGACGCGATGCGCGTCGAGGGCATCGTCGATCTCGGCAAGCGCGCCGGTATATCGCAGATTGATTACGTACATGATGCTTGCCTCCGGCATGAGAGTTCGTGACGTTCCATGGCAATTCTAGCCGCACCTTGCGCAGGTGATATTCACATGAGCAATCTGTATTTCGTCCCGCACCGTTGCTGTGCGAACATCCGTCACCCGGTTTGAATCGTTCGCCGGGCACGACTCAGGCAATTCCAGCAAGAACGCATCATCGAAACAGGAACACCATGCAGCGCAGAAATTTGCTCAAAGCCATTACCGCCGTCGCGGCGTCCGCCGCGTTGTTCACGAGCCTCGCCGCTCACGCCGATGACAAGGTGATCAAGGTGGGCACCATCAGCGGCCCGGACGCGCAGATCTGGCAAGTCGTGCAGAAGGTCGCGAAGCGCGAGGGGCTCAACGTGAAGGTGATCGAGTTCAACGATTACGTTCAGCCAAACGCAGCGCTCGACGCCGGCGATCTCGATGCCAACAGCTTTCAGCATCAGCCGTATCTCGACAGCCAGATCAAGCAGCGTGGCTACAAGATCGTGAACGCGGGGCTCACGTATATTTCGCCGCTCGGCGTCTATTCGAAGAAGCTGAAGTCGCTGAAGGATCTGCCGCAGGGCGCGAAGGTCGCGGTGCCGAATGATCCGTCGAACGAGAATCGCGCACTTCTGCTGCTGCAATCGCAAGGCGTGATCAAGCTGAAGGCGGGCGCAGGCACGAACGGCAATAATGCGACGGCGCTCGACGTGGCGGAAAATCCGAAGAAGGTCAAGCTCGTGGAGCTCGATGCGGCGCAACTGCCGCGCACGCTCGCCGATGTCGATGCGGCCGCGATCAACACGAACTTCGCGCTCGCGGCGGGTCTGCAACCGACGAAGGACGCGATCGCGCTCGAGGACGTGCATAGCCCGTACGCGAACCTGATCGCGGTGCGAGCAAAAGACAAGGACCAGCCGTGGGTGAAGAAGCTGGTCTCGGCCTATCAGTCCGAAGACGTGCGCCAGTTCCTCAAGACCGAGTTCAAAGGTTCGGTCGTGCCGTCGTTCTGAGAGCGATTGCGCACGCATATGCAGCGGCGTCCCACGGGACGCCGTTTTTTACTTGGGCCGCCGTTCAGTCGACGAAGATCGGCTGCAGTTCTCGTTGCCACACCATTCCCTTGGATCCTTCCGTAACGGGCGTGAAGCCGGATCGCACGAACAAGGCGCAAAGCTCTTCATGCGGTTCATCCAGGCGGCAGATGACCCGATCATAGCGAGCGCCGTGCGCGAAGTTCGTGCATGCCGCGACGAGCCGCTCGCCGAGCCCGCGCCGCCGCGCGCCCGGTTCGACGAACAATAGTTCGATTCGCGCCTGACTTTCAGACTCCGCAGTAAGCAGCGCCGCGCCGACGCGCATGGCCTCGCCTTGTTCGGCCACCCAGCAGGCGATGCGCGGCGTGCTCGCCTGCATCTCGGCGAGAAAGTGCGCCACCGCCCTCGCCGTGCGCGCCTCGCTGGAAAACTTCGGCCGCTCGCCCGAATACAGATGAGCCTGACGCTCGATCATCCAGCCGAAGTCTCCGGCGCGGGGGACGCGAAGCCGGGCTTCTCCTTCGGCGCACCCCGGTGAAAGAAGCCGTTCGACGTCTGCCATTGCAGTGCATAGCTGATCGATTTCGGCGGTAGTCAGCCGTTTGAGCAGCATGGCGGTTTCCGCGGAAACATGCAGGTCGATCTCGTCGACCTTTGCTTTTGCCTCGGGCGTGATGCGCAGCAGGTGCGCGCGGCCATCCAGCTCGTTCTTTCGCCGCACGACGAGGCCGAGCTTGTGAAAGTTGTTGATCAACCTGCTCAAATAGCCCGTGTCCAGCCCGAGGTTGCGCGACAAGTCTGCGGCCGTTGTGGCCCGCGCTTGTGCCAGCTCGTGCAGGATGCGTACTTCCGTCAGGGAAAAGCTGCTTTTATGTAGCCGCTCGTGGAGTGCGCCTGTGTGGCGCGCATAAAAGCGGTTAAAGCGGCGCACCGCTTCGACAGCCCGGCTCGGATCGGAACAGCCCATCGCGTCAGTCTCTCATCGATATTGTTGGAATTAATCGGAATCCGAATTAATGCGCGCATTGTGCCAAAGAAGAACGATCGTGCGAATACGAAAATGCCCGAAAAAAGGGCTATCGGCCGTTTAATTGACCAGTTCATCCACTGGGCTGCGTGTAGGGGTAAGTCCTGATGGCATGTTTGTTCCGATTCGTCCTCGCAAAAGCACTTAACTATTTGATTTGTTTGAAAATTTGACGATCGTCCTCCGATGCCGGTTTAACGTTGACTGGTATTATGTTGGTTATATAATGGGCTCCAATTCGGCACTGAGAGCGTTCGATGAAGCATCGCTGGCAGGATTTGACGCCGGAGGCGCAGAGCGATACGCCACTTTATTTACAGTTGGCGTCGCGTCTCGCCAAAGCGATTCATGCGGGAAACTGGGCGGCCGGCGAGGCGCTGCCTTCGGAGCGCACGCTCTCCGAAGGCGTCGGCGTATCGCGTATCACGGCGAGGAAGGCTCTCGCACTGCTCGTTGAGCAAGGCTTGATCAGGCGCGTGCGCGGCGCGGGCAGTTTCATCACGCCGCGTGTCGAAGACCCGCTCTCCCGGCTCACCGGCTTCACCCGAAAGATGGAACAGCGCGGCTTTACGCCGGATTCGATCTGGCTGGATCGCGGACTGCGCACAGCGAGTCGCGACGAAACGGTGCGGCTAGGTCTGTCGCCGGGCGCGTCCGTTGCGAGCCTAAGACGTCTGCGGCGCGCGGACGGCATCGTGATGGCGGTCGAGCACTCGGCCTTGCCCGTCGCCGTGGTGCCGGACCCGCTCGCGATCGGCGCGTCGCTGTATCGGCATCTCGAGGAGCGCGGGTTGTCGGTGGTGCGTGCATTGCAGCACTTCCGTGCAGTGAACGCGGGCGCGGAAATCGCGCGGCTGATGGGCGTGGCGCCGCGCGCCGCATTGCTCGTGATCACGCGGATCGGCTATTCGGCGGATCAACGTGCGATCGAATTGACGGACACCTACTGTCGCGACGACTACTACGACTTCGTCGCCGAACTGCATCGATAAGCGTCGGTACAGACGCGCATGACCCGATACGCATCGAGAGAGCAAACAAGAGAACGAGAGGACCCAAGGAAGCCGTTCGCTTTTTTCGTGACGAAAGCCTGCTCGCAGCACGGCGCGGACGGCACTGAACCTCATCCATGCAGCGCGTACTTCCAGAGAACTTCATGCTGAAAGGAAACATACTCACGACCGACGGCTGGATCCACGGTTCGATCCGCGTCGAGAACGGCCGCGTGACGGCGCTCGAAGGCCATATCGCCGATCCGCTCGCCAACGACGCGCCGTACATCCTGCCAGGCTTCATCGATCTGCACGTGCATGGGGGCGGCGGCCGCGACATCATGGAAGGCGGCGATGCGGCGGACACCGTGGCGCGTCAGCACGCGCAACACGGCACGACGAGCCTGCTCGCCACCACGATGACCGCGCCGCGCGACGAGTTGATGGAAGTCGTCGCGGGTCTCGGCGAACAGGCGAAACACCGCGCCGCCGGCGGCGCGCGCATGCTGGGCGTGCATCTGGAAGGCCCGTACATCAACCCGGGCAAGCTCGGCGCGCAGCCGGACGCCGCTGCGGTCGCGGTGCGCGACGAAGTGCTGAAGTACCTCGAGCTCGCGCCGATCCGCGTCGTCACGATCGCCCCGGAAATCTCGGGCCATCTGGACATCATTTCGGAACTGGCCGCGCGCGGCGTGCGCGTGCAACTCGGCCATTCGCTCGGCACGTATGACGACGCCGTCAACGCGCTCAAGCATGGCGCGCGCGGCTTCACGCACTTGTTCAATGCAATGTCGCCGCTGCATCACCGCGATCCCGGCATGGTCGGCGCGGCGCTCGCGCATGCCGAATACGCCGAGCTCATTCCCGATCTGCTGCACGTGCATCCGGGCGCCATCCGCGCCGCGATGCGCGCGATCCCGCGTCTCTATGTCGTGACCGACAGCACCTCGGCGGCCGGCATGCCCGACGGCGAATATCGCCTCGGCAGCCAGCACGTCACCAAATGCATGGGCGGTGTGCGTCTCGCGGACGGCACGCTCGCCGGCAGCACCCTGACCATGGATCAGGCGCTGCGCAATCTCGTCTCGCTGGGCATTCCGCTCGCGGACGTCTCGAATCGCCTGTCGCGTTTCCCCGCCGACTATCTCGGGCTCGAAGACCGCGGCCGCATCGCGCGCGGCGCATGGGCCGATCTCGTCGTGCTCGACCGGGAACACGCGCTGACCGCCACGTATGTCGAAGGAGAATCAATTGTCGAATATGCTTAATGAGGCGCTGGAGTCCGCCGACGTCGTCGCGGCCCAGCTCGCCGATACCTCGCGCATCGAAGAGCTCGCGGTCAAGCTCGCCGAGCAGCCGCGCCACGTCGCGCTGACGGTGGCGCGCGGCAGCTCCGATCACGCCGCCAGTTATTTCGCAAGCCTGACAATGAGCCGTGTCGGCGTGCCGGTCGCATCGCTGCCGATGTCGGTCGCCACGCTCCAGCAGGCGCCGCTGCGTGTCTCCGGGCAACTCGCCGTCGCGTTCTCGCAATCCGGCAAGAGCCCCGATCTCGTCGGTACGATGCAGGCGCTGCGCGACGCGGGCGCGTTCACCGTCGCGGCAGTCAATGTCACCGGTTCACCGCTCGAAAGCGCGTGCGAATATTTCCTGCCGCTGCTCGCCGGTCCCGAGCTGTCGGTCGCAGCGACCAAGAGCTACATCGCGATGCTGTCGCTGTCGGCCATCGTCATCGCGCACGTTCAGCGCGACGTCGAATTGCTCAATGCGCTGAAATCGCTGCCCGACGCGCTGCGTGCCGCGGGCAAGCTCGACTGGACGCGCGCCGTGACCGAGCTTACGGACGTCGATCGCATGATCGTGATCGGCCGTGGCCTCGGCCTCGCGATCGCGCAGGAAGCCGCGCTCAAGCTGAAGGAAACCTCGGGCATCCAGGCCGAAGCGTTTTCGAGCGCGGAAGTGCGCCACGGTCCGATGGAAATCATCGACCGCGACTATCCGCTGCTGGTGTTTGCGCCGCGCGGGCCGGAGCAGGCGGGCCTCATCCAGCTTGCCGCGGATATGCGCGCTCGCGGCGCGCGCGTGCTGCTCGCCGCACCCGAGGACGTTGCGGACGCGGAGTTGCCGCTCGTCGCCACCGATCACCCGGCGCTCGATCCGATCGCCGCGATCCTTTCTTTTTATGTGATGGCCGCGGGTCTGGCCGCCGCACGCGGCCGCAATCCCGACGCGCCGCGCCACCTGAACAAGGTCACCGAAACCCATTGAGCGAGATAGCCGATGCGCCGTGCCGAGGAGTCACTGTTGAACCATTCCGTCAATAATCCGAACGATGTCGTGCTGCTCGCGCCGTTCACCGGTCCCGTCGTGCCGCTCGCCGACGTGCCGGACCCCGTATTCGCCGAGGGCATGTTCGGCGACGGCATCGGCATCGATCCGCTCGATAACGTGCTTGTTTCGCCCTGCGACGGCACGATCACGCATCTCGCGCGCACGCATCACGCGGTGACGGTGCGCACGCAAGAAGGCGCGGAGATTCTCGTGCATATCGGCATCGACACGGTCGAGCTGAGCGGCAAGGGCTTCGCGCCGAAGGTCGAGCAAGGCGCGACGGTGCGCGCGGGCGATCCGCTCATCGAATTCGATGCGGACTTCGTCGCGCAGCACGCGCCGAGCCTGGTCTCCGTGATTGCAGTCGCAAACGGCGATGCCTTCGACGTCATCGATCGCGCTGGCCGCGGCGTGCTGAAGGCGGGCTCACGCATGCTGGTGTTGCGCGCGAAGCAAGGCGAGAAAGCCGAAACGGCACGCGCGGGCGCGGTCGTGCTGGAGGAAGCGCGCCGCAGCGTGACGCTGGCGCACGCGGGCGGTCTGCATGCGCGTCCGGCTGCCCGGGCGCGCGAAGCGGCGCGCGGTTTCGACGCGAAGGTCGAAGTGCGCTACCAAGGCAGGAAGGCGCCGGTTGAAAGCGTCGTCGGTCTGCTCGGTCTCGGAGCGGGCGAGGGCGCGACCATCGAACTGGTTGCTATCGGCGGGCAGGCGCAGCAGGCGATCGAAGCGGTTGCCGCCGAATTGCTGCGCGCGGCGCAAGGCGAAGTCGAAGAGACGCCCGCGCGCGCGAAGTCGCCCGCGCCGGTCGCCAGGGCAGCCGGTGCAGGAGAGCCGCTGCCGCCGAACACGCTCGCCGGCGTGTGCGCGGCGCCGGGCATCGCGGTCGGCAAGCTCGTGCGCTGGGACGATCAGGAAATCGTGCCGCCCGAACAGGCGGGCGGCTCGTCGGCGGCGGAAAGCCGTGCGCTGGACAAAGCCATCGCCCAGGTCGATGCCGAACTCGGCGAAACGGTGCGCACCGCGTCGCAGCGCGGCGCAGTCGGCGAAGCGGGCATTTTCGCGGTGCATCGCGTGCTGCTCGAAGATCCGACGCTCGTCGATGCCGCGCGCGATCTGATCAGCCTCGGCAAGAGCGCGGGCTTCGCGTGGCGCGAGGCGATCCGCGCGCAAATCGCGCTGCTTTCGAACGTGCAGGACGACCTGCTCGCGGAGCGCGCCGCCGATCTTCGTGATATCGAAAAGCGCGTGTTGCGCGCGCTCGGTCTGAACAACACCGCGGCGCGCGAACTGCCCGAAGAGACCGTGCTCGCGGCCGCGGAATTCACGCCGTCCGATCTGTCTTCGATCGACCGCACGCGCGTCACCGCGCTCGTCATGGCGCGCGGCGGCGCAACCTCCCACGCGGCGATCATCGCGCGGCAGATCGGCATTCCGGCGCTCGTCGCCATCGGCGATGCGCTGCACGCGATTCCCGAAGGCACGCAAGTGGTCGTGGATGCATCGGCGGGACGGATCGAGCATGCGCCGACCGCGCTCGACGTCGAACGCGCGCGCAACGAACGCGAACGGCTCGCGGGCGTGCGCGAGGCGAATCGCAAGCTTTCGCGGCAAACCGCATCGACGAAGGATGGCAGGCATATCGAAATCGCCGCGAATATCGCGACGCTCGACGACGCGAAGGCCGCCGTCGAAAACGGCGCGGATGCGGTCGGCCTGTTGCGCACCGAACTGCTGTTCATCCATCGCCAGTCGGCGCCGACGGTCGCGGAGCACGCGCAGAGCTATCAGGGCATCGTCGATGCGCTGCAGGGCCGCACCGCGATCATCCGCACGCTCGATGTCGGCGCGGACAAGGAAGTCGACTATCTGACGCTGCCGCCCGAAGAAAATCCGGCGCTCGGTCTGCGCGGCATCCGCCTCGCGCAGGTGCGCCCCGATCTGCTCGACGACCAGTTGCGCGGCCTGCTCGCCGTGAAACCGCTCGGCACCGTGCGCATCCTTTTGCCGATGGTGACGGATGCGGGCGAGTTGCAGCGCTTGCGTGCGCGCATCGACGAACTGGCGCGCGAAGCGGGCCGAACCGAGCCGATCGAAGTGGGCGTGATGATCGAAGTGCCGTCGGCGGCGCTGCTCGCGGATCAACTCGCGAAACACGCGGATTTCCTCTCGATCGGCACCAACGATCTCACGCAGTACACGCTCGCGATGGACCGCTGCCAGCCCGATCTCGCCGCGCAGTCCGATGGCCTGCATCCCGCTGTGCTGCGCCTCATCAAGGCGACGGTGCAAGGCGCGGAAAAGCACGGCAAATGGGTCGGCGTGTGCGGCGCGCTCGGCGGCGATCCGGTCGCGGCGCCCTTGCTCGTCGGCCTCGGCGTGACCGAGTTGTCGGTCGATCCGGGGTCCGTGCCCGGCATCAAGGCGCGCGTGCGCAATCTCGATTACCAACTGTGCCGCCAGCGCGCCGAGGACTGCCTCGCGCTCGAATCGGCGCAGGCAGTAAGAGCGGCAAGCCGCGAAATCTGGCCGCAGGACTGAGCGTCCGATTCGTCGACCAGAGCTGGCGCCTCGGCGCCCGCCCTGGTCCCGTTCGAAGCCACAGACGGATTCGCGGATCCTTCAATCCCAGCAATCCCCGAAGCAGTAACGACAAGACTTATATTTTTGGAGAACCCGATGGACGCCAACCCGTTTGCAAAGATGCAGCGACTAGGTCGCGCGCTGATGCTGCCGATCGCCGTGTTACCGGTGGCCGGCCTGCTTCTGCGTCTCGGCCAGCCCGACGTCTTCAACATCAAGATGATCGCCGACGCCGGCGATGCGATTTTCACCAACCTGCCGCTCCTGTTCGCGATCGGCGTGGCGGTGGGTTTCGCGAAGGACAACAACGGCACGGCGGGTCTCGCCGGCGCGATCGGCTACCTCATCGAAGTGGCCGTGATGAAGGACATCAACGACAAGCTCAACATGGGCGTGCTGTCGGGGATCATCGCCGGTGTGGTGGCGGGCTATCTGTACAACCGGTACAAGGACATCAAGCTGCCCGAGTATCTGGCGTTCTTCGGCGGCAAGCGCTTCGTGCCGATCGTCACGGGCGTCGCGTGTCTGATACTCGGCATCGTGTTCGGCTACGTCTGGCAGCCGGTGCAGGCGGCCATCGACGCCGCGGGCAACTGGCTGACGACGGCCGGCGCGCTCGGCACCTTCGTGTTCGGCGTGCTGAACCGGATCCTGCTCGTGACGGGTCTTCACCACATCATCAACTCGCTCGCGTGGTTCGTGTTCGGCTCGTTCACGCCGCCCGGCGGCGGCGCGGTGGTGCATGGCGACCTGCATCGCTTCTTCGCGGGCGATCCGACCGCGGGCGGCTTCATGACCGGCTTCTTCCCGATCATGATGTTCGGTCTCCCGGCAGCCTGCCTCGCGATGTTCCATGAGGCGCCGAAGGAGCGCCGCGCGATCGTCGGCGGCCTGCTGTTCTCGATGGCACTGACCGCGTTCCTGACGGGCGTGACCGAGCCGATCGAGTACAGCTTCATGTTCCTCGCGCCGGTTCTCTACGCGATCCACGCGGTGCTGACGGGCCTGTCGCTCGCTATCTGCTCGGCGCTCGGCATCCATCTGGGCTTCACGTTCTCGGCGGGCGCGATCGACTACGTGCTGAACTACGGCCTGTCGCAGCGCGGCTGGATGGCGCTCGTCGTCGGCGTCGTTTACTTCATCATCTACTACGGTCTGTTCCGCTTCTTCATCCGCAAGTTCAACATGGCGACGCCGGGCCGCGAGCCGGCCACGACCGATGCGCAAACCGACGCCGACACGACCGTCGCAGGCGGCCTGATTCCGCCGGTTCCGGGCGCGGCGGTGGCGGCATCGAACACGCGCGCTGCAAAGTACGTCGCGGCGCTCGGCGGCGCGTCCAACCTGACGCTCGTCGATGCCTGCACGACGCGTCTTCGTTTGTCGGTGGTGGATTCGGAGAAAGTGTCGGAGCCGCAGTTGAAGACCATCGGCGCGCGTGGCGTGCTCAAGCGCGGCGCGACCAACGTGCAGGTGATCATCGGACCGGAAGCGGACCTGATCGCCGATGAAATCCGCAGCGAGCTCGAGCACTCGTCGACGCGCGGCGCAACGCCCGCATCGTCGACGCCGGCGCAACCGGCCGTGGCAGCGGTGAGCGTCGATCAGACGCCCGGCCCGCTCGATCCGGACCCGTTCCGCTGGCTCGCCGTGTTCGGCGGCGCGACCAATGTCGCATCGCTCGATGCGGTCGCCCAGACGCGCCTGCGCGTGGTCGTGCGTGATCCGTCGTCGGTCGATCGTCAGCGTTTGTCGTCGCTGGATGTGGCGTGGGTGTCGGCCGATACGTTCCACATCGTCGTGGGCGCGGCGGCGCAGCGTTATGCCACGCAGCTTTCCGCGCGGTTGTCGGGTAGCGGCGGCGGTGCAGCGCCGATGCCGGCGTGATGCAATAGACCATGCTTGAAAGCGGGCGGCACCCTCTGGGTGCCGTTTGCTTTTCGCGCAAGGTCAAAGAAAAAGCCCGCCGTCTCATCGACGGCGGGCTTTGCAATTTTTGTTACGACACAGTCAGGTGTTACGCGAAGTCGTGCAGCGCCGAGCGCATCTTCTTCATTGCGCTCGCCTCGATCTGGCGAATACGCTCCGCCGATACGCCGAACTCGTCCGCCAGTTCATGCAGCGTTTTGCCGCCCGAACCGTCGTCCTGCACGTCGAGCCAGCGCGCCGTGATGATGCGGCGGCTGCGCTCATCCAGCGATTCGAGCGCTTCGGCAAGGCCGTCGCTTTGCAGCTTGTCGAACTGGCGCGCTGCAATGACGTTAGTCGGCTCGTTGTGCGAGTCCGCCAGATAGGCGATGGGCGCGAACGCTTCCTCGCCGTCCTCGACCTGCCCTTCGAGGGCGATATCGCCGCCCGACAAGCGGGTTTCCATCTCCGCCACTTCCTCGCGCTTCACCTTCAACTCGTTGGCGAGACCGTCGATCTCGTCCGGCGTGAACGCCGAATGGCTGGTCTTGTGACTGCGCAGGTTGAAGAACAGCTTGCGCTGCGCCTTCGTCGTTGCGACCTTCACCATGCGCCAGTTGCGCAGGATGTACTCGTGAATCTCGGCCTTGATCCAGTGCATTGCATACGACACCAGGCGCACGTTTTGCTCGGGGTCGAAGCGCTTCACGGCTTTCATCAGACCGATATTGCCTTCCTGGATCAGATCCGCGTGCGGCAGTCCGTAACCTAGATAGTTACGGGCGATCGACACGACGAGGCGCAGGTGCGAAAGCACAAGCTGACGCGCGGCGTTCAGGTTGCCCTGCTCGCGGAACTCGGTGGCGTACTGACGTTCCTCTGCCGGCGAAAGCATCGGAATACGGTTCACTGCTTGTATGTATGAATCGATGTTGCCGATCTGGCCGGTCAGCATCGACGACTGTGCGTACGTCAGCGCGCCTGCCGAAGATGCCTTGGCAGGTGCCGAGCTCACAACATTCGGTAGGGTCATCGCATTGGTCACGCTCATAAGCTCCTTATCAACAATTCATTCGCCGCTTAACAGCAGCGGAAGTCAGACATGATATTAGCACTCCGGTTCAACGAGTGCTAAGTGTTAGAGGAGAGGGGAATGTGAGAGTTCCCACAAATACTATCGAATTTGCGGGATCAATAGGACAGTCCGTTGCATCATAAACGGAAGAATCTACCGGTACAGGGCATGCGTCGAATTCTTTACCGCTCTTACGCGCTCGGGCGAAAGAAAATTCAACAAACCGGGTGGCCGGCTGCGTTTCCTGCAAGTACTGAAAAAGGTCACTAGAATTCGGCGAGACAATGCTCTTCGTGAAACACGCCCGTCATCCGAGAACATGGGGTGCTCATGCATAAAAACAAGAGTTCGTGGCATCGCACGCTTTTCCGCGTGGCGATCTGCACGGCGTTCGGCCTGGCGTCGGCGGCAGCGCATGCCGATCGATTCGGCCTTCAGATTGCAGGCGGCGTCGCCGATCGCGACATCAAGAAAGCCGACCTCGGCGTGGCCTGGGATCCTGGCCTCACGTGGTGGGAGATCGGCGGGTTCCACTTCACGCTCATCGGCGAAGGTCACGTGTCCTACTGGCACACGACCGAGGACAATGCCGTCCACCCGAACATCTGGGAATTCGGCATTACGCCGGTCGTGCGCTTCGTAAAAAGCTCCGGCTATTTCCGGCCGTTCATCGAGGCGGGCGTCGGCGTGCGGCTGCTTTCGCATACGCGCATCACGGAGGATTTCTCCGTCGCGACGGCGTTCCAGTTCGCCGACATGGTGGGCGTCGGCATGATCTTCGGCGCGAAGCAGAACTATCAGGCGGGCTTTCGCTTCCAGCATCTGTCGAACGGCGGTATCAAAGAGCCGAATCCTGGTATAAATTTCAGCCAGCTATATCTGCAATACAACTTCTGACGAGGCGCCGGTGCATCGGTTCCTCGACACAAGGGGACTCGACAGATGCCGGCAAAAACCATTGAGGCCATTCGCGGCCTCGAGCGCGACCGCTTCCGTGCGATGGTCGACGGCGACGGCCCGGCGCTGGACGCGCTGCTGGCCGAAAACGTCAGCTACGTCCATACGAACGGCAAGCGGGAAACGAAGCGCCAGTTCATCGACGCGATCACCGCAGGTCGCCGCCGTTACCGGCAGATCGAGATTCAGTCGCAGGACGTGCTGCCCGCCGGCCGCGATACGTGCCTCGTCTCGGGCCGCGCGCTGGTCGAGATGGAATCGAAGAACGGCGCGCTGCTATTTCCGATCGCCTATACCGCCGTCCACGTGCAGACCGAGGGCCAATGGCAACTGCTCGCGCTGCAGGCGACGCGCGTGGCACTCGAATAGCCACGCGCGCCGTTCGTCAGGCTTCTACGGCTTCGTCCTGCCGCACATTCTCTGCGACGCGCCCGGAGCGGTTCACTGCGCTCACGACCGCATCGGCGACTGCGAGCGCCGGATTCGCATGTACGGCGACGCCGAAGCGCGTCTGGCCCTCGCCGACGCGGCAGCCGACGAACGCCGCCGTGTCGCCGCTCGCCGTCAGGGCCGTCTCGAACCAGTTCACGTTCGCGTCCACGCCGAGCGCTGCGGCGACCGTCTGGGCGTAGGCATCGCCGCTCGTCGTGCTCGCCGGCGGTGCAACCGTGACGCGCTTTCCGAACACCGACAACGTCGATACATCGACCCGCGAAACCGGCCCGCCGGCATCGAAATATTCGCGCTTGAAGAGCTCGCAGATCGCGTCGCCGCCGATTTCGGCGCCGGATGCATCGGTGATCTGCTGCACGGCGTGGCTGAACTCGATCTGCACGCGGCGCGGCGGCGTGAAGCCGAGCCCGCGTTCGAGCAGAAAAGTCGAGCCGCCCTTGCCGGACTGGCTGTTCACGCGAATCACGGCATCGTAGCTGCGGCCGAGATCGGCGGGATCGATCGGCAAATACGGCACTTCCCACATCGTGCCCGGTACGCGCTGCGCGAGACCCTTGCGGATTGCGTCCTGATGCGAACCCGAAAATGCGGTGAACACGAGGTCGCCCGCATACGGATGACGCGGATGCACCGGAATCTGGTTGCAGCGCTCGACGACGCGGCGCACGGCGTCGATATCGGAGAAATCGAGCCCCGGGTCGATGCCCTGCGTGTAGAGATTCATCGCGAGCGTGACGAGATCGACATTGCCGGTGCGCTCGCCATTACCGAAAAGGCATCCTTCGACGCGGTCCGCGCCCGCGAGCACCGCCATTTCCGCCGCGGCGACCGCCGTGCCGCGATCGTTATGGGGATGCACTGACAGCACGATGCTGTCGCGAAAGCCCATGTTGCGGTCCATCCACTCGACCTGATCGGCGAACACGTTGGGCATCGCGGCTTCGACCGTCGCGGGCAGGTTCACGATCATCTTGTGATCGGGCGTCGGACGCCACATTTGCGCGACCGCGTCGCACACTTCCCGCGCGAACGGCAACTCCGTCATGCTGAAGGTCTCGGGCGAGTATTGATAGATCCAGTGCGTTTGAGGCCGCGCGGCCGCGCATTCCTTGATGAGGCGCGTGCCTTCGACGGCGAGCGCCTTCACTTCGTCCTTCGACTGATTGAACACGATCTTGCGGAACGACGGCGCGATCGCGTTATAGAGATGCACGATCACCTTGCTCGCGCCCTCGACCGCTTCGAACGTGCGCTCGATCAGCTCGCGGCGCGACTGCACGAGCACTTCGATGGTCACGTCATCCGGAATGCGCTTTTCGTCGATCAACTTGCGCACGAAATCGAAATCGGTCTGCGACGCCGACGGGAATCCCACCTCGATTTCCTTGAACCCGATTTTCACAAGCATCTCGAAGAACTCGAGCTTCGCGGCAATGCTCATCGGTTCGATGAGCGACTGGTTGCCATCGCGCAGATCGGTGCTCATCCAGATGGGCGCCTTCTCGATCGTGCGGGTCGGCCAGCGACGGCCATTCAGACGGACTTGCGGAAACGGGCGGTATTTCTCGGCGGGGTTCGGCATCATGATCGTCGATCTCTCTTCGGACAGTTTGCGTAGCGCCTGCGAGAGAGGCCGTGTCCGGCGGCTGGCCGGGCGTGGCGGGATGCACGTGAGACGGAGCGGCGCGCGCGTGTCCCGGAATCACCAGCGACGGTGACGCCTGTGACCAACGTGAACGTGCGCGGAGCAACGTGCATTTGACCCTCGCGTTTCCGTTTCGCGGGATGCGCGAACGAAAAGCTGACGACTACAGGTGGTAAGAAAAGGAACTACTGGGACTTCTGGCAGGACCGGGCGCCTTGCAACGCTCGGCGCTACATCTGGCGACTTACGCTAGACGTAGCGATAGGGGCCGCGCTAGGCGGCCCGGAATAATTCGGAGGGAGGCGGGCTGGGTGAAACTCATGTAATCGACTTTAAACCACCGTTGAATAGCGTGTCAAATGGGATTTGCCTGACCGACAGCTGGTTTACGCACCACATTGGCAATCACTTCGACCTGGCGCGTGACCGCGGGCGGCACCGGCACGTCGCCGCGCAGCACGCATTCGATCCACCGCGCGGTGGTCGCTGCGTCGAGGGTGTCGGGCAGGTCGACCGGAGGCGTGTGCGGCTGAGAGTGCTCGGGCGTGATCAGCGTCTCGACGTGGCCGTCGTGGAACCAGTCGACCTGCACCTGGCGGCGCGTGTCCGCGACGGCTTCGCCTTCGGTGCCGCGCGCGAGCAGTGCGCCGCCCGCCGCCGCGTCCGGGTGCTCGGTGAAAAGTCCGGTGAGGCTCTCGCGATACTCGGGATGCGTGTAGTTGACGAGCCTCAGGCCCGGCTCGGCGAAGGGCTGAAGGATCTTCACGAGCGTGTGCGTCGAATTGCGCACGCCCATGCGGCGTCTCAGCGCCAGCAGCCGCGCGAGCTTGGGCGCGAGCACGGCGATCGGCGCGAATGCGAGACGGCGCGACGCGAGGCTGTCTTCGATTTCATCGTGTGAAGCCGCGTGCGCGATACCCAGTTCGGCGAAAATCGCGGCGCTCGTGACGCGGCCCGGATCGTCGGTGACACCGTGCACCAGCACCGGCACGCCTTCGCGCGCAAGCAAGAGCGACAACAGCGGCACGAGATTCGGCGTCTTGCGTGCGCCGTTGTAGCTCGGAATCGACACGGGCCGCGCGTGCTCTCGTCCATCCTGGACATGCAGCGGCTCGAACGAGCGATGCGCGGCGGATAGCATGGCGGCGAGCTCGGCGGCAGTTTCGCCCTTGACGCGATAGGCGAGCAGTACCGCGCCGAGTTCGAGTTCAGAGACGCGATCCTCGAGTATCGCTTCGTAGAGCGCATAGGTGTCGTCGTGCGAGAGGGCGCGCGCGCCGTTCGGCCCGCGGCCGATTTCCTTGATATAACGCGCGCAGTTGAAAGCGGGGGGAGCGGAGTCGGTCATCGGAAAGTTGGGGCGGATCGGGTGCTCGATTTCGTACGGCGAGCGATGCCGTCGCGCGTTTTAAGGTGCAAGAAGGTTATTGAGTACCGTATTTGACGAGCGCTGGCAAGCTGCACCGAGCGGGCGTCTCGCGCCAGGTGTGTCCGATGCTTACGAATGACGGCGCTTTCGTCGACCCGCCGATGGCTCGTCGAAAGCTCGCAAAGCCGCGCCCGACAAGCTCCGCCACGATTTGCGCGCGCACGTTAAACTTCCTTTTCTCGCCGGCCGTCCGCGCTGGCGCGTTCGCCCATGAATCTGCACATCAAAACAGCAACAGGAGAGCGGGATGAGTTACGTGTTTCCTCCGGCGCCGGCCGCAGCGGTCCCCGTCGATGGTTCGAATGAGCAGTTTCCGGTGCGCCGGATCTACTGCGTCGGCCGCAACTACGAAGCCCACGCGCGCGAAATGGGCCACGATCCGGATCGCGAGCCGCCGTTTTTCTTCAGCAAGCCTGCGGATGCCGTGCTGTACGTCGCGCCGGGTTCCACGGGCGAATTCCCATATCCGTCGCAGACGAAGAACCTGCACTTCGAGATGGAGCTCGTCGCGGCGATCGGCAAGCAGGGCAAGAACATTCCCGCCGATAAGGCGCTCGATTACGTCTACGGGTACGCGCTCGGCCTCGACATGACGCGCCGCGACCTGCAAGCCGAAGCGAAGAAGCTCGGCCGTCCGTGGGACACGGCGAAAGGATTCGACCGTTCCGCGCCGATCGGCCCGATCCATCCGGTGTCGAAGGTCGGGCATCTGCAAAAGAGCGCGATCTGGCTGAGCGTCAACGGCGAGGAAAAGCAGCGTTCCGACATCTCGCAACTGATCTGGTCGGTGGGTGAAACCGTCGCGTATCTGTCGACGCTCTTCGAGCTCTTTCCCGGTGATCTCATTTTCACCGGCACGCCCGAAGGCGTCGGCGCGGTTGTGAAGGGCGATCTGCTGAAGGGCGGCGTCGACGGCATCGGTGAATTCGCCGTGCGCGTGGTCTGAGCTCATGAACATGAAGCTCTATAGCTATTTCCGCAGCTCGGCGGCGTATCGCGTGCGTATCGCGCTGAATCTGAAGGGGCTCGATTACGACTACGTCGGCGTGCATCTGCTGCGCGACGGCGGGCAGCAACTCAAGCCCGAGTATCGGGCGGTGAATCCGGACGGCATCGTGCCGGCTCTCGTCGATGGCGACGACGTGCTGACGCAGTCCCTCGCGATCATCGAGTATCTCGACGAAACGCATCCCGAGCCGCCGCTTCTGCCGAAAAGCCCGTCCGATCGCGCGTTCGTGCGCTCCGTCGCGCTGCAGGTCGCATGCGAAATCCATCCGCTCGACAACCTTCGCGTGCTCAAGTACCTGAAGCATCAGGTCAAGGTGCCGGACGAAGCAAAAGACGCGTGGTATCGGCATTGGGTCGAGGCCGGGTTCGAATCGCTCGAAAACCGGCTTGCCACGGACAGGCGCGTCGGTGCGCTGACCTTCGGCGACACACCGACGGTCGCCGATCTGTGCATCGTGCCCCAGGTGTTCAACGCGCGGCGCTTCGGCATCGACGTGACGCCGTATCCGACGATCGCGCGTATAGCGGATTACGCCTGCACGCTCGACGCCTTTGCACGGGCCGCTCCGGCGCAGCAGCCGGACGCCGAATGACGGCGGCTGTTCCCACAGGAGCGCTGTCGAGCTATTTGTCGGGTGCCGGGTTGGGGGCGAGCCTGATCGTCGCGATCGGGGCGCAGAATGCGTTCGTGTTGCGGCAAGGGTTGAAGCGCCGCCACGTGAGTATCGTCGTGTCGATCTGCGCGTTCATCGACGTGCTGTTGATCGCCCTCGGCGTTGGCGGAATGGGCGCGCTCATCGCGCGTGCGCCCTTTCTGCTCGACGTGATTCGCTGGGCAGGCGCGATCTTCGTGTTTCTGTATGGCTTGCGCGCGTTTCTCGCGGCGTGGCGGGGACCGGGGCATCTGAACGCGTCAGACGGCGACTCGCAGACGGCGATCGGCGCGGCGTCCACGGTGCTCGCGCTGTCGCTGCTCAATCCGCACGTCTATCTCGATACCGTCGTGCTGCTCGGCGGCATTGGCGCGCAGCGTGGCTGGCCGGGCAACGCGTGGTTCGCGGCGGGCGCAATGTGCGCGTCGGTGATCTGGTTCACGGCGCTCGGCTACGGCGCGCGTCTGCTGGAGCCGTGGTTCGAGAAGGACGTATCGTGGCGCGTGCTCGATGTGATCGTCGGCTGCGTGATGTGGTGGATCGCGGCTTCCCTGATACTTGCGCGATGAAAAAAGGGCGCCCACGTGGACGCCCTTTCCAGGTTCAACCGAGCAAGGCGTCGGCGAATTCTTCCGCGCTGAACGGCTGCAAATCCTCGACTTTCTCGCCCACGCCGATGAAGTACACCGGAACAGGCCGCTGACGCGCGATCGCGGCGAGAATGCCGCCTTTCGCGGTGCCGTCGAGCTTCGTCACGACGAGGCCGGTCAGACCCAGCGCATCGTCGAACGCCTTCACCTGCGCGAGTGCGTTCTGGCCCGTGTTCGCGTCGATCACGAGCAGCACTTCGTGCGGCGCGTCCGGCATCGCCTTCGCGATCACACGGCGCACCTTGCGCAGTTCTTCCATCAGATGCAGTTGCGTCGGCAGACGGCCGGCGGTGTCGGCCATCATCACGTCGATCTTGCGCGCACGCGCCGCGCCGACTGCGTCATAAATGACGGCGGCCGCGTCGCCGCTTTCCTGCGCGATCACCGTCACGTTGTTGCGTTCGCCCCAGACCGTCAGTTGCTCGCGCGCGGCGGCGCGGAACGTATCGCCCGCGGCGAGCAGCACCGACTGATTGAAGCGCTGCAGATGCTTCGCCAGCTTGCCGATGCTGGTTGTCTTGCCGACGCCGTTCACGCCCGCGATCATCATCACGAGCGGTTGCGCGCGTCCGAGCATCAACGATTTTTCGAGCGGGCGCAGCAGGTCGATCAGCAATTCGCGCAGCGCAGCCTTCACTTGCGACGCGTCGGTCAGACGCTCCGCGCGCACTTTCTCACGCAGCGATTCGAGCAGGAACTCGGTTGCGTCGACGCCGGCGTCGGACATCAGAAGAGCAGTTTCGAGTTCTTCGTACAGGTCTTCGTCGATCTTCGCGCTGACGAAAATGCCGGTGAGGTTCGAGCTCGTCTTGGAAAGACCGTGACGCAGACGCGAGATCCACGATTTTTTAGCGACCGGATCGGGCTCGGGCGGCGGCACGATTTCCTCGCTCGCCTGATCCGTTTCCGGAACGCGCGCCCATTGCGACTGGGTGCGGCCTTGCCAGTATTCCTTTGAGTGGTCCGTCTCAGGCTCGACGGGCGATGCGGGAACGACGGGAGCCGACGGTTCCGCGGGCGCTTCAGGCTGCGCTACTTCCGACGACGGCGCTTCGGCCGCAAGCGCCTGCCGCTCGAGCTCGGCGTCGGATATTTCTTCGTCCTCGGCCGCCTCGACGGATTCTTCCTGAGGAGCGTCGAGCGGCGCGTCAGCCGACTTTTTGAATTTCTTGAAGAAGCTGAACATGGATTTTGGCGATGATGCGCGCGTGAACCGAGGGCCTCGTGCGCGCTTTCGAGTCGCTGCGCGCGAGGCCCGCGCGATGGGATAGTAGCCGCGTATTTTATCAGGCGCCGCGGTGCGCGCCCGTGCGGCTCCCGGCATGGCGTGCGCGTGTGGTAACGTTGGCTTTCATTGCCCGCGCCGGCTGATCTTCAGGCAAAAAAATGCCCGGCGAGCACGACTCCGACAACTCTTTTATGCCCCGCTTGTCCGCTACCCGATCCGCCTTGCCCAGCCATACGCCGTCGCGCGGAGGCAAACCGCACACGATCCGCATCATCGGCGGTGACTGGAAGCGCACGCCGCTGCCCGTCCTCGATCTCGACGGCCTCAGGCCCACGCCGGATCGCGTGCGCGAGACGCTTTTCAACTGGCTCGGCCAGGATCTGAACGGGCAGAATTGTCTCGATATGTTCGCGGGCAGCGGCGCGCTCGGTTTCGAGGCGGCGTCGCGCGGCGCGGCGCGCGTGCTGATGGTCGAAAGAAGCGGGAAAGCGGCCGCGCAGATCCGGGCGAATCAGGCGAAGCTCGGCGCGCGCAATATCGAGATTGCGGAAGCGGATGCTTTGCGGCTCGCCGCGAGCCTCGCGCACGGCTCGTTCGACGTGATCTTTCTAGACCCGCCGTTCGGCGATCAGGCGATGCTCTTGCGCGCGCTGGAACTGGCGGCGCCGCTCGTCGCGCCGGATGGGGCGATCTACGTCGAATGCGGCGATCCGCTGGACCTGACCGGCATCGATGCGCTCGCCGGGTGGAACATCGTACGTGAAGGCAAGGCGGGCGCGGTCCGCTATCATTTGCTGCGCCGCGAAAATGAGGAATAATGCGCGTTCCCGATTTTGGGCCATCCAAAGTCTCGGGAAATCAGCGAGAGTTGGTCGTCGCAGCCACGCGGCCCAATGTAAATAGAAGAGGAGAAGCTCATGGTTGTGGCCGTGTATCCGGGTACGTTCGACCCGCTCACTCGCGGGCATGAAGACATCGTCCGGCGCGCATCGAGCATTTTTGATCAGCTCGTCGTAGGCGTCGCGCACAGCCAGGCGAAGAAGCCGTTTTTCTCGCTGCAGGAAAGGCTGGATATCGCGCACGAGGTCCTCGGGCATTACCCGAACGTGCAGGTGAGCAGTTTCACCGGGCTGCTGAAAGATTTCGTGCGCAAGAACAACGCGCGCGTGATCGTGCGCGGACTGCGCGCCGTGTCCGATTTCGAGTACGAGTTCCAGATGGCCGGTATGAATCGCTATCTGCTGCCCGATGTCGAGACGATGTTCATGACGCCATCGGATCAGTATCAGTTCATCTCCGGCACCATCGTGCGCGAGATTGCGCAACTCGGCGGCGACGTGAGCAAGTTCGTGTTCCCGTCGGTGGAAAAGCGGCTGATCGACAAAGTCGGTATTCTGTCGCAGAAGGATCCCGCGGCGCCGTGAGCGCCGGGCCCGCGCGTTTCGTCGCTATTGGCGGACACTGCGCGCGGGCGTCATGCCGGATTCGAAACCGGCGCAAGAGAGTGAAGCATGTCTTTGATCATTACCGACGAGTGCATCAACTGCGACGTTTGCGAGCCCGAGTGCCCGAACGACGCCATTTCGATGGGTCCCGACATCTACGTGATCGACCCGAACAAATGCACGGAATGCGTCGGCCATTTCGACGAGCCGCAATGCCAGCAGGTGTGCCCCGTGGAATGCATTCCGCGCGACCCGGCGCACGTCGAGACGCCTGAGCAGTTGATGGCCAAGTACCACGCGCTCATGGCGGCGAAGGGCCGATAAGCCCTTCGCGTCTTACCCGATCAGCCCGCTCAGCGCGGCGATGAGCGCATCGCATTCGGCGGGCGTGCCGATCGAGATGCGAAGATGCTGATCGATACGCGGCAGCTTGAAGTGGCGCACGAAAATCTCTTTCGCCTTGAGTGCGGCGGCGAGCGCCGCGGCATCGTGCGCGGGATGTTTCGCGAACAGGAAGTTGGCGGCGGACGGCACCACGTCGAAGCCGAGCGTCCGCAGTTGCGCGGTCAACGTCTCACGGCTCGCAATGATCTTCGCGCAGCTTTCTTCGAACCACGCCTGATCCTCGTACGATGCGAGCGCTGCGACCTGCGCGAGGCGATCGAGCGGATATGAGTTGAAGCTGTCCTTCACGCGCGTGAGCGCCTCTATGAGCGCCGGATCGCCGAACGCGAAACCGACGCGCATGCCCGCCAGCGAACGCGCCTTCGACGTCGTCTGCACGACGAGCAGGTTCGGATAGGCGTCGATCAGATTTACCGCCGATTCCGCGCCGAAATCGACATACGCTTCGTCGATGATGACGGGCGCGTCCGGGTTCGCCTTCAGCAAGACTTCGATTTCCGAAAGCGGCAGCGCGCGACCCGTCGGCGCATTCGGATTCGGTAGCAGCACGCCGCCGCGCGGCGCGCGGTAATCATCGACATCGATTGCGAAATCCGCGTTCAAGGGCACGGTCTCGTACGCGACGCCGTAAAGCTGCGCGTAGACGGGATAGAAGCTGTACGTGATGTCCGGGAAGGCGATCGGCTTGTCGTGCTTCAGCAGCGCCTGGAACGCGTGCGCGAGCACTTCATCGGAACCGTTGCCGGCGAACACCTGCTCGATGCGCAGCCCATGATGCTTCGCGACGGCTTCACGCAGCGCACGCGCGGTCGGATCGGGATACTTGCGCAGCGACGCGCCATCCTCGCCGAGCTCGCGACGAATCGCTTCGATGACACGCGGCGAAGGCGGGTACGGGTTTTCGTTCGTGTTGAGCTTGACGGGATGGGCCAGCGCAGGTTGCTCGCCCGGCACATACGGCGTCAGACGATGGACGATATCGCTCCAGAAACGGCTCAAGGTCGGCTCCAATCAAGAGTTGCGGTGGAGGTTCATCATCGCACGCTCGGTTTCGCCGGCGACGACGAAGGGCATCACGGCGAGTGCGCGCTCGATCGACTGATCGATCACGTCCTGTTCTTCACGGCGCGGCGGCTTGAGCACGAAGTTCGCGACATCGGGTTTCGCGCCCGCGCGCGCGCCTTCGGGAATCAGATCGCGCGGATGTCCGATACCGATGCGCAGCCGCCAGTATTGCTGCGACGACAGATGCGCGGAAATATCCTTGAGTCCGTTATGTCCGCCGCTGCCGCCGCCGAGTTTCATCTTGACGGTGCCGGGCGGCAGATCGAGTTCGTCGTGCGCGACGAGAATCTCATCGGGAAGAATTTTGAAGAACTGCGCCACCGCGACGACCGATTGCCCCGAGCGGTTCATGAAGGTCTGCGGTTCGAGCAGATGCACTTCATGGCCGTGCAGACGTCCCTTGCCGTAGAAACCGTGAAAGCGGCGTTCGTCGCGCAGCGTCGCGCCGGCATCGCGTGCGAACTGGTCGACGAACCAGAAGCCCGCGTTATGCCGCGTCGCGGTGTATTCGGCGCCCGGATTACCCAGGCCGACGATCAGCTTGATCATGTCGAATCATGTAGAACGAAAAAAAACCCGCCGGGGCTTGCGCGCCGGCGGGTCACGTCGACCGTTCTTGCGAACGGATCGAGAGGATAGCGGTGTTCCGCGTGCTTACTCGGCCGCCGGCTTTTCGCCTTCAGCAGCTTCGCTAGTCCCTTCCGACACGACAGCGGCCGGAACGGTAGCCGAGGCCACCACCGGGTTTTCCGCTTCGACGGAAACCGTCAGGCTCACGCCCTTCGGCAGCGGAATGTCCTTCGCGTGCATCGTCTGACCGGCTTCGATCTTTGCCAGATCGATTTCCAGGAACTCAGGCAGGTCTGCCGGCAGGCATTCCACTTCCAGTTCCGTCACGACGTGCGAAATCACCGCGCCCGCCAGCTTCACGGCCGGGTTGGTTTCCTGGTTCATGAAGTGCAGCGGCACCTTGGTGTGCAGCTTCTTCTTCGCGTCGACGCGCTGGAAGTCCACGTGCAGCACGAGCTGCTTGAACGGGTGGTATTGCACGTCGCGCAGCAGAACCTGTTGCGACTTGCCGGCCACTTCCAGGTCGAGAATCGACGAATGGAAAACTTCTTTCTTCAGGGCGTGCCACAGGGCGTTGTGATCGAGTTCGACCAGTTGAACGTCCGTTTCACCACCGTACACGATACCCGGGGTCTTGCCCGAGTTGCGCAGGCGGCGGCTCGCACCCGTACCTTGCTTGCTACGCTCGAAAGCGACGACTTTCATGTTTCACTCCTATATCTGCCCGCGACCAGGCAGGGAAACCGGGATCATCGAAAAGGTGTGATCCCAAAACAAGCGACGCGAACCTTCGTTCGTTCGCGCCGATCATGCAAAAACGCGAAGCGTGTGCCTCGCGTTTTTTGCTCAATTCTGATTAACCTTCGGCGAAAAGCGACATCACCGAGTCGCCGCGCCGGATTCGGGAGAACGTCTCCGCGAGCAGACCCGCGCTCGACAGCAGACGGATCTTCGGGCACGCGAGCGACTCGGACGACAACGGAATGGTGTCCGTGACGACCAGTTCGTCCAGCTGCGACGCCGCGATGCGTTCGCCCGCGCCACCCGACAGCACCGGGTGCGTGGCATACGCGAAGACCTGCTTCGCGCCGCGGTCCTTCAGCACTTGCGCGGCCTTGCACAGCGTGCCGGCGGTATCGACCATGTCGTCCATGATCACGCAGGTGCGTCCTTCCACTTCACCGATGATGTTCATCACCTCGGCGACATTCGCCTTGGGACGGCGCTTGTCGATGATGGCGAGGTCGGTGTTCAACTGCTTGGCGAGCGCACGCGCGCGCACCACACCGCCGACGTCCGGCGACACGACCAGCAGATGATCATGGTTCTGCTTGCGCAGATCGCCAAGAAGGACGGGAGTCGCGTAAATGTTGTCGACGGGGATGTCGAAGAAGCCTTGAATCTGGTCGGCGTGAAGGTCCATGGTGATCACGCGATCGACGCCGGCAATTTCCAGCATGTTCGCGACGACCTTCGCCGAGATGGCCACTCGCGCGGAACGCGGACGGCGGTCCTGGCGCGCATAGCCGAAGTAGGGGATGGCTGCGGTGATCCGGCCAGCGGACGCGCGTTTGAGCGCATCGACCATGATCATCAGTTCCATCAGATTGTCGTTCGTGGGAGCGCAGGTGGACTGCAGAACGAATACGTCTTTGCCCCGAACGTTTTCCTGAATCTCGACCATGATCTCGCCGTCCGAGAAGCGGCTGACCATCGCTTTGCCGAGAGGAATTCCAAGAATTTTGACGACTTCCTGAGCAAGCGCGGGATTTGCGTTGCCAGTAAAAACCATCAGGCCGTCACTGCTCATCGTGCACCTGTCTGCGGCTGGAGGCGAGAGGAAAAACGCGAGAAAAAGAATGGCAGGGGAGGAAGGACTCGAACCCTCGCATGCCGGAATCAAAATCCGGTGCCTTGACCAACTTGGCGACTCCCCTACACTAACTTTGAGTCTTGCCGGAAAGTGTAGGACATACCCGACAAAACAAAACCTATGACGCGAAAGCGAAGAGAGGATGAGAATCCAGACTCGCTGTTACCACGCTCCTCCAGCTCGCCGGCAGTTTGGCTTGCGCCATTTCTGCTTCGGCTCGGCTTCGGAAAGCGGCAAACACGCTTGCTCCGGATCCAGTCATTCGCGCCGGTGCGAGATTGGCAAACCACTCGAGCACCTGCGCAACTTCCGCGTACTTTCCCGCAACTACAGCTTGCATGTCATTTCGACCGAAGCTGTCGGGCCAGTTTGTGTCTGACCTTTGCTCTGCAAGAAAGTCCATCATTTTGGCGACTTTCGTATCCCTTGTCAAGGCCTTTTCCGAAAAAATCGCCGCGGTCGGGACGTGAACATCGGGTGTGACTACCAGGAAGAAGCGTTTCGGCAGATCGACTGCCTGGAGCGCCTCACCTACACCTTCCGCAAACGCATTCTGCCCGAAGACAAAAAACGGCACGTCCGCGCCGAGTTGCAGGCCGAGATTCTGCAGAATCTCACGCGAAAGATCAACACCCCAGAGACGATTCAACGCAAAAAGAGTGGTCGCCGCGTCGGAACTGCCTCCACCGAGGCCCGCGCCCATCGGCAGACGCTTGTCGATCTCGATCTCCACGCCGAACTTCGTGCCCGTGTACTGCTGAAGCAGGCGCGCCGCCCGCACGACGAGATCGTCGGCCTCGGGCACGCCGGGCACATCGGTCTTGCGCGTGATCGCGCCGTCGTCGCGTCGCTTGAAATGCAGGCGGTCGCCCCAGTCGAGCAACTGGAAGACGGTTTGCAGCAAGTGATAGCCATCCGGTCGGCGGCCCGTGATGTGCAGGAAAAGGTTCAGCTTCGCGGGCGCGAGGCAGTCACGGAGCGAATCGTTCGATGAGGACATGCGTGTTGCAACGACGAAGTTATTGATCGAGCACGAGCTTGATGTCGAGCGGCGGTTCATTGCGTGAGAGATTCACGCGCTTCACGCCTGCCGCGGGCGCATCGGCGTAGGCCAGATAGTCGATCGTCCATCCGTCCTGCTTGATTTCCTTCGGACGACCGTTGTTCGCTTCCGGATCGAGCGTCGTCTGCGCGCGCGAGGTCGGCGCGGCCGACGGCTGCAGCCAGTAGCGCAGACCTTCGACCGGCAGCGCGAAACCAAGCGTGTTCTGCATCAGCAGCGACACGTTGTCGGCGCTCACCGGCTGCCGATTGGGCAATTCGAGCGTGGCGAGCGAAGGCGAGGACGTCACGATCGCCATCGTCTGGCCGAGCGGATTGCGCAACTGCAGCGTGACCGTATCGCCCGTTTCCTGCCAGTCGAAATTGCCGTATGCGTTGCGCTGGGTGCCGTTCTGATCGTTGTACTGCACGGCGAAGCGTCCGTGATATTCACGGCTCGTCTGCGTCGCGAGCGAAGTGGATGCGTTCGTTGTCGTAGGAACGCGCGGCTGGAGAGCGCAACCGGACAGCACCAGTGCGGCGGCTGCCGCGATGCCGAGGCCTCCGCGTCGAAGCGAAGCGCCGGCGAGAAAATCGAATGCCATCAAAGGTCGTTTACCTGGAGTCGTTTTAGCGTTTTGACGAGCGTATCGTTGTCAGGTTCGAGCTTTTGCGCCTGCCGCCATGTCGCACGCGCCTGATCCTGCTGCCCGGATTTCCACTGTACTTCGCCGAGATGCGCGCCGATTTCGGCGTTCGGCTGCAGGTTGTAGGCGTTCTTGAGAATCTTCTCCGCTTCGGCCGCGTTGCCCTGGCGGAAACGCGCCCAGCCGAGGCTGTCCATGATGAACGCATCGTTCGGTGCCAGCGAAACCGCCTTCTCGATCAGCTTCACCGCTTCGTCGAGCCGCTGATTGCGATCGACGAGCGAATAGCCGAGCGCGTTGTACGCCTGCGGATTATTCGGCTGCGTGCGCATCAGCGTGCGCAACTGCGTTTCCATGACGTCGTAATGGCCGTTCTTTTCGGCGGCCATCGCGTAGTCGTAAACGAGGTCGGGATCGTCGGGGAACGCGGCCACTGCCTTCGCGAGACTTTCCTCTGCTTCCTTGTAGCGATGCGCCTCGAAAAGAATGGCCGAGTCGGTGCGCGCGAGCAGCGCGAGATCGCGCGGATCGGAGCTTTGCAGGCTGCCGAGCAGCGCACGCGCGTCGTCTACCTTGCCTTGCTTCGCGAGCAGTTGCGCGCGCGTGATCTGCGCGGGCAAATATTGCTGGCTGGTGCGCGGGATCTTGTCGAGCCACTGGCTCGCGGCGGCGTCGTCCTTCTGCTCGAGGGCCAGTTGCGCGAGATAGATGTACGCCTGGCCGGGGTCCGCGCCCGGCGTGCTTTCCGCCGTCTTCGCGTAGAGATTCAGGAAGTCCTGCGCCTTGTCGAACTGTTTCTTCTGAATGTTGATGAGCGCAAGCGCCATCAGCGGCGTCAGGTCCTTCGAGTCGTTCTTGCGCATGATCTCGAACTGCTTCTGCGCGTCGTCGAGCCTGTCGGACGACAGGTATAACTGCGCAAGCGCGAGCCGTGCATCATGCGATTTCGGATTCTTGTCGAGATACTTCTCGAACGAAGCGATGCCTTCCTTGCGTTCTTCCGGACCCATGCGCGCGAGCGTCAGCGCGGCGGGCAGATAGTCCGGCTTGAGTTGCAAGGCTTTTTCGAGCGATGCCTTCGCGCCGGGTTGATCGTTGGCGACCAATTGCTGGCGCGCGAGCGCAAGTTGCGCTTCAGGCCGGCCCTGATCGTTTTGCGTCAGATCTTTGAGCACGTTCAGCCCGCCGATGCGATTCGGCCCGCGCGCGAGCAAGCTCTGCAATGAAAGGATGGCTTCGCCGCGCTGCTCCGGCGAAACCTTCGCGAGTTCGCGTTCGAGCGTCGGCTTCGCGTCTTCCGGCTTGCCGCTCACGATCAGAAGCGATGCGCTCAACTGCGCCGCGCGATCCGAATGCGGCGCGAACTGCTGCCAGAGTTGCGCCGACGTCAGCGCGTCGTTCGGGCTTTGCGCCGCGATCGCGATTTCGGTCGCACGCTGCGCGAAACGCGGATCGTGCGTGTCGCGGGCGAGCGAGAGATAAGTCTGGAATGCGGGCGCGGGCTGGCCGCGCTGCAACGCCACTTCAGCCGCCAGCACCTGAAACACGATCTGGCTGGACATTGCCACGTTCGGCAAATCCTGTGTCTCCGCGCCGCTGACCGGCGCGGTCAGAAGGTCCGCGGCGTTTTGCGCATCGGATTGATCATCGGCGCTCGGAACGGGCGTGGCGTTCGGCTCCTGAGCATGCGCGGGAACGCATGCGAGCGCGGCCATCGCAAGCGCAATGGCGCCGGCGATTCGCGACATTGGCATGGCGAACGAATGCGCCGAGCTGGCCTGACGCTTCGCAAACAGCTTCATGACGAACGAGTTCATGGAAATCCAGACGATGTTTCAGTCGATTGTAACGCGGTGGCTAAAATACCGGCACACTCGCCCCAGCAAGTCTCTCTCCAGAAAAATGCCCGAACTGCCGGAAGTCGAAGTCACCCGCCGGGGAATCGAACCCTACGTCGCCGGTCGTCGCGTCGAGCACGTCGATGTCCGCACGCCCGCGCTGCGCTGGCCCATCCCGCAGCATCTTCCGAAGACGCTCGATCATCTGAAGATCGAGAAGGTCGAGCGGCGCGGCAAGTATCTGTTGTTCGAAACGGCCGAAGGATGGCTGATCGTCCATCTCGGCATGACGGGCACGTTGCGCGTATTGCGTCACGTGCCGAAGCCGCCTGAAGCGGCGAAGCACGATCACGTCGATATCGTGTTCGACGATTTCATTCTCCGTTTCCGCGATCCGCGCCGCTTCGGCGCGATCCTCTGGCATCCGCGCGCGGACGGCGACGTGCTCGATCATCCGCTGCTCGCGACGCTCGGCGTCGAGCCGTTCTCGCCGGAATTCTCCGGCACGCTGCTGTTTCGCGAGACGCGCGGGCGCAAGGTGTCGGTGAAGCAGGCGCTGCTTGCGGGCGGGATCGTCGTCGGCGTGGGGAACATTTATGCCTCCGAGAGCCTCTTTCGCGCCGGCATTCGGCCGACGACCGCGGCCGGCCGCATCTCGCTCGTCCGTTACGATCTGCTGGCGGATGCGGTGCGCGTGACGCTCGCCGCCGCGATCGAAAAGGGCGGCAGCACGTTGCGCGATTTCGTCGGCAGCAACGGCGAATCCGGCTACTTTCAGCTCGACTATTTCGTCTATGATCGCGCGGGTTTGCCGTGCCACGTTTGCGGCACGGCGATCAGACAAATCGTCCAGGGACAGCGCTCCACTTACTTCTGCCCGCGCTGCCAACGCTAATTTCCGATGCTCGCTCTCACCGATTTTTCTTCGCGCCTCATCGCGTGGCAACGCATTCATGGCCGCCACGACCTGCCGTGGCAAAACACGCGCGATGCGTATCGCGTCTGGCTCTCGGAGATCATGCTGCAGCAGACGCAGGTTTCGACCGTCATCCCGTACTACGCGCGGTTCCTCGAACGCTTTCCGACGGTGACGGTGCTCGCCGACGCGCCCATCGACGATGTCATGGCGCTCTGGGCCGGGCTCGGCTACTACTCGCGCGCGCGCAATCTGCATCGCTGCGCGCAGGTCGTCGCGCACGAGCACGGCGGCGCGTTTCCGCAGACGGTCGACGCACTCGCGATGCTGCCGGGCATCGGACGCTCGACGGCGGCGGCGATCGCGTCGTTCGCGTTCGGCGCGCGCGCGACGATTCTCGACGGCAACGTGAAGCGCGTGCTCGCGCGCGTGTTCGGCGTCGAGGGGTTTCCAGGCGAAAAACGTGTCGAGAATGCGATGTGGGCGCTTGCCGAATCGCTGCTCCCGGACGCCGTGAACAAGGACGAAGTGACCGCCTACACGCAAGGCCTGATGGACCTCGGTGCGACGTTGTGCGTGCGCGGCAAGCCGGACTGCGCGCGCTGTCCGTTCGCATCGGACTGCGTGGCGAAGGTCGAAGGACGCCAGCGGGAACTGCCTGCGGCACGCCCGAAGAAAGCCGTGCCGACGCGCAAGACGTGGATGCTGATCCTGCAGGACGGCGGATCCGTTCTGTTGCAAAAGCGTCCGTCGATCGGCATCTGGGGTGGACTGTGGAGCTTGCCGGAGGCCGCGGACGAAGCCGCGTTGGCGCAAGTCGCGCGCGATCTCGGCGCCGACGAGCCACTTCAGCGACTCGCGCCGCTCTCTCATGCCTTCACACACTTCAAGCTGGATATCGAGCCGCGGCTCGGCGAAGCGCGTAACGCGCCGCGCGAATTGATGAACACGGAAACGGTCTGGGCGCCGCTCGCGAAGATCGACGCCTACGGCGTTCCAGCACCGGTGCGCAAACTTATCGACGCGCTGAGCGGTCCGCTCATCTAAAGCAGTTGATGGTGCTGCATGTAGTGATGCACCACGTCGATACGCGCGCCGGCGTCCATCAGTTCCATGAGCTTCTGCCGGGCGCGCATCGGGATCGGCAGGATTTCGGCGAGGCGGTTCGATACCCAGGTGGGATCGTCGAATAGAAACGGCTCGACAAACGGCAGGTTCTGCGGCTCGCGCTCCCGGATCGTATCGATGATGCGCTCCAGCACTTCCGCGCACGCGCCGAACTTTGCGAGCGCTTCCACGCCTTGCAGCGGCTGATCGTCGCCAAGTAACTCGGCCGTGCCGACGAGCAGATTGCTCGGCTCCACGCGATGATCCGTCAGCCTGAAGCGCTCGGTGCCCCGGGCCTGAACGAGCAGCAGGCCGAAGGTGTCCACATCGCATTCCGAGATCTCGGCAAGGCAACCGATGGTTTCCGGCACCGACGGATCGCCCGGTGACGCGACCTCGTGCCCGCTCTTCAGCAGGCAGACGCCGAATGGCGTTTTCTCGCGCAGACACTCGCGCGCCATGTCCAGATAGCGCGCTTCGAAAATCTTGAGCGGCAGCAGGCCGCCGGGAAACAGCACGGTATGAAGCGGAAACAGCGGCAAGTCAGCCAGAACGGGATTCGAAGACATCGCGCCCCTCCAGGGTGGACCGCCAGCGCGGCGATCGGATTCGCGTGTGAGGCGCGCTGTCACCCAGCCGGGATGGGCGCGTCACGATGCCGCACGATCACGTTTGCCGTCTCGCAAAAGCGCGCGGCAAGCGCCTCCGCGATGAACACCGAGCGATGCTGCCCGCCCGTGCAGCCGATCGCGACGGTGAGGTAGCTGCGGTTGTCGTCGCGAAAACGCGGCAGCCATTTGCCGACGAACCCGCCGATGTCGTCGATCATCTCGCCCACCAGCGGCTGAGCGGAGAGGAAATCGATGATGGGTTTATCGAGGCCCGTGAACGGGCGCAACTCGCGGTCGTAATACGGGTTGGGCAAAGTGCGCACGTCGAACACGAGATCGGCGTCGAGCGGCACGCCGCGCTTGAAACCGAACGATTCGAACATCAGCGTGAGATCGGCGGCGTCCGTTTCGACGAAGCGCTTCACCCACGCGCGCAGCACGTTCGCGCGCAGATTGCTGGTGTCAATCTGATGGCCGTACTCCGCGAGGCCCGCGACCAGTTCGCGCTCACGCTCGATCGCTTCGGCGAGCGAGTTCAGCACGCCGACATCGGCTTCGCGCATCGGCGGCCCGGACAGCGGGTGACGCCGGCGCGTTTCGGAGAAGCGCTGAATGAGCGATTGTGTGCTCGCGTTGAGGAACAGCACGCGCAGGTCGTAATCGTCCGAGAGCTTACGGATGAAGGCCGGCACGTCGTCGAGCGAGTGGCTCGAGCGGGCGTCGATCGCGACGGCGAGACGTGTCTGGCCTTCCTTCGCCAGATAGTCGGCGAGTTCGGGCAGAAAGCGCGGCGGCAGATTGTCGACGCAATAGTAGCCGCCATCTTCCAGGGCGTTCAGCGCGACGGACTTGCCGGAACCGGAGATGCCGGTGATCAGGATGATACGCATGGGTCTCGAGGGGTTCGCTTTCTCTTAGCTTAGCACCTGTGCCCGATTCGTTTCGGCACGCGCGACGTTCCCTGACGCGCTCAGATCAGCTTGCCGGGAAACTGGCTGTCGGGATCCTGCATCGCAAGGCGCTGGCGGTCCATGAAGTCGCGCAAGGTATCGATGCCGCGCAGTTGCAGGATCGTATTGCGCACCGCCGCTTCGACCAGCACGGCGAGGTTGCGGCCCGCCGCGACCTGAATCGTCACCTTGCTGATTGGCAGGCCGAGCACATCGACGGTCTGGCTTTCAAGCGGCAGGCGTTGGAATTCGCCATCCGGCCGGCGCACGAGCTGCACGATCAACTTGAGTTTCATCTTCCGGCGCACGGCGGTTTCACCGAAAATCGTCTTGATGTCGAGAAGGCCCAACCCGCGCACTTCGAGCAAATTTTGCAGCAAAGGCGGGCACCGGCCTTCGACAAAATCCGGGCCGAGACGCACGAAATCGACGGCGTCATCCGCCACGAGGCCATGGCCGCGGCTGATGAGCTCCAGCCCGAGCTCGCTCTTGCCGAGACCGGAGTCGCCGGTGAGCAGCACGCCCATGCCCAGGATGTCGATGAACACGCCGTGGAGCGTCGCGCGCGGCGCGAGGATGCGCGACATGTACGCGCGCAGGCTGTCGATCACGGCCGCCGCGGACATGCGCGTCGTGAAAAGCGGCGTCGACGAGCGCGTACAGCGCAGAACGAGTTCCGGCGGCGCGCCCACTTCGCCCGCAACGACCAGAAACGGCGGCTCGAGCGCGATCAGTTCCGCCATGTGACGGGAACGGTCCTCGTCCGACTGACGCTGGTAGTAGTTGATCTCGGCGTCGCCGAGCACTTGGATACGGTTCGGGTGAATCAGGTTCAGGTGGCCGACGAGGTCGGCGCTCGACGTCGCGTTTGCGACCGTCTCGCTCGAAAAGCCGCGTTCCCAGCCTTCGTGCCCGGTGAGCCAACTGAGCTTCAGAGCGGCGGCGTTGTCGTCGAAAATGCTTTGGGCGTTGATGCTGGACGTATCCATGAGACCGGAACTCCGTTGGAAGCCGGAAGCAGCCTTTGCGTCACGACGAAGCGGGTCGCTTCGGTACGTCGCATGGCGCTGCGTTTGACCGATTGTGCCGCAGAAGCTTCACGTAAGCGAGGCGCGCCCGGCGCGAAAGCAGCACGGACGCGCCTCGGCGCGTATCGCTAGGCTCGTGTGGCTGTTACGGTTGCCATTGCGTGAGCACTTGATAAAGCGCCTCACGATTTTCTTCCTTGTGCAGGCGCTCGCGCGCCTCGCTGTCGGAGAGCAGTTGGGCGATCTCCGAGAGAATTTCAAGATGCTGCTGCGTTGCCTGCTCGGGCACGAGCAGGAAGATGAGCAGCGAGACCGGCTGGCCGTCAGGCGATTCGAACGCGACAGGTTCGGCGAGGCGCACGAAGGCGGCAAGCGGCTGCTTCAGCCCCTTGATGCGGCCGTGCGGAATGGCGACACCTTCGCCTAGGCCAGTCGAGCCGAGACGCTCACGCGCGAAGAGATTGTCGGTGACGGTGCTGCGGGCGATGCCGTTCTGGTTCTCGAAAATCAGGCCCGCTTGCTCGAATACGCGTTTCTTGCTGGTAACGGACAGTCCGAGAACCACGTTCTCGATGGGAAGAAATTTGGCTAAACGATTCATGTTGGCAGGCTGATGCGTGGCCTGATAGCTCCTCATCGTGGCCGCTGTCTGAAAGCGCTCACGGCGATGGTGATACGGAAAGTGCGCTGGCGGCGTTCCCTGCAGCGTGCCTGTCGTGCGACCCCGAAAATTACCGGATCATTATAGAACAGGGCACAGCCCGATGGTGCGCCGCGCAATGGCACCGTTTTGCGATCCAATGTGCAGCACAAAGCCCTGAAAATCAATGGCTTGTCGCTCTTCAGGGCGAAAATCCAACAAAAAAGCCGCCAGTCGGAGGCGGCTTCGGTTCGGTGCATGCGCGCATCGATCTGGTTCGGATACTCGAGGTTTTCCTCGAATCTCGCCCGCCATCCTGTGGTGGCGGGGCTCGCTGTCATCCGTCGATCAATCGGCGAGCGTGCGTACGGTGCGTTCAGGGCGACGGCGCTTCCACTTCGTGCGGCTCGCCACGGTACTTCACCGATTCATGGGCGTGGCCCTGAATCTTGTCCTTGTGCCTGATGACCTGCCGGTCCAGCTTGTCCACCATCAGATCGATGGCGGCGTACATATCAGCGTCACAACTCTCGATAAAAATGTCCTTGCCCTTCAGATGCAGGTTGATTTCCGCCTTCTGCCTCTTTTCCTTTTCCCTATGATTGTCGACCGAGAGGACAACGTTGCCGTCGATCACTTGATCGAAATGACGGAGCACCCTGTCCAGTTTCGTGATCACATACTCGCGCAACGCAGGCGTCAATTCGAGGTGGTGTCCACTGATCTTCAGATTCATAGTTGCTCTCCAAGCTAAAGGCCGTGAGATCACGTCGGCTCGTCCGATACCGGTCGGCAATGCGTCCCGTCAGCGCGTCATTCTGGCGCGACTGAAATACGGGCCGCATTGGCCGGCACGTCCGCGCTCTCGCGATGCGGCCGGTAAACGCCCATCACAACACGCGATGGACTACAGAGACGGGTCATAGAGACTTGCGCAGATTCACTGCCGGGATCCTGAGGGCTTCGCGGTACTTGGCTACGGTACGCCGCGCGACCACGAATCCTTGTTCCGCCAGCAGTTCGGCGATGCGGCTGTCTGAAAGAGGAGTTTTAGGGTCTTCCGCTCCTATCAGTTGCTTGATGAGGGCCCGGATCGCCGTTGACGATGCCGCGCCTCCTGTGTCGGTCGAGACGTGCGATCCAAAGAAGTACTTAAATTCAAGCGTCCCGAATGGGGTGAGCATGTACTTGCCTGTGGTCACACGAGAAACCGTCGATTCGTGTAATCCCAGCGTATCAGCAATCTCCCGCAAAACCAAGGGCCGCATGGCGATTTCGCCATGTGCAAAAAAGTTCTTCTGACGCTCCACTATCGCCTGCGCGACGCGCAGAATCGTCTCAAACCTCTGCTGAATATTCTTGATGAGCCAGCGCGCTTCCTGCAACTGCTGGCGCAGCGAGCCGCTGCCCGGATCGCCGCGATTGTTGCGCAGGATGTTCGCGTACAAATGGTTGATCCGCAGCTTCGGCACGATCTCCGGATTCAGCTCTGCCGTCCATCCGCTCGCGGTTTTTCGCACGAGAATGTCCGGCACGACATAGTCCGCTTCGCTTTTGCCGTACGCCGCGCCTGGGAAAGGCTCGAGTGATTTGATCAGCAGATGCGCGTCGCGAAGGGCGTCGTCGCTGGCTTTCAGTTGCTTGCGCAGACGCGTGAAGTCGCGCGCGGCAAGCAGTTCGAGATGATTCGTGACGATATCGAGCGCCAGCGTGCGCGTGGGCGACCCGTCGAGCCGCAGCAACTGCAGTTTCAGACATTCCGATGCCGAGCGTCCGCCTACGCCTGGCGGATCGAAGCTTTGCAGCAAGGCGAGCGCCGCGCTCAACTCGTCGAGGTCGACTTCGAGTTCTTCGGGAAGATCGGTCTGCACTTCATCGAGCGATGAGGTCAGGTAACCGTCCTCGTCCAGTGACTCAATCAGAAACGTGACGAGCGCACGATCGCGCTGATTCGCCGCGGTCATGCGCAACTGCGCGCTCAGGTGGTCGCGTAGTGTCGTGGTCGATTCGTGGATTTGCAGCGGCGGGAGATCGTCGTCGTCGGAGGCGTTGTTCGAGCGGCCGTAGTCCTCGAGGTTCCACGAACTGGAATCCTGACTGCTGTCCGAGCCCAGGCCGTTGTACTCGTCGACCCCTTGCGGCTCATTGTTCTCCGAACGTTCGGAATTTGAGGTGCCGGATGACGAGCCGTTGCTCATCATCGAGTCGGACGGCGTGCTCGGCGCCGACGCAGCCGCGATCAGCGAGCCGTCCGCGGCGACGCGAAGCGGGCTCGTGATCCAGTCGTCGTCATTCTCGAGCAGCGGATTCTGAGCGACGGCCATCGCGACTTCCTGCTGCAGTTCGAGCGTCGACAACTGCAGTAGCCGGATCGACTGCTGAAGTTGCGGGGTCAGCGCAAGATGCTGCGAGAGGCGGAGTTGGAGGCTGGCTTTCATGGCAAAGTTTTATTCATTGTAGAGAGTTTGCCACGCGCGCGAAACCTCGCGGGGATTCCAAAAAAGCGCATGCCGCCCAAGAGGGCGGCACGTAAGTTTTGCTGCTTTCGCATGGTGCGGCGCATGATGCGCGCCGCTTTTCCAACGTTGCGTCACATGCGGAAATGCTCGCCGAGATAGACGCGGCGCACGTTTTCATTTTCGATGATCTCGCTCGGCGCGCCTGCCGCGAGCACGCTGCCGTCGCTGATGATGTACGCATGATCGCAGATGCCGAGCGTCTCGCGCACATTGTGGTCCGTGATAAGGACGCCGATGTTGCGCTGCTTCAAAAACTTCACGATCTTCTGAATTTCGAGCACGGCGATCGGATCGACGCCCGCGAACGGTTCGTCGAGCAGAATGAAGCTGGGATTGGTTGCGAGCGCGCGCGCAATCTCGACACGACGGCGCTCGCCGCCCGACAGCGACAGCGCCGGATTCTCGCGCAGGTGCGCGATCTGCAACTCGTCGAGCAAGGCTTCCGCGCGCTGGGTTATGGCGTCATTTGACAGGCGTTTGCCGCGCTCATCGGTTTGCAACTCCAGCACCGCGCGAATGTTCTGCTCGACGGTGAGCTTGCGAAACACCGAGGCTTCCTGCGGCAGATATGACAAGCCCAGGTGCGCGCGTTGGTGGATAGGCAAGAGGCTGATCGAATTGCCGTCGAGGTCGATCTCGCCGGCATCGAGCGGCACGAGGCCGACGATCATATAGAACGACGTCGTCTTTCCCGCGCCGTTCGGACCGAGCAGGCCGACCACTTCGCCGCTCTTGACGTCGAGTGACACGTCCTTCACCACAGTGCGCGACCCGTAACGCTTCTTCAGATTGCGCACGACGAGCGAACTCGACTGGCCTTCCGGCTTGCGGTGGGGCATGGAGGTCGAATTCACTGCTGCGGCTCTCCCTGAATGCTGTTCGACGGCGAAAGCGTGGCGGGCGATCCGTTCAGCGGCGCGGCGCCGCCCGAGCGGGGCGCGAGCATCGCACGCACCCGGCCGCTCGGATTGCCGGGACCTGCCTGGTCCTTGCCCGCACTCGCCGTGTAGAAGTCCTTCTGGCCGTCATAGGTGATCACGCTGCCGCGCACTTCGTCCTGCACTTTCGTCAAGCCTTGCAGGCGGCGCACGACCGCGCGTGTCGTGAGCTTCGTGAAGTCGTTCTTGCCGTCGTAGTCGATGCGCACCGCGTTGCCGTCGATGTACTCGTCGAGGCCGTCACGCTTCTGGCGGAAATAGGCGAGATTGTTGCCGGTCGACGTGCCGGTCGCGTACTGATAACCCTGCGGGTCCTGCGTGACGTCCACGCGGTCGGCCTTGATGATGATCGAGCCTTTGGTCGCGACCACGTGTCCGGTGAAGACGTTCTTCTGGTTGAGGTCGTCGTAGGACATGTTGTCCGCTTCGATGTTGAGCGGCTTGTCGCGGTCGGCCTTTTCGGCGTGCGCGGGCAGCGCGGCCAGCGCAACGGCGATGGCCAGCGCGGCGGCGAGCCCGGCCCGCGCGGCGTGCGCGGTGCGGCACGCGAGCGTTGCGCGCGCATGGCCGCCATCGGGACGAGGGAACCTTTCGTTCATGCAGTCACAATTCGGATGGGAGTGCCGGGGTTACTTGGACGAGCCGCCGTTGATATCCGTGGCGGCGATTGCGCCGCGCACGTTACCGAAGAGCTTCATTACCCGGGTCACGTTGTTGTAGTTCATGCCAGAGGCCGTCATCACGGACGGGCCGCGCTGAAGTCTAACCGGTTTTTCCGTTTCGATGACATCGTCGTTCACCAGCACGCGAAAATGCTGGGAATCAGCCTGCATCTGCGGATCGCCGTAGCCGGCCGCGCGCAGGATGCGCGCGTCGTCATAGAGATCGACGATCGAGACATCGCCATTCACCGTGCCGCGCATGGCCGTCGCCGTGACGGTCGGCTTCATCGGCTGGAACATGCGCATCGCGGGCAGCGTCAGGTCGCTGATTTCGTTGTCTTCGTAATGCACCATCGACTTCGCCGTCAGACGATATTGCGTCGTGCCGGTGGCATCGAGTTCGGAAACGGAAAAGTCGTTGGCGAAGTAGTCGGGCGTGTGGCGCTTCTCCGGCGCAGGCGCCTGCTGTGCAGGAGGCAGCGTGGCTTGCAGCAGCCAGTAAGTGATGCCGGCGAGCGCCGCCATCGCGAGGAGCGGCAGGAGCGAGGCGAGCTTTCCGGGGCGCTGCATGGGCTTCAGCCTCCGAGCGCCGCGGCGAGCAGTTCGTCGTAGCGATGTTGCGCGCGCAGGATCGCGTCGCAGACTTCGCGCACCGCGCCGTGGCCGCCGCGCGCTTCCGCGACCCAGTGCACGCGCTGGATCACTTCCGGATGCGCGTTCGCGGGCGCGGCCGCGAAGCCACAGCGGCGCATCACCGCGAGGTCGGGCCAGTCGTCGCCCATATAGCCGCATTCGTCGGCCGCGATGCCGGTCGCGGCGAGCAACTCGGCGAGCGCGACGGTTTTATCGGCGACGCCCTGATAGAGATGCGTGATGCCCAGTTCGCGCGCACGCGCCGCGACGATGCCGGATTGCCGGCCCGTGATGATCGCCGTCTGCACGCCGACGGACTGCAGCATCTTCACGCCGTGGCCGTCGAGCGAATTGAACGATTTCATCGCGTCGCCGTCGCCGGTGAAGTAGAGGCTGCCGTCGGTGAAAACGCCGTCGACGTCGAACACCATCAGCTTGAGGCGGTTCGCGCGTTCGGCGGCGGTGGGGGGCTTCTGCGCCATCAGATTACCTTCTTGGAGAAGAGGTCGTGCATGTTCAGTGCGCCGATCAGCGTCGCATCGGCATCCACGACCAGCATCTGATTGATGCGATGGCGCTCCATCAGTTCCACGGCTTCGACCGCGAGATGATCCGGCGCGATCGTGCGCGGATTACGCGTCATGACATCGACGATCTTCAGTGCGCGGAAATCGCCGTCGCGCTGCAGGATGCGGCGCAGATCGCCGTCCGTGAAAATGCCGTGGACATGACGGTTTGCGTCGATGACGGCCGTCATGCCCATGCGCTTGTCGGTGATCTGAAAGAGCGCGTCCGAAACGGTCGCGTCGAGCGAGACCACCGGCACCTGGTCGCCGATGCGCATGACGTCGCGGACGTAGGTGAGCAGGCGCCGCCCGAGCGCGCCGCCCGGATGCGAGCGCGCGAAGTCGTCGGGACCGAAGCCGCGCGCATCGAGCACGGCGACGGCGAGCGCGTCGCCGAGCGCCATCGCGGCGGTCGTGCTGGCCGTGGGCGCGAGATTCATCGGGCACGCTTCCTTTTCGACGCGCGCGTTGAGATGCATGTCCGCCAATTGGGCGAGACTGGATTCGGGCCGACCGGTGATCGCGATCAGCTTCGCCCCGAGGCGCTTGATGAGCGGCAGAATGGCAACAAGTTCCTCGGTTTCGCCCGAGTTGGACAGCGCGATGAAGATGTCGTCGGCGGTGACCATGCCGAGGTCGCCGTGGCTCGCTTCGGCCGGATGCACGAAGAACGCCGGCGTGCCGGTGCTCGCGAGCGTCGCGGCGAATTTGCGCGCGACATGGCCCGACTTGCCGATGCCCGATACGACCACGCGACCGCGACAGCCGAGCAGCGTTTCGACCGCGTTCGTGAAGTTTTCGTCGAGAAGTTCGGAAAGCCCGCGAACGGCCTCTGCTTCGATCTGGATTACGTTGCGAGCCAGCGCCAGTGCCCGGTCGCCATTGATTTTCGCTATCATGCGCGGAGTATAGCAAAGGCGTTTTTCAGCCGCCCCGCCGGGAGCGCGCCGCGCCGCCGCCTATCCGCCCCCGCAAGCCCTGTCGTCAGGGGCCTTTTTAAGATGCCGGAGCGCCGAAGACACGCGCCTCGGAACGCTGACGAACGAGGACGCTAGACGGATGACCTCTCCGCTCGAAATGACGCTGTTGCTGCTGCTCTGCTCCGTGGCAGGCGTCGTCGTATTTCGCTATTTCAACTTGCCGCCGATGCTCGGCTATCTGACGGTCGGCATCATCGTGGGACCGCACGCGGCGGGCATCGCACCGGATTCGGACCGCGCGCAGCATCTCGCCGAATTCGGCGTTGTCTTCCTGATGTTTTCCATCGGGCTCGAATTCTCCCTTTCCAAGCTGCGCTCGATGCGGCGCATCGTGTTCGGACTCGGCGCGAGTCAGGTCGCGGCGACGATCGCGCTCGCGCTGATCTTCGGCTGGATCGCGAATTTCTGGACCGAGATGTCATGGCAGGCGAGCTTCGCGCTCGGCGGCGCGATGTCCATGTCCTCTACGGCTATCGTCAGCAAGCTGCTCGCGGAGCGGCTCGAACTCGAATCGGAGCACGGCCGCAACATCTTCGGCGTGCTGCTGTTCCAGGATCTCGCGGTCGTGCCGCTGCTCATCATCATCGCGGCGTTCGGCAACGGCAAATCGTCGCAGCTCGCGATGTGGCTCGGCATCGCGGCAGTGAAGATCGTTGTCGCATTGACGGTCCTGCTCTTCATCGGCCAGAAGTTCATGACGCGCTGGTTCGATCTCGTCGCGCGGCGCCGCTCGCAAGAGCTGTTCATGCTGAACCTGCTGCTGGTGACGCTGGGCGCGGCGTTCATCACCGACAAGTTCGGGCTGTCGCTCGCGCTCGGCGCGTTCATCGCGGGGATGTTGATCGCCGAGACGCCGTATCGGCATCAGGTGGAAGAGGACATCAAGCCGTTTCGCGACGTGCTGCTCGGTCTCTTCTTCGTGACTACCGGCATGCTGCTGAATCCACGTGTGATCTGGGAGCATCCGTTTCTCGTGCTCGGCTTTTTCGTCGTGCCGATCCTGCTCAAGGCCGTGATGATCACCGGGCTCGCGCGCGCGTTCGGCGCAACGCCGGGCGTCGCGATGCGCACGGGTCTCGGCCTCGCGCAGGCGGGCGAATTCGGTTTCGTGCTGCTCAACCTGATCCTGGATTCGCATCTGGTCAACCCGATCATCCTGCAAGCGATTCTCTCCGCGATGCTGCTCTCGATGCTCGCCGCGCCGTTCATCATCCAGAACGCGGACCGGATCGTGCTGCGGCTGTCGTCGACGGAATGGATGCTGCAATCGCTGCAGATGACGAAGATCGCAACACAGAGCCTCAAGCAGAGCGGCCACGTGATCATCTGCGGCTACGGCCGCGCGGGGCAAAACCTCGCGCGCATGCTGGAGCAGGAAGGGATTTCCTACGTTGCGCTCGATCTGGACCCGGACCGCGTCGCGGCGGCCGCGGCGGCCGGCGAATCGGTGGTGTTCGGCGACGCCGGGCGGCGCGAGTCGCTACTCGCGGCGGGGCTGCATCGCGCGGCGACCGTCGCGATCACGTATGCGAACACGCCTTCCGCGCTGCGCGTGCTGCACAACATCCACGAGCTCGCGCCGACCTTGCCCGTGATCGTGCGCACAGTCGACGACGCCGATCTCGATAAGCTCACCGCCGCGGGCGCGACGGAAGTGATTCCGGAGATCGTCGAAGGCAGTCTGATGCTCGCGTCGCACACGCTCGTGCTGATGGGTGTGCCGATGCGTCGCGTCGTGCGGCGCGTGGAGGAAATGCGCGATGCGCGCTACAGCCTCCTGCGCGGCTACTTCCACGGCGCCGACGATGTCGATGACGACGATGGCCACGAGCAGGTCCGGCTACAATCCGTACCGATCGACGCGAATTCCGAGGCCGTCGGGCACTCGCTCGACGATCTCGGCCTCGTCGGCAATGGTGTCGAGGTGACCGCGATCCGGCGCCACGGCATCCGGGGCGTCGAACCCGACCCCGAAACCCGGCTGCGCGCGAACGATATCGTCGTGCTGCGCGGCCTGCCCGAAGTGCTCGCGCAAGCCGAGGAACGGCTCTCGCGCAACCGCCGGGCGGCGTAATCTCTTTTGTCACCAAGGCGAACGCGCGGCCTCACGGCGCGGACTCCGGAGAAGTCATGTCCATTACCCCTTCGAGCGCTCAGCTCGACGCCGCGCGTTTCATCAAGGAGCGCGTGCGCACCGTCGAAAACTGGCCGCAGCCCGGCGTGCAGTTCCGCGACATCACAACGATCCTGCAAGACCGCAAGGCGCTGCGCATGCTGATCGACCTGTTCGTGCAGCGCTATATCGACGAGAACGTCAACGTGATCGCCGGCATGGATGCGCGCGGTTTCATCATCGGCCCGATTCTCGCGTACGAGCTGAGCCTGGGCTTCGTGCCGATCCGCAAGAAGGGCAAGCTGCCGTACAAGACGCTGTCGCAGTCGTACGACCTGGAATACGGCAGCGCGACGGTCGAGATTCACGAGGATGCGTGCAAGCCGGGCGATCGAGTGGTGATCGTCGACGATCTCGTCGCGACAGGCGGCACGATGATGGCCGGCAAGATTCTGCTCGAGCGGCTCGGCGCGCAAGTGGTGGAAGCGGCGGCGATCATCGACCTGCCGGATCTCGGCGGCTCGAAGCTGCTGCGCGAGAACGGCGTGCCGCTCTATACCGTATGCGAATTCGGTGGACATTGAGATGCACAACTTTCTGCTCTTTCTTGCCGCATCGGTCGCGATTACGGTTGCGCCCGGCCCGGACAATCTTCAGGTGCTCGCGCGAGGCATTTCCCAAGGGCGCCTCGCGGGCGTCGTCGCCGCGCTCGGCTTCGCATTCGGCGTGATCTTTCATACGACGCTCGCCGCGCTCGGCATCGCGGCGCTGCTGCGTTCGTCGCCCGTCGCGTTTCAGGCGGTGAAGCTCGCCGGCGCGGCGTATCTCGTCTGGATCGGCATCAAGGCATTGCGCAGTCACGGTCTCGCGACCGCGCACACGCGCCCGAGCCAGCCGCTTTCGACCGTGTTCCGCCAAAGCGTGATCGGCAACATGCTGAACCCGAAAGTCACGCTGTTCTTCATCGTGTTCCTGCCGCAATTCGTCGATCCGCACGGCGCGCAAAGCGTGATGCTCCAGATGTTCGAGCTCGGCGGGCTGTTCATGCTGCAGACGGTCGTCGTGTTTTCGCTCTTCGGCATCGGCGCGGGGATGATCGGCGCGTGGCTGAAGCGCCGTCCGCGCGTCGGCGTGTGGCTCGACCGGCTCGCGGGCGCGACGTTCATCCTGCTGGGCATTCGCGTCGCCTTGCGTTGACCGGAGTGCCCGCATGACGCTGCCTGCCATCATTTCCGCGCGCCGTTTCGATGCTGCCGCGCACGCGCCCTTTTTCATCGGCGACGAGCGTGTCGGCTGGATTCGCCGCACCGACGTCGACGCGCTGCGCCGCTGGCCGGACGTTTTCGAGATCGACGAAGCAGCGGTTCGGCTGAACCCATCGCTCGCCGATGTGAACGCGCGCAGCGCCGCGCTAGGCGCGGTCATCGGCGCGTTATACGCGGAAGGCAGAATCCCCGGCTGGCGCGACGAAACCTACGCGGTCCGCAACGACTTCGACGCGCCGCCGCTCGCGTTCATCGAGCGTGCGGCGTCGCGCTTCTTCGGCACGATGACCTACGCGGTGCATCTGAACGGCATCGTAAAATATCGAGATAAGGCGCCGCAGTTGTGGATCGCGCGCCGCAGCGAGACGAAGGCGACCGATCCCGGCATGCTCGACAACATCGTGGCGGGCGGCATCGGCTGGGGGTTCGAACTGATGCCGACGCTCGTAAAGGAATGCTGGGAAGAAGCAGGCATGAGCGCCGGGCTCGCGCAAACCGCCGAGCGCGGCCGCACGTTCCATGTGCTGCAATCCTTGCCCGAAGGCACGCAGGCCGAGCAGATCTTCGTCTACGACGTTTTCCTTTCGCCCGATTTCGCGCCGCGCAACCAGGACGGCGAGGTCGGCGAGCATCGCCTTGCGCGCATCGAAGACGTCGCGCGCTGGATCGAGGAGGGCGAGCTCACTGTCGACGCCAGTCTCGCGACGCTCGATTGCATGCTGCGCCGCCAGTGGATCGGGGAGGACGCCTGCGAAGGTATCGACGCGCTGTTCCATCCGCCGCCGCTCTGAATATCAAGAATCAAACGAACGAGGAAAGGTCATGTCGACCGAACATAGTTTCTACCTGAAGTTGTCGTGCCCCGACCGGCCGGGAATCGTGCATGCCGTGTCGGGATTTCTGTTCAATCTCGGCGCCAATATCCTCGACTCCGCGCAGTTCGGCGACAGCCGCACCGGCGAGTTTTTCATGCGCGTGCATTTTCAGGAGGTCGGCGGCGATCCCGGTCTCGACGCGCTGCGCAAGTCGTTCGCCGATCTCGCCGACGAATTCGGCATGCGCTGGGAACTGCATGACGCTTCGGTGAAGCCGCGCGTCGTCATCATGGTGTCGAAGATCGGCCACTGCCTGAACGATCTCCTGTTCCGCTATCGCACCGGCCAGTTGCAGATCGAGATTCCGGCGATCATCTCGAATCACAAGGATTTTTATCAGCTCGCCGCGAGCTACGACATTCCGTTTCATCATCTGCCGCTGCTGAAGGCGACACCCGATGCGAAGGCCGCGCAGGAAGCGCGCGTGCTGGAAATCGTCGATCAGCACGACACGGATCTCGTCGTGCTCGCGCGTTACATGCAGATTCTGTCGGCGAACATGTGCGAGAAGCTCGCGGGCCGCGCGATCAACATCCATCACTCGTTCCTGCCGAGCTTCAAGGGCGCGAAGCCCTACTATCAGGCGTTCGATCGCGGCGTGAAGCTGATCGGCGCGACCGCGCACTATGTCACGTCCGATCTCGACGAAGGCCCGATCATCGAGCAGGAAGTGGAGCGCGTCGATCACAACATGACGCCGGATCAACTGACGGCGATCGGCCGCGACGTCGAATGCGTGACGCTCGCGCGCGCGGTGAAGTGGCACGCGGAGCATCGCATTCTGCTGAACGGGCACAAGACGGTCGTGTTCCGCTAATCGTTCTTCAGACGCAAAAACGCCCGCGATGAATTGAACTGACCCCGCAAAGTTGGACAGGTTTGGGCTAAGGCCGTGAGGGCTGAGTTCTGTACATTACAGGACTCAGCC